>NZ_CAMPGZ010000095.1 GCF_946885725.1 uncultured Nocardioides sp.
GCAGCATGCCGACCACGTTACTAGTCTTTGTCGAGCGAGACACTCACCTATTGAGGTTTGCGACCATCGGAGGATGCGCTCCCTGCCCGACCCCGGCTTCGCCGGCGACGACGGATCCGTTGCACCGGAGGTCGAGGCTGCGCTCGCGGCGTACGACGCGGCTCCTGACGTGCGCCACGCCGACACGCTGGCCGTGCTCCAGCACGCCCGGCTGCTCGTCCCGGTCGTCGCCGTACTCGGGGAGTCCGAGGTCGACGAGCAGGGCCTGAAGCGCGACAAGACCTCCGACATGGCCGCGGTGCTGATGCGGGGGAGGGACGGCCGGACCGCGCTGCTGTCGTTCAGCGGGGCCGCGACGATGGCGCGCTGGAACCCGCAGGCGCGGCCGGTGCCGGTGACCTCGCGCGACGCGGCCCGGGCGGCGCGTCAGGACGGCGCCGAGGCGCTGCTCGTGGATGTGGCGGGTCCGGTGCTGTTCGTGGTCGAGGGCGAGGACCTCGAGGCGCTGGCGGAGGGCTGGACCCTCTCCCGGGTCAGGGACGGCGCGTGGGGGTGGGTGAGACCGGACCGGTGAACTTCTCGCCGGGCCCCTCGCCGGGAGCGTCGGGGATCTCGGAGACCTCCCGGAACGCCAGCTGCAGCGTGCGGAGCCCGTCGCGCAGCGGGGCCGCGTGGTGGTGGCCGAGGCGGGGAGCGCCGGCGGTGACGAGCCCCGCGAGCGCCTCGATCAGGGTGCGGGCCTCGTCGAGGTCCTGGTGCTCCGGCAGGTCCTCGGCCAGGCCGAGGTTCACCGCGGCGGCGCTCATCAGGTGCAGGGCGGCTGTCGAGACGATCTCGAGCGCGGGTACGTCGGCGATGTCACGCGCGGAGGCGGGACCCAGGTCGGACACGTCGGGCATGCCGCCAGGGTGTCACGGTCGCGCCGATGTGCATCCGCAGGGTCCGTCGGGCTATCCTTGCCGGGACCGATCTGCTGGGTCGGCCGTCTGTGCGCCCGGGATGGAATATCCCGAGCGCGCCGCCGGTTGAGTCCAACGGATCAGACAAGCGGGACCTGGCCCCACGGCACTCGTCCCCACCCGCACCGACCGCGAGGTCGTCGGGTCCGGTCACGAGGCACGAGAGTCGCACGACCCGTAGGTTCGCGCGGCACCCGTGTCCCGTCCCGTGGAGCGCACGCGCTCCGTGGTTCCCGGCCTCCGCTTGTCACGTCACGCGGAGGCTTTCGTCGTCTCCGGGCACGTTTCCCGGACGCCGTACTCCTCCCGCGACGGTCACCACCACAGCACTCGACCCAGGAGGACCCATCAGCACTGAGCTGCGAATCAACGACCGGATCCGGGTACCCGAGGTCCGGCTCGTCGGACCCAACGGCGAGACCGTCGGCATCGTCCGCATCGACGACGCCCTCCGGCTCGCGCAGGAGGCCGACCTCGACCTCGTCGAGGTGGCGCCCACCGCGCGACCTCCGGTCTGCAAGCTCATGGACTACGGCAAGTTCAAGTACGAGACCGCGCAGAAGGCTCGTGAGGCTCGCCGGAACCAGACCAACGTGGTCATCAAGGAGATGAAGCTCCGGCCGAAGATCGACGCGCACGACTACGAGACCAAGAAGGGTCACGTCGTGCGGTTCCTGAAGCAGGGCGACAAGGTCAAGATCACGATCATGTTCCGTGGTCGTGAGCAGCACCGCCCGGAGCTCGGTTTCCGCCTCCTGCAGCGCCTCGCCGAGGACGTCAGCGACCTGGGCTTCGTCGAGTCGGCACCCAAGCAGGACGGCCGCAACATGATCATGGTGCTCGGCCCGCACAAGAAGAAGGCCGAGGCCAAGGCGGAGGTGCAGGCCGCCAAGGCCGAGCGCGCCGCCGAGCGCCAGGCCGAGCAGGACGCCGAGCACGCCGAGCGTGTCGCGCAGCGCGCGGCCGCCACGCCGGCCGAGGAGAAGAAGCCTCGCCGCCGCTCCGAGAGCCTGGACCCCGAGATCGACGCCTGAGCCACCAGCCAGGCGACACAGGCGACACAGAACAAGACGGCCCCGCGGTACGACGGGGCCGCCCGCTGAGAACCGAGAAGGACTGAGACGACGATGCCGAAGAACAAGACGCACTCCGGTGCGAGCAAGCGCTTCCGGGTCACTGGCTCCGGGAAGATCCGCCGCCAGAAGACCGGCCTGCGCCACAACCTGGAGCACAAGGCCTCCAAGGTGACCCGCCGGATGTCCGGCACCACCGAGGTGTCCAAGGCCGACACCGCCAAGGTCAAGAAGCTCCTCGGTCGCTGAGCGCGCCGAGCACCTGACATCACGAAGCACCAGCAGCACCAGAGGACTTAGGAGTAACACGTGGCACGCGTCAAGCGGGCGGTCAACGCCGCCAAGAAGCGCCGGGTAACCCTCGAGCGGGCATCCGGCTACCGGGGCCAGCGCTCGCGCCTGTACCGCAAGGCGAAGGAGCAGGTCACCCACTCGCTCGTCTACAGCTACCGCGACCGGAAGGCCAAGAAGGGCGACTTCCGCAAGCTGTGGATCCAGCGGATCAACGCCGCGGCCCGCGCCAACGGCATGACCTACAACCGGTTCATCCAGGGCCTCAAGGCCGCCGGTGTCGAGGTCGACCGCAAGATCCTGGCCGACCTGGCCGTCAACGACGCCGCGACCTTCGCGTCGCTCGTCGAGACCGCCAAGGCCAACCTGCCCGAGGACGTCAACGCGCCTCGCGAGCAGGCCGAGGCGACCGCCTGACCGGCGTCTCGCCCTCAGAAGCACCCAGCACGCACGTGGCGGGTCTCCCGGCGGACGCGGCGCTGCTCACCAAGAGCAGCGGCCGCGTCAAAGCCGCCCGGAGGCTCGCCCGTCGTGCGTCTCGGGCCGAGCTGGGCCTCTTCCTGGCCGAGGGCCCGCAAGCCCTCCGCGAGGCGCTGACGCTCGAGAACTGCGTCCGGGAGGTCTTCGCCGTCCCTGGCGCGGCCGCGCAGCACCCGGAGATCCACGAGGCGTCGGCCGGCCTGCCCTGGCACCTCGTCGACGAGGCCGCGCTGGCGTCGCTGGCCGAGACGGTCCATCCGCAGGGGCTCGTCGCCGTCTGCCGCGCCGTCGACCGGCCGCTCGACGACCTGCTCGACGCGCGCCCCCGGCTCCTGGCCGTCTGCGCCGACGTGCGCGACCCCGGCAACGCCGGCACGGTCATCCGCTGCGCCGACGCGGCCGGCGCCGACGGGGTCGTGCTGACTGGCAGCTCGGTCGACCCCTTCAACGGCAAGACCGTCCGGGCCACCGCCGGCTCGCTGTTCCACCTCCCGCTGGCCGTCGGAGGCGACCCGCGGGACGTCGTACGACGCCTGAGAGAGGCGGGGCTCACCGTCCTGGCCGCCGACGGGGCGGGGGAGACCGACCTCGACGAGGCGGAGGAGCGTGGCCTGCTGGACCGGCCGACGGCCTGGCTGTTCGGCAACGAGGCGTGGGGTCTGCCCGACGACCTGGCCGCCCTCGCCGACCATCGCGTTGCCATCCCGATCCACGGCCGGGCCGAGAGCCTGAACCTCGCCACGGCCGCCGCCGTGTGTCTCTACTCCTCGGCACGGGCCCACCGGCGCGCCCGGAACGGTTAAGTTGCTCCCATGTCGACCGCCGGGGAAGCCGACCAGCACCTGCTGGACCTGCTGCCCGACGGAGTGGTGATCGCCGACGACCGGGGTTTGGTGACGGTGATGAACGCCGGCGCCACGAAGCTCCTCGAGGCCCCCGACGGCGTCGGCAAGCACCTCGCGGACGTGGTCGCGCTCGCCGACCGGGACGGCAACGACTGGTACGCCTCCGCGGCGCCGTACGACGGCCTCAGCACCCGCACCAGCCTCTCCGAGCAGGCGTGGTTCCTCTCCGACGGCACCGAGCTGCTGGTGACGGTGCGGATCGTCCGGCCGTCGGCGCGCGAGCCGGTGCAGTACGTCGCGGTGTCGCTGCGCTCGGCCAAGGCCCGCGCCCGGCTCGACCGCGAGCGCTCCGACCTGGTCGCCACCGTCGCCCACGAGCTGCGCTCGCCACTGACCGGCGTCAAGGGCTTCGTCGCGACGCTGCTGGCGAAGTGGGACAAGCTCAACGACGCCCAGAAGCAGATGATGCTCGAGACCGTCAACGTCGACGCCGACCGGCTGACCCGGCTGATCGCCGAGCTGCTCGACGTGGCTCGCATCGACACCGGCCGGCTGTCGCTCTACCCGCGTCCGCTCGACTTCCGCGCCGGCGTGGAGCGGGTGCTCGAGTCGGTCCGGGCCGGCACCGGCCGCGAGATCACGCTCTCGGTGGAGGGCGAGCTGCCGCAGGTCAACGCCGACCCCGACAAGCTCGCCCAGGTGGTGCACAACCTCGTCGACAACGCCATCCGCCACGGCGACGGGCGGGTCTCGTTGATCATGAAGCCGGTGCCCGACGACGACCCGTTCCCCGGCGTACTGCTGCACGTCGACGACGAGGGCGACGGGATCAGCCCCGACATCCGCAGCCGGGTGTTCACGAAGTTCTGGAAGCACGGCACCCGCGGCGGCTCCGGGCTCGGGATGTACATCATCCACGGACTCGTCCGCGCCCACGGCGGCCAGGTCGAGATCGACGACTCGCCCGGCGGCGGCGCCCGGATCACGATCCTCTGGCCCGCCAACGCCCTCGAGCACTGACGCGCTCCTGACCACCCTGAACCCGTCTGCCGAGGGGTCAGTTGTGCCGCGACACGCCGCCGAGAAGGCTGATTTAGTGACTCCTCGCGCGTCCCGCCCGAAGGGCGAGTCGGCCTGGGACGTGGGGGTTGCGGGGCCACGGGACGAAACCGGTTCGTGGAGCGAGACCCGCGGTTCCTAGACTTCACCCCATGTCCGGCCCCAACAACGACTACGACCCGGTCGAGGTCACCCCGCTCAAGGCGGAGGAGGTCGAGGCCATGCGGGCCGCGGCACTCGAAGCCATCGCGGCGGCGTCCGACCTCGAGGAGCTCAAGCGGGTGCGCGCGGAGCACGCGGGTGACCGCTCTCCGCTGGCGCTCGCCAACCGGGAGATCGGCGCGCTGCCGCCGCAGGCGCGCAAGGAGGCCGGCATGCGCATCGGCCAGGCCCGCGCCGCGGTCAACCAGGCGCTCGCGGCCCGGCAGGAGGTGCTGGAGGCCGAGCACGAGGAGCGGATGCTCGCCGAGGAGACCGTCGACGTCACGCTGCCGTGGGACCGCACGCCCGTCGGCGCGCGGCACCCGTTGACGACGTTGTCGGAGCGCATCGGCGACGTTTTCATCGCGATGGGCTGGGAGATCGCCGAGGGACCGGTCGTCGAGGCCGAGTGGTTGAACTTCGACGCGCTGAACCTCGGGCCGGACCACCCGGCGCGCACCATGCAGGACACGTTCTGGATGGAGCCGGCCGAGAACGCCATCGTGCTGCGCACGCACACCTCGCCGGTCCAGGCACGCACGATGCTGACCCGCGAGCCACCGATCTACGTCGTGTGCCCGGGCCGGGTGTTCCGCACCGACGAGTACGACGCCACGCACAGCCCCGTCTTCCACCAGGTCGAGGGCCTCGTCGTCGACGAGGGCATCACCATGGCCCACCTCAAGGGCACGCTCGACCACTTCGCGAGCGCGATGTTCGGCGACGGCATCACCACGCGGTTCCGCCCGTCGTACTTCCCCTTCACCGAGCCCAGCGCCGAGGTCGACCTGCGCTGCTTCGTCTGCCGCGGCCAGGAGCCCGACGTCGCGACCTGCCGCACCTGCAAGGGCGAGGGCTGGATCGAGTGGGGCGGCTGCGGCGTCGTGAACCCGCGCGTGCTCGTCGCGTGCGGCGTCGACCCCGACCGCTACACCGGCTTCGCCTTCGGCATGGGCATCGACCGCACCCTCATGTTCCGCCACGGCGCAGAGGACATGCGCGACATGTTCGAGGGCGACGTCCGGTTCACCACCGCTTTCGGATCGGAGATCTGAGTAGATGAAGGCGCCCGTCTCCTGGATCCGGGAGTACGTCGACCTGCCCGAGGACCTCACCACCGAGGCGCTCGCGGCGCGGCTGACCGCGCTCGGGCTCAAGCTCGAGGCGATCCACCGGCCCGGCCACGACATCCAGGGCCCGCTGGTGGTCGGCCGCGTGCTCACCATGCAGCCCGAGCCGCAGAAGAACGGCAAGACCATCAACTGGTGCACCGTCGACGTCGGCGACGCGAACGGCACGGGTGAGCCGCAGGGCATCGTCTGCGGCGCGCACAACTTCGCGCCCGGCGACCTCGTGGTCGTCGTGCTCCCGGGTGCCGTGCTGCCCGGCGGCTTCGCGATCAGCGCGCGCAAGACCTACGGCCACATCTCCGCGGGCATGATCTGCTCGGCCAAGGAGCTCGGCCTCGGCGAGGACCACGCCGGCATCATCGTGCTGCCCCCCGACGCGGGGAAGCCCGGCGACGACGCGTTCGACGTGCTGCCGCTGCGCGACGAGGTCATCGAGTTCGAGATCAACCCCGACCGGGCCTACGCGCTCTCGCTCCGGGGCATCGCCCGCGAGGCGGCACTCGGCTTCGACGTGCCGTTCCACGACCCGGCCGACCGCGAGACCCCCGAGCCGACCGACGACGGCTACCCGGTCAAGATCGAGGACCCGGTCGGCTGCCCGGTCTTCGTCGCCCGCGAGGTCACCGGCTTCGACCCGACGGCGCCCACGCCGGACTGGCTGGCGCGCCGGATCCAGCTCGCCGGGATGCGACCGATCTCGCTCGCCGTCGACGTCACCAACTACGTGATGCTCGAGATGGGGCGGCCGATCCACGGCTACGACGCCGACAAGCTCCAGGGCACCGTCGGCGTCCGCCGCGCCCGCCCTGGGGAGAAGCTGACCACCCTCGACGGCGTCACCCGTGAGCTCACCGCGGGCCCCGACGGCGACCTGGTCGTCACCGACGACTCGGGGATCATCGGCCTCGGTGGCGTGATGGGCGGCGAGGCCACCGAGATGTCCGCGACCACCTCCCACGTGCTGATCGAGTCGGCGCACTGGGACGCGACGTCGATGTTCCGCACCGGCAAGCGCCACAAGATCACCTCCGAGGCCGGCAAGCGCAACGAGCGCGGCGTCGACCCGACGATCTGCGAGGCCGCTGCCGACCGCGCGCAGGTGCGCGGTCGGCTGCGACGTCTCCGTCGAGGGCGACCGGCTCACCGCCACCCCACCGCCGTGGCGGCCCGACCTCACCGACCCGTTCGACCTGGTCGAGGAGGTCGCCCGCGTCGTCGGCTACGACGCGATTCCGTCCGTGCTGCCCAACGCGCCCGCCGGCCGCGGGCTCACGCCGTCGCAGTCGCTGCGCCGCCGGGTCGGCCGCACGCTGGCCGGCGCCGGCTACGTCGAGGTGGTCACGTTCCCGTTCGTGGGCAGCGGCGACCTCGACCGGCTCGGCGTCCCCGAGGACGACGACCGCCGGCAGGCCATGCGGATCGCCAACCCGATCAGCTCCGAAGAGCCGCTGATGACCACGACGCTGCTGCCGGGGCTGCTCAAGGCGCTCGCCCGCAACCACGGCCGCGGCATCACTGACACCGCGCTGTTCGAGACCGCCACGGTCACGCTGCCCCGCGGCACGGTCGCGGCGCCGATCCTTCCTGTGGACCGCCGCCCGACCGAGGGGGAGTGGGACGACCTGCAGAAGGCGCTGCCCGACCAGCCGCTGCACCTCGCGCTCGGCCTCACGGGCAACCGCGACCGCTCCGGCTGGTGGGGTGAGGGCCGCCCGGCCATCTGGGCCGACGCCATCGAGGCGATCCGTGTGGTCGCCGCCGCGCTCGGCATCGAGCTCACGGTCCGCTCGGCGACCCGCGCCCCTTGGCACCCCGGCCGCTGCGCCGAGCTGCTCGTCGGCGAGGTCTCGATCGGCTACGCCGGCGAGCTGCACCCGCGCGTCTGCACGGCGTACGGCGTGCCGGCACGCACGGCCGTTGCCGAGGTCGACCTGGACCAGCTGCTCGAGCGCGCGACGCTGATCGTGCCGGCACCCCGGCTGTCGACGTACCCGGTCGCCAAGGAGGACGTCGCGCTGATCGTCCCGGCCGACCTGCCGGCGGCCGAGCTCGCGGCGACGCTGCGCGAGGGCGCGGGGGAGCTGTGCGAGTCGGTGCGGCTGTTCGACGTCTACACCGGCGACCAGGTCGGCGAGGGGCACAAGTCGCTCGCCTTCGCGCTGCGCTTCCGCGCGCCCGACCGCACGCTGACCGAGGCCGAGACCTCCGCCGCGCGCGACGCGGCGGTCGCGCTCGCGGCCGAGCGGCACGGGGCGGTCCAGCGCGCCTGACCGTCTCCCTCCTCGGAACCCGACTCGCGAAACCATGCATGGGTCTGTATGGTCATGCACATGTCGAAGCGCAGAGTCGCCGTCGCGGGAGCCAGTGGGTACGCCGGGGGCGAGGTGCTGCGCCTCCTGCTCGCGCACCCCGAGGCCGAGATCGGGGCGGTGACCGCCGGCTCCAACGCCGGCGAGCGGCTCGGCACGCTGCAGCCGCACCTGGTGCCGCTGGCCGACCGGGTGCTCGAGGAGACCACGGTCGAGGTGCTCTCCGGCCACGACGTGGTCTTCCTGGGCCTGCCGCACGGGCAGTCCGCGGAGATCGCCCGTCAGCTGCCCGACGAGACCGTCGTCATCGACTGCGGCGCCGACTTCCGGCTGACCGACCCCGAGGCGTGGGACCGCTACTACGGTGGCGAGCACGCCGGCGCCTGGCCCTACGGTCTGCCCGAGCTGGGCGACCAGCGCTCCGTGCTCGCCGGCGCGACCCGGATCGCGGTACCGGGCTGCTACCCGACGGTGTCCACGCTCGCGCTCGCCCCGGCCGTCGCCGCCGGGATCGTCGACGCGACCGGCATCGTCGTGGTGGCCGCGTCCGGCACGTCCGGCGCCGGCAAGGCGCCGAAGCCGCACCTGCTCGGCTCCGAGGTGATGGGCTCGACCTCGGCGTACGGCGTCGGGGGGACGCACCGCCACACGCCCGAGATCGTGCAGAACCTGTCCGGTCTGACCGACGCCTCGGTGCGCGTGTCGTTCACGCCGCTGCTGGTCCCGATGCCGCGCGGCATCCTGGCGACCTGCTCCGCGCCGACGACCGTCACGGCCGAAGAGGCCTACGCCGCCTACGAGAAGGCGTTCGCGGAGGAGCCGTTCATCCACCTGCTGCCCGCCGGCATCTGGCCGCAGACCAAGTCCGTGGTCGGGTCCAACGCGATCCACGTGCAGGTGACCGTCGACCAGGACGCCGGTCGGCTCGTCGCCGTCGCCGCGGTCGACAACCTGGCCAAGGGCACCGGCGGCGCGGCCGTGCAGTGCATGAACCTGGCGCTCGGGCTGCCCGAGACCACCGGCCTCACCACGGTGGGCATCGCCCCGTGAACTCACCCCACGAAACCGCTCCCTACGCTCACTCCGGTCGCGCCTCCGCGGGGACCCCGAGATGACGCACACCCTCATCCAGCACCCCGACGCGCTCGCCGTCGTCCGTCTCGGTCCCGGCTCCGACGTCCCCTCGTGGGCGACCGCCTCGACGCTGTTCTCCGTCACCGCGACGAAGACCGAGACCTCGATCGTCTGCCATGCCTCGACCGTGCCGACCAAGGCGCGACGCGAGGGGCCGTTCGTGGCGTTCGAGGTCGCCGGGCCGCTCGACTTCGCGGAGACCGGCGTGCTGAGCGGGCTCCTCGCGCCGCTGGCCGACGCCGGGATCAGCGTCTTCACGCTCTCGACGTACGACACCGACTGGATCCTGGTGAAGGCTGACGCCGCCGACGCGGCCGCCGAGGCGTGGACCGCGGCCGGCCACACACTCACCACCCCCACTGAGGACTCGAAGGAGCAGAGTTGAGCGTCACCGCACCCCGGGGCTTCCGGGCCGCCGGCGTCACCGCCGGCCTGAAGAGCTCGGGCGGCAAGGACGTGGCCCTCGTGGTCAGCGACGGCCCGGAGTACGCCTCCGCCACCGTCTTCACCGCCAACCGCTGCAAGGCCAACCCGGTGCTGTGGAGCCAGGAGGTCGTCAAGGACGGCGTCGTCCGCGCCGTCGTGCTGAACTCCGGCGGCGCCAACTGCTACACCGGCGCCGAGGGCTTCCAGACCACCCACGCGGTGGCCGAGCGGGTCGCCGAGAAGCTGGGCATCGGCGCGATCGACGTGGTCGTCTGCTCGACCGGCCTGATCGGCCTGAAGAACCCTCGCGACAAGCTGATCGCCGGCGTGGACGACGCAGCCGCCGCGCTGTCGCCCGACGGGGGACAGGCCGCCGCCGAGGCGATCATGACCACCGACTCGGTCAGCAAGCAGGTCGTCGTCGAGGGAGCCGGCTGGAGCATCGGTGGGATGGCCAAGGGTGCCGGCATGCTCGCCCCGCAGCTCGCCACCATGCTCGTCGTCCTCACCACAGACGCCAAGGTCGACTCCGCCACGGCGGACCGCGCGCTGCGCGCCTCGACCCGGGTCACCTTCGACCGGCTCGACTCCGACGGCTGCATGTCGACCAATGACACGGTGACGCTGCTGGCCAACGGCGCCTCGGGGATCACCCCCACCGAGGAGGACTTCACCGAGGCACTGACCCGCGTCTGCGGCGACCTGGCGATGCAGCTGCTCGCCGACGCCGAGGGCGCCGACCACGAGATCACGATCACCGTGCTCAACGCCGCCACGGAGGACGAGGCGGTCGCCGTCGGTCGCTCCGTCGCCCGCAGCAACCTGTTCAAGGCCGCGGTCTTCGGCAAGGACCCCAACTGGGGCCGGGTGCTCGCCTCGATCGGCACCACCGACGCGGCGTTCGACCCCGCCGACCTCGACGTCGCGATGAACGGCGTGTGGGTGTGCCGGAAGTCCGAGCCCGCCGAGGACCCCGCGAAGGTCGACCTGTCCGGCCGCGAGGTCAGCGTGACCATCGACCTCAAGGCCGGCGACGCCCGCGCCACCGTCTGGACCAACGACCTCACGCACGCCTACGTGCACGAGAACTCCGCCTACTCGAGCTGAGAGCCGATGACCGACATCAACGACCAGGACCTCGAGGCTGCGGACGCCGTGAGCCCCGAGGCGTGGAAGAGGGCCACCGCCAAGGCCGCCACCCTCGCCGAGGCGCTGCCGTGGCTGAAGGCCTACCACGGCAAGACGATCGTGGTGAAGTACGGCGGCAACGCGATGACCGACGAGGCCCTCAAGCAGGCGTTCGCCGAGGACATCGTGTTCCTGCGCTACGCCGGCTTCCACCCCGTCGTCGTGCACGGCGGCGGCCCGCAGATCAGCTCCATGCTCGACCGGCTGAACATCCGGTCCGAGTTCCGCGGCGGCCTGCGCGTCACGACGCCCGAGGCGATGGACGTGGTCCGGATGGTGCTCGTGGGCCAGGTCGGCCGCGAGCTCGTCGGGCTGGTCAACTCCCACGGCCCGCTCGCGGTCGGGCTCAGCGGCGAGGACGCAGGCCTGTTCACCGCCGAGCCGACCAGCACGATGGTCGACGGCGAGGAGGTCGACCTCGGCCTCGTCGGGGAGGTCGCCAAGGTCCGCCCCGAGGCCGTGAAGGACCTCGTCGAGGCCGGCCGGATCCCCGTGATCTCCTCCGTCGCGCCCGACGAGCTGGGCCGGGTGCACAACGTCAACGCCGACACCGCCGCGGCCGCGCTGGCCGTCGCGCTCGGCGCCGAGAAGCTGCTCGTGCTCACCGACGTCGAGGGGCTGTACCGCGACTGGCCCGACAGCGACGACGTGATCGGCCACATCAGCCCCGAGGCTCTCGAGGAGCTGATGCCGAGCCTGGCCAGCGGGATGGTGCCGAAGATGCAGGCCTGCCTCAACGCCGTACGCGGCGGCGTCCCGCGTGCGACCGTCGTCGACGGTCGCGAGCCGCACGCCGTGCTGCTCGAGATCTTCACCGACGACGGCGTCGGCACCCAGGTGCTGCCGGGAGCCGAGACCAAGATCCGCCAGGCCCGCGGCAAGAGCGAGGAGAAGGCATGAACGACGTCCTGAAGAAGCGGTACGCCGCCTCCCTGATGAACACCTTCGGCCCGCCGAAGCTCGCGCTGGTGCGCGGCGAGGGCCCGGTGGTGTGGGACGTCGACGGCAACCGCTACCTCGACTTCCTCGGCGGTATCGCGGTCAACTCCCTCGGCCACGGCCACCCGGCCCTGGTCGGCGCGGTGACGCAGCAGCTGTCGACGCTCGGGCACGTCTCGAACTTCTTCACCAGCGAGCCGCAGGTCAGCCTCGCCGAGCGGCTGCTCGACCTCCTCGACTCCTCCGGCAAGGTGTTCTTCGCCAACTCCGGCACCGAGGCCAACGAGGCCGCACTCAAGCTCACCCGCCGCACCGGCCGCACCCACGTCGTGGCGATGGAGAACGGCTTCCACGGCCGCACGATGGGCGCTCTCGCGCTGACGTCGAAGGCGGCGTACCGCGAGCCTTTCGAGCCGCTGCCCGGCGGCGTGCAGTTCGTCCCGTACGGCGACGCCGACGCGCTGAAGGCCGCGGTGACCGACGAGACCGCCGCCGTGGTCGTCGAGCCGATGCAGGGCGAGGCCGGCGTCGTCGAGCCGCCCGAGGGCTACCTCGAGGCCGTGCGCCGGGTCACCAGCGAGCACGGCACGCTGATGTGGGTCGACGAGGTGCAGACCGGCGTCGGCCGCACCGGCGCCTGGTTCGCGCACACCGCCCAGCTCCCCGAGGGCGTGCTGCCCGACGTCGTCACCGTCGCCAAGGGTCTCGGCGGCGGCATCCCGATCGGCGCCTGCATCGCGCTCGGCGACGCCGGTGACCTGCTGCAGCCCGGCCACCACGGCACCACGTTCGGTGGCAACCCGGTCGCCACCGCGGCCGCCCTGGCGGTCATCGAGACGATCGAGAAGGACGGCCTGCTCGGCAACGCCACCCGCGTCGGGGAGCAGCTGCGCACCGGGCTGGCCCACGACCGGGTCACCGAGATCCGGGGAAGCGGCCTGCTGGCCGGCATCGACCTGGACGCCGAGATCGCCCCGCAGGTGGTGCAGGCCGCGCAGGACGCCGGCTTCATCCTCAACGCCACCGGGCCCCGCACGATCCGGCTCGCCCCGCCGCTGGTCCTCACCGCGGCCCAGGCCGGCGAGCTCGTCGACGCCTGGCCCACGATCCTCGAGAAGGCCGGGGTGTCGGAGTCATGACGCGTCACTTCCTCCGCGACGACGACCTGAGCCCGGCCGAGCAGGCAGAGGTGCTGGCGCTGGCCAAGCGGCTCAAGAAGGACCGCTACGCCGAGCGGCCGCTGGCCGGCCCGCGCACCGTGTCCGTCGTCTTCGACAAGCCCACGCTGCGCACCCAGCTGTCGTTCGCCACCGGCATCAGCGAGCTCGGCGGCTACCCGATGGTCGTCGACGGCAACCTGGCCAAGATCGGCACCCGCGAGTCGATCGCCGACGTCGCCCGCGTCCTCGGGCCGCAGTCAGCCGCGATCGTGTGGCGGACCTTCGACCAGTCGCGCATCGAGGAGATGGCGGCGTACGCCGGTGTCCCGGTCGTCAACGCGCTGACCGACCAGTTCCACCCCTGCCAGCTGCTCGCCGACCTGCAGACGATCGAGGAGCATCGGGGGAGCACGGCCGGGCAGACGCTGGCGTTCCTGGGCGACACGGCCAGCAACATGAGCCACTCCTACCTGCTGGCCGGCGCCACCGCCGGCATGCACGTCCGGGTGAGCGGACCGGCCGAGTTCGCGCCGGATGCCGAGATCCTCGCCAAGGCCGAGCAGATCGCGGGGGAGACCGGCGGATCCGCGGCGTTCGTCGTCGACCCGACCGAGGCCGTCGCCGGCGCCGACGCGGTCGCGACCGACACCTGGGTGTCGATGGGCAAGGAGTCGGAGGCCGACGAGCGGTCCCGGCCGTTCCTGCCCTACGCGCTCACGGCAGACCTGCTCGCCAAGGCGGCGGGCGACGCGATCGTCCTGCACTGTCTGCCGGCCTACCGCGGCAAGGAGATCGCCGCCGAGGTCATCGACGGCCCGCAGAGCGTGGTGTGGGACGAGGCGGAGAACCGGCTGCACGCCCAGAAGGCCCTGCTGACCTGGCTCCTCGCCCACCAGGGACCCACCGTCAGGGAGGTGTGAGATGACGCAGACCATCCCGCTCACCAAGAGCGCCCGGCAGCAGAAGATCGTGGACCTCCTGAGCCGCCAACCGGTGCGCTCGCAGACCGAGCTGTCCGAGCTGCTCCGCGAGGCCGGCGTGCAGGTCACGCAGGCCACGCTCTCGCGCGACCTCGTCGAGCTCGACGCGGTCAAGGTGCGGATCCCCAGTGGGCAGCTGGTGTACGCCGTACCGGCGGAGGGCGGCGACCGCACCCCGATGGTCGCCGACACGGCGGCCGCCGAGGCCCGGCTCACCCGGCTGCTGAGCGAGCTCCTCGTGTCCGCCGACGCCTCGGCCAACCTCGCGCTGCTGCGCACCCCGCCCGGCGCCGCCCAGTACCTCGCCTCGGCGTTCGACAAGGCGGAGAACGAGGACATCCTCGGCACCGTCGCCGGGGACGACACCGTCCTGGTGATCAGCCGACGACCCGACGGCGGCCACGCGCTGGCCGCCCGGTTCCTCGCGCTCGCCAGCGGCGGGCACGCGACCAGCTGATCGTTCCCGACACCCACAGCGAAGGAAACCCCGTGAGCAAGGTCCTCACCAGCCTGCCCGCCGGCGAGCGCGTCGGCATCGCGTTCTCCGGCGGCCTCGACACCTCAGTCGCCGTCGCCTGGATGCGCGAGAAGGGCGCGGTGCCCTGCACCTACACCGCCGACATCGGCCAGTACGACGAGCCCGACATCTCCGGCGTGCCCGAGCGCGCGCTGCAGTACGGCGCCGAGCTGTCCCGCGCCGTCGACTGCCGGCGGATGCTGGTCGAGGAGGGGCTCGCCGCGATGGCCTGCGGCGCGTTCCACATCCGCTCCGGCGGGCGCGCGTACTTCAACACCACTCCGCTCGGCCGCGCCGTCACCGGCACGATGCTGGTGCGCGCCATGCACGAGGACGGCGTCGACATCTGGGGCGACGGGTCGACGTTCAAGGGCAACGACATCGAGCGGTTCTACCGCTACGG
>NZ_CAMPGZ010000096.1 GCF_946885725.1 uncultured Nocardioides sp.
GCGTTCGGGCCGCGCGGTACGCCGCACAACTTCCAGAACATCGGCGCCGCACCGGGACGGCTGCTCGTGATCACGTCACCGGCCGGTGCGGAGCGGTTGTTCGAGGACTACGCCGCGCTGCTGCCCGGCCCCGTCTCCCGGGACCGGTTCGAGCAGGTCGCCCGCGACAACTGGGTCGAGTTCGTCGGGCCGCAGCTGAAGGTCTCGGACCCCCTGGAGGTGCCGGTCGACTCCTGACCCGCAGAGCACGGCGGGCCGGGTAGTGTGAGTGACCCGGCCCCTCGAGATCGTCCCTTCGGGACGACCGCCCAACGCCGGAGGAAATGAGCGGACGCGGTGTCGTCCCCGAGCTCGTCCTTACCCGACTCGAGGTTCCCCCTGCCGTCACTGGCGCGGGCGGCGGCAGACTTCCGGGCCGCGCGAGCGCGCCTGGACGCCAAGGGGAAGGACGTCGCCCATCACGACGCCGCGCTGCTGACGCTGCACAACGCGCTCCGCACCTACGTGCGCGCCCTGGAGCGGTCAGGGCTTCCCGTGGCGGGCAAGCTCGTCAGCGAGCTGAGCATGCTCGACAACCTGGAGCGGAAGCGGTCGTTCCGCTAGCTCGCGCGGGGCGGGGTGCTGCCGTTCGGACAAGGCGTCCCGCCCGGGTGTGCCGCTGACCACCGGGCGGGATCACTACTCACCCCGTGCCCCTGACGGGCCGGAGTGAAACGTCCGGGTCCGTCCGCCTTGCGGCTCAGGAGGTACGGCGCTGGTCGAGCCGGCGCAGCCACGGCGTCGCGGTGATGCCGTGCAGCAGCACGGACGCGGTGATCGTGAAGCCGACCGTCGCCCACAGGGCGTCGTGGTCGCCGAAGTCGCCGTGGCTGGTGGCGTAGGCGAGGTAGAACAGCGAGCCGACGCCGCGCACGCCGAAGAACGCGACGGCGAGCCGCTCGCGGGTGTCGAACTCGTCGTCCTTCGGCGCGAACGGGAGCAGGGCGACAGCACCTGACAGCGGACGGACGACCAGGAGCAGCAGCACGCCGATCACCGCGCCGGACCAGGTGAGGTGCTCCAGCAGCCCGTTGGACAACGACATGCCGAGCAGCAGCAGCACGATCAGCGTGAGCAGCCGCTCGAGCCGCTCGACCATCGCGTGCATGTGCTGGTGGTACTCGTGCCCGCGCTCGGCCGACCGGATCGTCATCGCGCAGGCGAAGACCGCGAGGAAGCCGTAGGCGTGGGCGACCTCGGCCAGACCGTAGGACAGCAGCACGGCGGCCAGGGCCAGCAACGGCTCCCCGGTCTCCGCCAGCCTCAGGGACGGTGCGGGCGCGCGGAACGCGATCCGGGCGAGCAGCCACCCGATGACCATGCCGATCGCCACGCCGACCACGACGCGGCCGACGACGTCCCAGGCGAGCCAGCCGAGCGCCCAGGACCCGACGTCGGACGACCCGGCCAGCGCGATGGCGGCCATCACGAACGGGAACGCGAGCCCGTCGTTGAGGCCGGCCTCGGACGTGAGCGCGAAGCGGACGTCGTCGTCCTCGTCGATGCCCTCGTGCTCCTCGGCGTCGTCGTCCAGCGCGGTCGGACCGCTGACCTGGACGTCCGACGCCAGCACCGGGTCGGTGGGCGCGAGCGACGCACCGAGCAGCAGGGCCGCGGCCGGGGCGATCCCGAGGAGCCCCCAGCCGAGCAGCCAGACACCGCCGATGCACAGGGGCATGGCGATGCCGAGCATCCGCCAGGTGCCGGCCCAGGACGACCAGCCGCGCAGGTTCGAGAGCCGCAGCGGCCGGTCGAGCGCGAGCCCGACGCCCATCAGCGCGACGATCACCGTGAACTCGGTGAGGTGCTCGACGAACGACAGGTGGTCGACCGGCGACAGCGACACGTCCTCGCCGAACGGCAGCAGCCCCATCAGGGCACCGACGCCGAGCAGCACCATGGGCGCCGACACCGCTTGGCGGTGCAGCACCGTGGGCAGCACCACGGCGAGGAGGAGGGCTCCTCCGACGAGCGCGTAGACCAGGTCCGGTGTCATCGCACCGGTCTCATGCCGATCAGGCGCTGAGGCCTGCGCGCTCGCGGGCGGAGGTCTCGAGCTGGCGGCGCAGCTCGGCCAGGATCTTCTTGATCAGGCGGGACACGTGCATCTGGGTGACGCCGATGTCGTCGGCGATCTCCTGCTGCGTCGCGCCCGCGAAGAAGCGCAGGTGCACGATGCGCTGGTCGCGCGCGTCGAGCTTGGCGACGAGGGGCTCGAGCAGCACGCGCGCCTCGACGGCCTGCCACTCGTCGTCCTCGGCCGGCAGCAGCTCGGCGAGGGACACCGAGCCCTCCTGGTGGGGCGTGGCCGGCTTGTCGAGGGACATCGGCGTGAAGCAGCCGGTGGCCGCGAGCGCCTCGATCACGCGGTCCTCGGTCTCGTCGAGGTGCGCGGCGATCTCACTCGGGCGGGGCGACCGGCCGAGCGTCTGGTGCAGCTCCTCGCGGGCGTCCTGGACGCGCGGCTGCAGCTCCTGGACCCAGCGCGACGGACGGACCGTCCAGCCGTGGTCGCGGAAGTGCTTGCGGAGCTCGCCCCGGATGCAGGGGGCGGCGTAGCTGAGGAACTCCGAGCCGTACGTCGGGTCGAAGTTGCGGGCGGCGTGCACCAGGGCGACGTACGCGACCTGCGTCAGGTCGTCCAGGGACACTCCGCGGTTGGCGTAGCGCTGGGCGATGCGGCGGGCCGGGCCCATGTTGAGCACCACCACCTCGTCGATCAGCTGCCGGCGCGCGGCCGGGTCCTCCGTCTTCGCGGCCTCGAGCAGGAGGGCGGACGTCGTCCGCTCGCGGGTCGTCGGGGCGGCGGATTCCTCGGTCTGGGCCGGGGTGACAGAGACGTCGATCGTCATGGTGGTGCTCCGTTCTGGTTCGTGGTCGCCGCCGTTTTCTCCAGCAGCGGGAGCCGGCCCCACACCTACCCGGCCTCATGCGTGCCGAAACTCGGGGCGGCTCCCACGCTGCTGTTCGAGAGGCCCTGACTAGCCGTGACGAGGTCGCGGCCGGGATCGGGTTTGAACCCGGTCAGGGCTGGAAGACCACCTTGACCATGCCCTCCTCCTTCTTCTGGAAGGTCCGGTAGGCGTTGGGCGCCTCCGAGAGCGGCAGGTGGTGGGTGGCGAACGTGTCCACGCCCCAGGGGTCGCCGTCCTCGAGCTTGGCGAGCAGCTCGTCGGACCAGCGGCGCACGTTGGCCTGACCCATCCGCAGCTGCACCTGCTTGTCGAAGAGCTGGAACAGCGGGATGGGGTCCATCGCCCCGCCGTACACGCCGGAGATCGAGACGGTCCCGCCGCGGCGTACGGCGTCGAACGCGGCGTAGAGCGCGGCCATCCGGTCCACCCCGGCGTTCAGCATCAGCGGCTCGGCGACCTTGTCCGGCAGCAGGCCGACCATCTTCTGCGCGGCCGTCATCGCGGGCGAGCCGTGCGCCTCCATGCCGACCGCGTCGATCACGGCGTCGGCGCCGCGGCCGTCGGTGAGGTCGCGCACCGCGTCGCCGAGGCCCTTCTTGCCCACCTCGTCGAGGTGCAGCGTCTCCGCGCCGCGCCCCTTGACCCGATCGAGACGCTCCGGCACCCGGTCGACGGAGATGACCCGGCGGCCCTGCTCGAGGCCCATCCGGGCGGCCATGTCGCCGATCGGGCCGGCGCCGAGCACGAGGAGCGTGCCGCCGTCGGGCACGTCTGCGTACTGCAGCGCCTGCCAGGCCGTCGGCAGCACGTCGGAGAGGAAGACGAACCGGTCGTCCGACGGGCCCTCCGGCACCTTGACCGGCAGGAAGTCGGCGAACGGCACGCGCAGGTACTCGGCCTGCCCGCCCGGCACCTGCCCGTAGAGCTTGCTGTAGCCGAACAGGCTGGCGCCGGTGCCGTGCTCGCGGTTCTGGGTGGTCTCGCACTGGGAGTAGAGGTGCTGCTCGCACATCCAGCAGGAGCCGCAGCTGACGTTGAACGGGACGACGACCCGGTCGCCCGGCTTCAGCGACGTCACGTCGCCGCCGACCTCCTCGACGATCCCCATCGGCTCGTGCCCGACGATGTCGCCCGGCTGCATGAACGGCGCGAGGGTCTCGTAGAGGTGGAGGTCGGAGCCGCACAGGCCCGTCGAGGTGACCCTGATGATCGCGTCGGTCGGCTCCTCGATCTTCGGGTCCGGGACGTCGACGACCTGCATGTCGTGCTTGCCCTGCCAGGTGACTGCCTTCATCGGTGCTCCCTCTCTCGACGTACGTCGCTCTCCAGCGCACTACCCGCAACTCGGCCGCTCATGCGGCAGGACTGCGACCGGTCGGGACGGGTACCGCGCCTGTCCAGTCCTCCGTTTCCGAGACACGTCGAAGGAGTGATGGCCGTGCCCAGCAAGTCGGCGAACGTGAAGAACGAGAAGCAGTACGAGGCGCTCAAGGACAAGGGGATGTCCAAGCAGCGTGCCGCGAAGATCGCCAACTCCGAGGGGTCGTCCTCCCGGGGCGGGAAGCAGAGCGGCAAGGGCGGCGACTCGTCCCAGGGCGGGACGACCGCGCAGAAGAAGAAGGCCGGGAGCAAGGGCGGCAAGGCCAGCAGCAACAAGTCCTGAGCTCGCCCCGATCCGACCGGACACGAAGCGGGCGGGACCCGGTGCCACGGGGGCATCCGGCCCCGCCCGCTCGGTCGTTCTCGGGTGGTCGAGCCCGTCGAGACCACTGCCTGTCAGGCCGGGTAGTTGCTCCCCTTCAGCATCCGCGCCAGGTGTACGGCGTTGGCCGCGAGCGTCTTGGTCGTCTCGGCGGTCTTCTCGGGGGTGTTCTCGAGGTCCTGGTAGTCCGTGCCCTGCATCGCCTCGCCGACCCAGTAGGTCACGCCGTTCGCCGGGATCGTGAAGCCGGTGTCGTTGAGCGCCTGGAACACCTCGGCGCTCACGTGGTGCGCGCCGTCCTCGTTGCCGACGACCGCGAGCGCGGCGACCTTGCCGTAGGTCGACATCCGGCCCTCGTCGTCGGTCTCCGACAGCTCGGCGTCGAGCCGCTCGAGCACCATCTTGCAGACGGCCGACGGCTGCCCCAGCCAGATCGGCGTCGCGATCACGAGGATGTCGCTGTCGAGCATCTTGCGACGGATCGCCGGCCACCCGTCGCCGTCGCCCTCGTCGACCTGCACCCCGAACCGGACCTGCTGGTCGATCACCCGCACCTGCTCGCCCTTGACGCCGTGGTCGGACAGGGCGCTCAGCACCTGCTCGCCGAGCTTCTCGCTGCTCGACTTCGTCGGCGCGGGCTTGAGGCTGCAGTTCAGGACGAGTGCGGTCAGTTCCGTCGAAGCGGTCGTGTCGGTCATGGGTCTGTCGGTGCCCACCCAGCAGCCGGCCTACGCATGCGCCCGCCGCGGCGGGGTACCGCCCGGGGTCCTGTGGAGCACGTGGAAAGGAGCAGCAATGCCGACCACGACGACGACCACGCTCACCGCTCCCCCCGTGGAGCCGCAGCCGACCGGGCCGAGGCCGATCGACCCCGACCTGCCGCAGCCCGACCCGCAGCCCGTGCCGACGCCGGAGCCGGATCCCGTGCCCCCGCCGCCGCCCGGTAGCGACGCGTGAACCGCCCCGGACCTGAACCGCCGAGCACGGCTCGGATGGAAACCGCATAGAGGGCGGTGCACGGGGGTACACCCGCCGCATGCAGAGCCAACGTCCTCCACTCCCGCGTCCGCGCGGGCCGCTGAGCGCCCACGTCATCGGCGCGGTCAGCCAGCGGCACCTCTCCGCCACCGACGGTCCCGACGTCGAGCGGATCGTGCACGACCCCCTGACCGACGAGGACCTGCATACCGCGCTGCACGTCCTGTACGCGCTTCACTACCGCGGCTTCGCCGGCGTCCCCGACGATCGTGAGTGGGACCCGAACCTGATCGCCCGCCGCCAGGAGCTCGAGGCCGTCTTCGAAGGCGGTCTGCGCGAGGCGACCACCGAGGCGGTCGACGCGGCCCTGGCCGAGGGTGACGTGGTGACCGGGATCCGCGCGCTGATCGAGGCCGACGACGGCCCCGACGTCGCCCGCTTCGTGCAGCGCGAGGCCACCATCGAGCAGGTGCGCGACATGCTCAAGCAGCGCAGCATCTACACGCTCAAGGAGTCCGACCCGACGTCGTTCGTGCTGCCGCGCGTCGACGGTCCGGTCAAGGTCGCGCTGGCCGAGCTGCAGTACGACGAGTACGGCAGCGGCCGTCCGGACCGGCTGCACTCCCACCTGTTCGCCCGGGCCATGGAGGCCGCGGGCCTCGACTCGACGTACGGGCGCTACATCGACGAGGCGACCGGCACGACCCTCGCGGTCGACAACGCGATGTCGATGCTCGGGCTGCACCGCCGGCTGCGTGCGGCGTCCCTCGGCCATCTCGCGACCTACGAGGCCACCAGCACGATGCCCTGCCGTCGGATGGCTCAAGGCATCGAGCGGCTCGGCTTCGACCAGGCGGTCCGGGACTACTTCGACGAGCACGTCGAGGCCGACGCCGTCCACGAGGAGGTCGCGCTCGCCGACATCTGCGGCCGGCTCGTCGAGCAGGAGCCCGAGCTCCACCGCGAGGCCCTCTTCGGCGCCGCGGCCTGCCTGCACCTCGACGCGGTCGCCGGACGCGAGACGCTCGCCCGCTGGGCCTCGATGTCCGAGCGGATCAACGAGCGACTGG
This sequence comes from uncultured Nocardioides sp., assembly GCF_946885725.1. Next base: position 6,705 of record NZ_CAMPGZ010000096.1, read on the forward strand.
AGGTGCCGGCGTGAACCGCGAGACGCGCGTCCAGGTCCGGCAGTGCCCCGGTGGACCGCTGCTCGTGCGCGGCGCGACCGAGATCGTCGACGAGACCGGCGCGGCCCACGCGGTCGAGCGCCCGGTCGTCGCGGTCTGCGCGTGCGACAAGAGCCAGCGCAAGCCGTGGTGCGACGGCACCCACAAGGTCCTGCCGAGGAGTCGCCGGTGAGCCTGACCGCGACAGTCGGCGGGCTGGCGGTCGAGTACGACGCCTCGGTCCTCAAGCCGCGCAGCTGGACCGAGGCGCAGGCCCGCTGGGCAGCCGAGCTCTCCCCCGGCCTCCCCGACGGACCGCTTCTCGAGCTGTGCTCGGGCGTGGGCCACATCGGCCTGCTCGCCGCCTCCCTCACCGGCCGCGACACCGTCCTGGTCGACGCCAGCCCCACCGCGGTGGCGTTCGCGCGACGCAACGCCCGCCAGGTGATGGTCGCGGGGCTGCGCGTCGAGGTGCGGCACGGCCCGATGACCGACGTACTGCGGAAGGACGAGCGCTTCCCGCTGGTGCTCGCCGACCCGCCGTACCTCCGCAGCGCCGACATCACCCAGTACCCCGACGACCCGCCCAGCGCAGTCGACGGCGGCGAGGACGGGCTCGCGCTCGCCCGCAGCTGCCTGGCCGTCGCGAGCCGGCACCTCACCGGCGACGGCGCGCTCGTGCTGCAGCTGCGCGACGCGGACCAGGCAACGGCCGTGGACGCGACCGCCCGCGACCACGGGCTGTCGCTGGTCGAGACCCGGATGGTCGGCGACCACGGCGCGCTCGTGCTGGTCCGTCGTTCATAGCCCGAGCGCGCCGCAGCCGCAGCCGTCCTCAGCTCTCGGCGCTGCCGCGCCAGCCGGCGTCCGCCTCGTCGTGGCCGTGCGCGGCCATCAGCGTGAGACCGCCGTCGACGGTGATCGACGTACCGGTGACGTACGTCGAGCGCGGTGAGGCGAGAAAGCCCACCACCGAGGCGATCTCGTTCACGTGCCCGGGACGGCCGAGCGGGTTGCCGGGACGCTTCGCCGCGAACGCCTGCTGCTCCTCCTTGCCCGTCATCGGGGTGGCGATCTCGCCGGGCGCGACCGACGTGACGAGGATGCCGTCCTCGGCGAGCTCGAGCGCCAGGACCTTGGTGAGCATGCCGAGCCCGGCCTTGGCGCTGCAGTACGCCGCGGCGCCGAGGCGCGGCACATGCTCGTGCACGCTGGTGATGTTGATGATCCGGCCACCGTGCCCGGCGTCGCGCATCAGCTTCGCGGCGTGCTTCGAGCACAGGAACGGGCCGTCGAGGTCGGTGGCCAGCACGTGCCGCCAGGTCTCGTAGTCCAGGTCGAGCACCCGGTCCCGGTGCCCGGAACCGGCGTTGTTCACGAGCACGCCGAGGCCGCCGAGCTGCTCGGCCAGCTCGTCGACGACGCCGCCCGTGTCGGGCTCGGACTGGTCCTGCCGCGTCACGAAGCAGCGCTGGCCGCGCTCCTCGACCGCGGCCCGGGTGTCCTCGGCACCGGACTCGTCGGTGTGGAAGGTGATTCCGACGTCGAAGCCCTCGCTGGCCAGCAGCTCGGCGATGGCCTTGCCCATGCCGGAGTCCGCGCCGGTGACGACGGCGAGACGCGGGTGCGCTGGGTGCCTGGTGTCCATGTCGGTGTCGGTATGGGTGCTCATGCCGGGGCGGTACCCCACGAGGTCCGGACGACGCGTGCTATGGCCAGCCGGGCATGCCGGCCGCAGACTGGGGCACGGCGTCCCTGGAGCAGGACCGAGGAGGTTCCATGCAGACCGACCAGCCGACCGAGCCCCTGACCGGACCGACCCGCAGCACGGTCGCGGGCGCGCCGCTCGCCGACGACGAGCTCGCGCGCATCGACGCCTGGTGGCGCGCGGCCAACTACCTGTCCGTCGGGCAGATCTACCTGATGGACAACCCGCTGCTGCGCGAGCCGCTCCGGCCCGAGCACGTGAAACCGCGCCTCCTCGGCCACTGGGGTACGACGCCGGGACTGACGTTCATCTACGCGCACCTGAACCGCGCGATCATGCAGCGCGACCAGGACATGCTCTACATCACCGGACCCGGTCACGGCGGGCCGGGGCTCGTCGCGGCGGCGTACCTCGACGGCACCTACTCCGAGGTCTACCCCGAGATCACCCACGACGAGGAGGGTCTGCAGCGGCTGTTCACGCAGTTCTCGTTCCCCGGCGGCGTGCCCAGCCACGTCGCGCCGGAGACGCCGGGCTCGATCCACGAGGGCGGCGAGCTCGGCTACGCGTTGAGCCACGCGTACGGCGCGGCCTTCGACAACCCCGACCTCGTCGTCGCCGCGGTGATCGGGGACGGCGAGGCCGAGACCGGTCCACTGGCGACGAGCTGGCACTCCAACAAGTTCGTCGACCCGCGCCGCGACGGCGCCGTGCTGCCGATCCTGCACCTCAACGGCTACAAGATCGCCAACCCGACGGTGCTCGCGCGGATCCCGGAGGAGGAGCTGCTCGCGCTGCTGCGCGGCTACGGCCACACGCCGTACGTCGTCGAGGGGTCGGACCCGGAGGAGATGCACCAGGCGTTCGCCGCGACGCTCGACCGCTGCCTCGACGAGATTCGCGAGGTCCAGCAGCGGGCGCGGACGACGGGCGACGCGCAGCGGCCGGCGTGGCCGATGATCGTGCTCCGCTCCCCCAAGGGATGGACCGGTCCCGAGTCGGTGGACGGCAAGCGGGTCGAGGGATCGTGGCGCTCCCACCAGGTGCCGTTCGCGGACGCGCGGAACGACGAGAGCCACCGCGAGGTGCTCGAGGAGTGGCTGCGCTCCTACCGGCCCGAGGAGTTGTTCGACGCGACCGGCGCGCTCGTGCCGGAGGTGGCGGAGCTCCATCCGCCCGGCGACAAGCGGATGAGCGCGACGCCGTACGCCAACGGCGGCCTGCTGCTCAAGGACCTGCGGATGCCGGACTTCCGTCAGTACGGCGTTCCGGTCGACGCGCCGGGCACCGGATCGGTCGAGGCGACGCGCGTGCTGGGCGGCTTCCTGCGCGACGTGATGGCCCGCAACCTGGAGACGTTCCGGATGTTCGCGCCGGACGAGAACTCCTCCAACCGGCTGCAGGACGTGATGGACGCCAGCCCGCGCACCTGGAACGCGCAGCACTGGCCGGAGGACGACCATCTCGCGCCCGAGGGCCGGGTGATGGAGATCCTTTCCGAGCACACCTGCCAGGGCTGGCTGGAGGGCTACCTGCTGACCGGGCGGCACGGGCTGTTCTCGTGCTACGAGGCGTTCATCCACCTCGTCGACTCGATGTTCAACCAGCACGCGAAGTGGCTGAAGACCACCAACGACATCCCGTGGCGGCGGCCGATCGCGAGCCTCAACTACCTGCTCACCTCGCACGTGTGGCGGCAGGACCACAACGGCTTCTCGCACCAGGACCCCGGGTTCATCGACCACGTGGTGAACAAGAAGGCCGACGTGATCCGGGTGTACCTGCCGCCGGACGCCAACACGCTGCTGTCGGTCGCCGACCACTGCCTGCGCACGAAGCAGTACGTCAACGTGATCGTCGCCGGGAAGCAGCCCGCGCTGCAGTACCTCACGATGGACCAGGCGATCGTGCACTGCACCAAGGGCATCGGCATCTGGGACTGGGCGAGCACCGACCAGGACGGCGAGCCCGACGTCGTCGTCGCGTGCGCCGGCGACGTACCGACGATGGAGGCGCTGGCCGCGACCGACCTGCTCCGCGAGCACTTCGACGACCTGAAGATCCGGTTCGTCAACGTCGTCGACCTGATGCGGCTGCAGCACCACGAGGAGCACCCGCACGGGCTGCGCGACACGGAGTTCGACTCGCTGTTCACGCGGGACCGGCCGGTGATCTTCGCGTACCACGGCTACCCGTGGCTGATCCACCGGCTCACCTACCGCCGCACCAACCACGACAACATCCACGTGCGCGGCTACAAGGAGGAGGGCACCACCACGACGCCGTTCGACATGACGGTGATGAACCAGGTGGACCGGTTCGACCTCGCCATCGACGTGATCGACCGGGTGCCGCGGCTTCAGCCGCGCGCCGGGCACGTACGGGAGGCGTTGCGCAACAAGCTGATCGAGCACCGGATCTACGTGCGGAGGTACGGCGAGGACATGCCGGAGGTTCGCGAGTGGCAGTGGACGCGCGAGCCGGGCCCGGAGGTGCGGACCGGCGACGCGCCGCGCGAGACGCCGGAGGGCTGAGGTCGGTGGCGTGGCTGCAGGCGGTCATCGACGTGCCCGCGGACAGCCACGAGACCGCCGCGGCCTTCTGGGCTGAGGCGCTGGGCTGGTCGCTCGGCCCGGCGTGGTCGGGGCATCCGGAGCTGGCGAGCTTCACGCCCCCTGCGGGTGCGCCGTACGTGCACCTGCAGGAGGTGGACGCTCCGGCGCGGGTGCACGTGGACGTCGAGGTCGACGACCGGTCGGCTGCGGCTGATCGCGCGGTGGGGCTAGGTGCGGAGCTGGTGGCCGTGCACGACCGGTGGCACGCGATGCGCTCCCCCGGCGGGCTGCCGTTCTGCCTGGTCTCGCGCTCCGGGCACGAGGCGCCGCAGCCGGTCACGTGGCCGGGCGGGCACCGGTCGCGGCTGGTGCAGGTGTGCATCGACTCGCCGCCGCCGGTGCACGACGCGGAGGTGGAGTTCTGGCGGGCGCTGCTCGAGGGTCGGTGGGTGCCGTCGGACGGGCCGGAGTTCGCCGGGAAGTGGCACGACGACGACGGTTCGCCGCTGCAGCTGCTGTTCCAGCGGACCGAGGACCCAGGCGGCCCGGTCCGGGCGCACCTCGACTGGGGCACCGACGACCTGGCCGCCGAGGTGAAGCGGCTGGTCGCGCTCGGAGCGGACGACGTCGGGCCGGGCCGCGGTTGGCACGTGCTGCGAGCTCCGGACGGGCAGCTGTTCTGCGCGACGCTGAACGCACCGGACACGGTCCGGAAGCGCGACCTGGGCTGAATGGGCTGAACGCCTGACGCCGACGTACTCCCGGCGTATCATCGCCGTATGGCGATGAGAACGATCGAGGCCACACCTGCCGTCGCCGAGGCCGAGGCGCTGTCGGCCGCCGCCGACCTCTTCCACGCGTTCGGCGACCGGTCGCGGCTGACGATCGTGCAGCACCTGACGCTCGGCGAGCACCGCGTCGTCGACCTCACCCGCCACCTCGGGCTGGCCCAGTCGACGGTGTCGAAGCACCTGGCCTGCCTGCTGGACTGCGGCATCGTCACCGTGCGCACCGAGGGACGGTCGTCGTACTACGCGCTCGCGCACCCCGACACGACGCTCGACCTGCTGGCCGCCGCCGAGCGGCTGCTGGGCGTGACGAACGACGCGGCCGCGCACTGCACCCGAGCCCGCGCGGGGTCCTGATGGGCGCCGGTCACAGCCACGGCGCGCCCGCCGGCCACCCGGGCGCGCGGCACCGCTGGCGGCTGACGGCGGCGTTCGTCCTCGTTGCGTCGTTCTTCCTGGTCGAGCTCGTCGTCGCGCTGACGTCCGGCTCACTGGCGCTGCTCTCCGACGCCGGGCACATGGCCGCCGACGTGGTGGCGCTTGGCGCCGCGCTGCTCGCGACCCGCATCGCGACGCGGCGCGACCACACGGGACGCCGTACCTACGGGTCGTACCGCGCCGAGATCTTCGCCTCCGGCTTCACCGTGCTGCTGATGCTCGGGACGTCGGTGTACGTCGTGATCGAGGCGTTCTCGCGGCTGGGCGAGGACGTGTCCGTCGAGGCCCGCCCGATGCTGGTTATCGGCGCGATCGGCCTGGTGGTCAACGTGGTCGCGCTGCTGCTCCTGCGCGGCGGGGCCGGTGAGTCGCTCAATGTGCGCGGGGCGTACCTCGAGGTCGTCGCCGACACCGCCGGCTCCGTCGGCGTGCTGCTCGCCGGCTGGCTGGTGGCCGCGACCGGCCGGACCTACTGGGACACGATCGTGGCGCTCGCCATCGGCGCGTTCGTCGCCGCCCGTGCGATCGTCCTGGGGCGCCAGGTGCTCGCCGTACTCGCCCAGCACGTCCCCGCCGACCTCGACATCGACGAGGTGACCCGCGACCTCACCGCCGTCGAGGGCGTGTGCGACGTCCACGATCTGCACCTGTGGACCCTGACCTCCGGCATGCACGTGGCGACCGCCCACCTCGTCGCCACCGAGTCCGGTGACGTCGCCGGCATCCTCGAGGGCGCGCGGCAGGTGCTGCGCGACGACCACGGCGTCGTCCACGCCACGCTCCAGGTCGAGCCCGCCTCCAGCCGCTCCTGCCACGAGCTGGACTGGTAGGCGGCGCCGACATCTCATGTAAAGCGGAGTTATTGCGACTAGGCACCACGCTCGGCGCGCTCGAGGTCGCGGTAACTCCGCTTTACATGTTCCGGACCCGACCGCCTCAGGCCGGGCGTGAGCGACAGCGTGACGAGCAACGACGCGCTCGCGAGCACGGCCATCGTCCAGGCGACGCCGGTGGAGCCACGGCCGAGGACCTCCGCGATGCCGCCGCCGAGCAGCGCGCCGACGCCCTGCATGACCATCAGCCCGGTGCTGTTGAGCCCCATCACCTGGCCGCGCTGGTCGGCGGGGGTGTGCGCGATGAGGCGCTCCTGCAGAGGCAGGCTCGCCGCGAACCCGACCGACGCGACGAACGCCAGTACGCACGCGACCGGCATCGACGGCACGAACGCGAAGGCGAGGTACGGCGCCGCGAGCAGCAGCCGGAGCGGCTCGACCAGCCGCTCGCGCACGTCGGGCGTGAGGAAGCGGCCGACGACCACGTCGCCGAGCAGCATCCCGGCCGCGCCGGCGGCGAACAGCCATCCCGCGCGCTCCCCCGCGAACGGGACGAACAGCGCCTCGCAGCCGACGATGATCCCGTTCGGCACCCACAGGCACAGGTAGACCGGCCGCAGCACCCGAGAGCCGAGCAGCGCGCGGTTCACCTCCCGTGTCCGTCGTACGACGCCCGTCCCGGCGACCCGCGGCGGGTGGTCGGCGAGACCGAACCGCACCAGGAGCAGCGACATCAACGCGAGCCCGGCCGAGCCGAGGAACAGCACGGACGGCTCGAGCAGCAGCACCAGCACGCCGCCGACCCCGTACCCGGCGATCTGCATGACTCCCACGGCCGTGTTGATGGTCGAGCGCCCGAGGACGAACGCGTCCGCCGGGAGCACCTCCGACATCAGCGCGATGGCGCTTCCGGCGGTCGCCGACATCACCAGCCACGGGATCGCGATCAGCACGAAGCGCCAGCCCCACGCCAGGTCGGGGAGCGCCTGCAGCAGGCTCGTCGCGACGATGACCGCCTCGACCAGGACCAGCGCCTGGCGCGGGCGGATCAGGTCCGACAGCGCGAGCAGCAGCGACGAGCCGAGCAGCCGCACCAGCGGGCCGCCGAACATGCTGAGCGCGGTCAGGATCGGCGAGCCGGTGGCGGCGTACATGATCGTGCCGAGCGCCAGGCTCGCCACTGAGCCCGACATCACCATGAAGCACTGGGACAGGAACAGGACGCGGAACTCCGAGACGGAGAACAGCTGGCGGTACGTCTTCACCGCGACAGCGTGAGGCGTCGGGATGCGTCGGCGGTAATGTTTCGTGCGGAGGCGAAACATGGGCACCTGGCAGATCTCGGCCGACCTGTTCGCGCGGAGCAGGTTCGTGCTGTCCCCGCTGGCCGAGGTGACCGGCACGCTCGGCGCCCTGATGCAGCCGGTCGACGCCGACGAGCGCGCACTCGCCGCCGGCCACCGCGAGGCGTTCACCGCGATGCTCGACGCGTACCCCGCCCGTCGCGAGGTGTTGCGGTTCTGCTCCCGTCCGGGCTGGCTCGCCGACTTCCTGACCCTGCCGCCGGCGGGCCCGGACGCGACCATCGAGTCGCAGCTCGACCAGGTCCGCGCACGCGGAGACCGTCGCGTCCGAGCCGACCTGCGCGAGGTCGCCGGTGACCGGCCGCTGCCGTCGGCGCTGCGCCGCCCGGGCGTCGCCGGCCATGCCGCCGACCTCCTCGGGTGGGTCTGGTCGCACACCGTCGCCGCGGACTGGGCCCGACGCGAACGGGTGCTCCGCGCCGACATCGTGTCCCGCACCAGCCGGCTCGCCATGCAGGGCTGGGCGGCGGTGCTGCGCGACCTCGGCAGCGACCGGGAGTGGCTCGGCGACGGGCGGCTGCGGATCAACCGCCACGACAACCCGCCCCGCGTGCTCGAGGACGACGCCGAGCTGCTCTTCATCCCAGTGCACGCGCGCGGGACCTGGGTGGGGT
>NZ_CAMPGZ010000097.1 GCF_946885725.1 uncultured Nocardioides sp.
TTATTGACTCCTCGGCGATGGGGCCCGCAGGGCCTGCCCGGCCCGATGGGGCCCGGAGGGCCTCGCTGCAGAGGGCCCGGAGGGCTGGCCCCGGAGGTACGGCGTCAGGGGCCGAGGACGCGGTCGAGGTAGCGGTTGGTGAAGAGGCGGTCGGGGTCGACGCGGTCGCGGACGGCCTGGACGTCGGGCCAGCGGGGGTAGAGCGCGGAGAGGTCGCGGGCGGTGCGGTTGTGGAGCTTGCCCCAGTGCGGGCGGCCGTCGTGGTCGCGCATCACCCGCTCGACCGAGCGGAAGTAGTCGAAGTGGTCGGTGCGCGCGTTGACGTGGAAGGCCAGGTAGACGGTGTCGCGGCCGTGGGCGGTGGAGAGCCAGGGCTCGTCGGCGGGCGCGTAGCGGATCTCCACCGGGAAGCCGATCGGCCAGCGGCCGCGGTCGATGACCCGGCGCGCCTCGACGAGCGCCTCCATGCCGGCCTCGGCCGGGACGGCGTACTCCATCTCCCGGAACCGCACCTTGCGCTCGGACGCGAACACCCGGTGCGCGAGGTCGGTGTAGGTGCGCGCGGTCAAGCCGCGGGCGCTGAGCCGGTTGAGCGGCGCGACCGCGCGGGGGACCCGGTTGCCGACCCGCTGGACGAGCCCGAACACCCGGTTGGCGAGCAGCTCGTCGTCGACGTACGACCGCACCCGTGACAGCGGCTCCGGCTCGTCGAGCGTGCGGTCGTTGCGCTTGACCTGGGCGCGGTTGCTGTAGGGGAACCAGTGCACGTCCACGTGGTGGTGCTCGGCGACCAGCGCGTCGAAGGTGCGCACCAGCTGGGTGAAGGAGATCGGGCCCTCCTTCGCCTCCAGCAGGAACGCCGGCTCGACCTCGAAGGTGACCGCGGTGATGATGCCGAAGGCGCCCAGGCCGACCCGGGCGGCCTGGAACAGCTCGGCGTCGCGCCGGGCGTCCACTTCGACCACCGAGCCGTCGGCGGTGACGAGCTCCAGCGCGGCGACCTGGGCCGAGAGCGACGCGCAGCGACCGCCCGAGCCGTGCGTGCCGGTCGAGATCGCCCCGGCGACTGTCTGCCGGTCGATGTCGCCCATGTTGTGCAGCGACAGCCCGGCCTCGGCCAGCCAGGTGTTGAGCAGGTGCAGGGGAGTGCCGGCGAGCACGGTCGCGGTCATCGCCTCGCGGTCGATGCCGCGCAGTCCGACCAGCCGGTCCGGCAGCAGCATCAGGCCGTCGGTGACGGCGACGTCGGTGAAGGAGTGCCCGGTGCCGACCATTCGGATGTGGAGCCCGGAGTGACGGGCGGCGTGGACGGCGTCGACGACCTGCTCGGTGCTGGTCGGGGAGAGCACCTGCGCGGGACGGGCGGTGGCGAGCCCTGCCCAGTTCCGCCACGCACGCCCCATGGCGGGGAGAGTAGCGGAGCAGGACGTCAGGGACCGCGCGCAATACTCGGGACGTGCTGTCCGGCGTCCGCGAGGAGATGGGCCGCCGGCTCTTCGCGCGGGTCGCGGGGCCGGAGGGGCCGAAGCGGCGCGCGCGGATCCACGGCACGCCGGGGGAGCGCTGGTTCGCCGAGGACAGCGCGATCCGGCGCGTGCACGGCGACGCCTCGATGTTCGCCGGCGGCATCCGCGCGCTGCTCCTGCAGTCGCTGCACCCGCTGGCGATGGCGGGCGTCATGGACCACTCCGGCTTCCAGGGCGACCCGTGGGGACGGCTGCAGCGCACCTCGCACTTCCTCGCGGTCACGACGTTCGGCACCGTCGCGGACGCCGAGAAGATGGTGGCGGCGGTACGCCGGGTGCACGAGAACGTCGTGGGTACGGCGCCCGGCGGCCGGCCCTACGCCGCGTCCGACCCGCACCTGCTCGAGTGGGTGCACGTCGCGGAGATCGACAGCTTCCTGACCGCGCACCAGCGGTACGGCGCGCGGCCGCTCGACCAGGACGGCCGGGACGCCTACGTCGCCGAGACCGCCCGAGTCGCCGAGGCGCTGGGCGCGACCGACCCGCCGCGGACCGAGGCCGAGCTCGCCGAGCGGCTCGAGGCCTTCCGACCGGAGCTCGAGGGCACGCCCGCGGCGCGGGAGACCGCTCGGTTCCTGCTGCTCCGGCCGCCGCTCCCGCTCGTCGCGCGGGCGCCGTACGGAGTGCTGGCGGCGACCGCGGTGAGCATGCTGCCGCGGTGGGCGCGGCGCGAGCTGCGGCTGCCGTACCTCCCCGTCACCGAGGCCGTCGCGGTCAGGACGGCTGGGGCTCTGGCGACGCGGACGATCCGCTGGGCCATGTCGGCGCCTGCGGCTCCCGAGCCGTCGCCGCAGCGATGAACGCCGCGACCACGCCGACCGCGCCCGCGGCGACCGGCACCCAGTAGGACGCGCTGGGTCCGACCCGGTCGATCACCTGGCCGGCCGCCGCCGCGCCCGGGGCGATGCCCGCGGCCATTCCGGTGTGCACGATCGACATCCCCTCGGTGAGCCGGGACGCCGGCACGACCTGCTCGGTCAGCGCCGTCAGCGCGATCAGCGTGGGCGCGATCGCGAAGCCGGCCACGAGGAGCACCGCGGCCATCGCGCCGATGCTGCCCAGGAACGGCAGCGGCAGCACCGACACGGCCAGGCCGGTCATGCCCCAGCGGAACCGGACACCGTTCGTCGCCTTCCAGACGATCGCGCCGGTCACGACGCCGGCCAGCAGGGAGCCGAGCGCCCACGTCGCGAGCAGCATGCCGCTGACCTCCTTGCGGCCGAGCCCCTCGGTGAACGCGACGGTCGCGACCTCGACGGAGCCGAAGATCGCCCCCATCGCGGCGGAGGCCGCCACCATCGGGGTGAGCACCCGCCACGGCATCCGCGCACGGGACACCCGGTCGTCGGTCCGGGGCTGAGCCGGCGGCTCGGTGCTCCGCTGGGCCGCCAGCAGGAAGGTGCCGACGATGCCCGCGATGATGGCGGCAGTGAGACCGGCCAGCGGGTGCACGGCGGTGGCGAGCACGGTCACCAGCGTCGGGCCGACCATGAAGACGACCTCGTCCATGACCGCCTCGTAGGCGAACGCCGTCTGCAGGTTGCGCTTGTCCGGGACCAGCAGCACCCACCGAGCGCGGACCGCGGCCCCCACGACCGGGATCGCGGCGCCGGCGGCGAACGCGGCGGCGTGGGTGACGAACGAGGCCTGATCTGTCTCCACCGACCACATCAGGACACCGAGGGCCAAGGAGTTGCCGAGGGCGCCGGCGGGCAGCACCCGGCGCTGGCCGTACCGGTCGGTGAGCCGGCCCTGCAGCACGGCGACGGTGGCGTTGGCGACGATGTACGCCGCCGACACCGATCCCGCGAGCGAGTAGGAACCGGTGCGTGTCGACACCAGGAGCACGATCCCGAGGCTGATCATCGAGATCGGCAGCCGCCCCAGCAGGCCGCTCAGCGAGAACGCGAGCGCGCCGGGCAGGGCGAGCACCCGGCGATAGGTGTCGAGCATCAGGCGAATCCTAGGATGGTGGACATGCCCCCCGTGATCGCGCCGTACGACGCGCTGCTGCTGGTTTCGTTCGGCGGTCCGGAGAGGCCGGAGGACGTGGTGCCGTTCCTCGAGAACGTCACCCGCGGGCGCGACATTCCTCGCGAGCGGCTCGAGGAGGTCGGCGAGCACTACTTCCTGTTCGGCGGCCGGAGCCCGATCAACGACCAGAACCGTGAGCTGCTCGCGGCGATCGAGGAGGACCTGCGCTCCGCGGGGCTCGACGTGCCGGTCTACTGGGGCAACCGCAACTGGGACCCCTACCTCGCGGACGCCATCCGCCAGATGCGCGACGACGGCGTCAAGCGAGTCGCCGCGCTGGTGACGAGCGCGTACTCGTCGTACTCCGGGTGCCGGCAGTACCGCGAGAACCTCGCCGACGCGGTCGCCGAGGTCGAGGCCGACGGCAACGGCCCGGCGCCGCGGATCGACCGGCTGCGCCACTACTTCAACCACCCCGGCTTCGTGGAGCCCATGGTCGACGCGACCCTCGCCGCGCTGGCGGAGCTTCCCGACGCGCTGCGCCACGACGCGCACGTGCTGTTCGTGACCCACTCGATCCCGACCGCGATGGACGACCGCAGCGGCCCGCCCACCCTCGGGGGTGGCTTCTACGTCCGCCAGCACCGCAGCGTCATGGACGAGATCGTCGAGCGGGTGCGCCAGGAGACCGGCCACCGCTACGCCTCCGAGCTCGTGTTCTGCTCGCGCTCCGGCCCGCCCCACATCCCGTGGCTCGAGCCCGACGTCAACGACCGGATGGAGGAGCTCAAGCGCGCCGGCGTGCAGGCGGTCGTGCTCGTGCCGATCGGGTTCGTCTCCGACCACATGGAGGTGGTCTACGACCTCGACACCGAGGCGGCCGCGACGGCCGAGAAGCTCGACCTGGCGTTCGCCCGCGCCGCGACCGCCGGAGTCGACCCGCGGTTCGTCCGGATGGTCCGGGACCTCCTGGTCGAGCGCGCCGCGGTCGAGCGCGGCGAGCCCGCCGAGCGCGCGTCGGTCGGGTCGCTGCCGCCGTCCCACGACGTCTGCCCGGCCGGCTGCTGCGCCAACCTGCGCGGACCCCGTCCCGCCCTGTGCGGCAGGGACTGACGTGGGAGAGCCCGCGTACGACGTCCTGCTGGAGCTCGCCGTCGCCACGGCCCGCGAGGCCGCCGCGTTGGTGACGGAGCGTCGCCGCGCCGGCGTCGAGGTCGCCGAGACGAAGACCAGCCCGACCGACGTGGTGACCGCGGTCGACCACGCGGCCGAGGAGCTGATCCGCGCACGCTTGCTCGCCGCTCGCCCCGACGACGGGATCGTGGGGGAGGAGGGCGACGACACCCCCTCGACCAGCGGGGTCACCTGGGTCGTCGACCCGATCGACGGCACTGTCAACTTCCTCTACGGCATCCCCCAGTACGCCATCTCGATCGCCGCCAGGCACGACGGCCGGGTCGTCGCGGGCGTCGTGCTCGACGTGACCAAGGGCGAGGCGTTCACCGCCACTCGTGGCGGCGGAGCCCACCTCGACGGCCGGCCGGTCCGGGTGCGCGACGTGGTGCCGCTCGAGCAGCGGCTGGTGATCACCGGCTTCAGCTACGAGCGCGACGTGCGGGTCCGGCAGGCCGCCGCGGTCGCCGAGCTGCTCGGCCGGGTCCGCGACGTACGACGACAGGGGTCGGCCGCCCTGGACCTCTGCTACATCGGGTGCGGACGGGCCGACGGGTACGTCGAGGAGGGGCTCAACGACTGGGACCTCGCGGCCGGTGGTCTGGTCGTCGAGGAGGCCGGCGGCCGCTGGGCCGAGCTGTCCGGTGTGGGCGGAAAGCGACTCGTGCTGGCGTCGCCGGCCGACGGGTTCGACGAGCTCCGGACGGCCGTCGAGGAGTGCGGTTTCACCAAGTCCTGAAGGCTTTCCCGATCCCGGGAATACCTCGTCGGTGCCGCCTGTTTGCGTCCCACACGGCCGTACCGGGAGGGATGAGAGCGGCGCTCCGCGTGACCTGGCGGTGAGTTCCATCACCCATCAGGCGGACAGACTGCGGTTTGCCCGTGCATCAGCGGTATTCATGGTGCACAATCCGCCACGCGACGCGATGCGCACGGACGGCCGAGGACGGCGACGAACACCCACGGGGCCAGGAGATAGACGAGAGATGGCAACTGATTACGACGCTCCCCGGAAGACCGAGGAGGACCAGAGCGAAGAGAGCCTCGAGGAGCTCAAGGCTCGGCGTCACGACAAGAACTCCGGCAAGGTCGACGAGGACGAGGCCGAGGCCGCCGAGTCGTTCGAGCTCCCCGGTGCGGACCTGTCGCACGAGGAGCTCGCGGTGGAGGTGCGTCCGCGCCAGGACGACGAGTTCACCTGCATGAGCTGCTTCCTCGTGCACCACCGCAGCCAGCTCGCGGACGAGAAGAAGATGATCTGCCGCGACTGCGCCTGAGCAGTCGCGAGTCGCTCGCGTCCGCGCAGACATTCAGTACGAACGAAAGGCCGGCTCCCGTGGGGGAGCCGGCCTTTGTCTGTGGTGAGCCGGATGGTCTCGACGGGCCCGACCAACCGGGCGTCGGGTCAGACCTCGACGTCCTCGAGATTCGGCGGCAGGTGCCCGGTCGACTTCCGGTAGTAGTCGGCGGCCTTGCGGGAGGCGAACATCCGGGCCAGCCCGACGGCCACACCGCTGATGGTCGCCCACGCGATCGCCTCGGCGATCGAGACGTCGGGGTGGGCGGGGTTCTGCGGCGGGTTCTTGCCGGTGGCCACCTTCCACGTCGTGGTCATCGCCTTGCGGGCGGCGATCGTGGCGCCGACGGTCGCTCCCAGACCCATCAGCGACCACATCTTCGATCCGGCCACGGTCACGCTCCTTCGTCGCTGTCCCTCGCCTGCTCGGGCGAGGGGGTCGTCTCCACCCTACGGCCGGACGGTGCCCCGGCAGCGACGAGAGCATGCACCAGCTCGTCGGGGTGCCGGGTCGAGACCAGCCAGTACGGCGTGGGGTCGTCCGGGTCGGTCACCGGCACCTGGACCGAGCGGCGCACGTAGGGCCGCAGCAGCAGGTAGGCCCGCGCGTCCGCGTCGACGCCCGCGAGGCGCCGGCTCGCGGCCGCGTCGTGCGCCACCGGCACGCCGAGGTGCTCGACGGGGATCCGCGCGCGGCCGGCCCGGAACGTGCCGTCCTCGACCGTGACGCGCGCCCCGCCGTACGACAGGAAGAGGGTGACGGTCATCGCGACCAGGACGCCGGTAGCCGCGAACGCCACCCAGGCGGGCGTCGCCACGAGGAACGCCAGCAGCACGGTGGCGAGGAACATCGTGGCCAGCGCCCACCAGCGCAGGGGGACGTGCAGGCGCTCGGCGTAGTTCATGGCGGCCACATCCTCCCAGTGAGCGAGAGGTTCTCGCTGGGTAGGGTCCCCGCCATGGTCGAGATCCTGGTCCAGCGCCTCGACGACGAGGTCCCGCTTCCGTCGTACGCCCATCCCGGCGACGCCGGGGCCGACCTGACGACCACGGTGGACGTGCGTCTCGAGCCGGGAGAGCGGGCGATGGTGCCGACCGGCATCGCGGTCGCGCTGCCGGAGGGGTACGTCGCGCTGGTGCACCCGCGGTCGGGGCTCGCGGCCCGGTTCGGGCTGTCGATCGTCAACGCTCCGGGGACGGTCGACGCGGGGTACCGCGGCGAGATCAAGGTGATGCTGGTGAACCTCGACCCGCGCACGCCGGTCGAGCTGCGACGCGGCGACCGGATCGCCCAGCTGGTGATCCAGCAGGTCGAGCACGCCCGGTTCGTGGCGGTCGAGCGCCTGCCCGACTCCGCTCGCGGGGACGGCGGGTACGGTTCGACCGGTGGGTTCCTGACGGTGGTGCCCGACCCCGACAAGGAGAAGCAGTGAAGTTCAGCCGGAAGCGCTCGGAGCCCGAGGAGCAGTCCTCCGAGGCCCCCTCCGAGAGCACAGGGGAGACCCCGGAGTCCGAGGCCGCCCCCGAGGTCACCGGCGTCCGCGCCAACGGCCCCTGGGACATCGCGGAGGTCGAGATCGACGAGGACGACCCCAACCGGCTCGACCTCGGCAGCCTGGTCGTCACCCCGCGCGAGGGGCTCGACATCCAGCTCCAGGTCGACGAGCAGAGCGGCCAGGTCGTCGCGGTCGTGATGGCCGGCCAGGAGGGCGCGGTCGAGCTGCGCGCGTTCGCCGCCCCGCGCAACGGCGACATCTGGCCCGACGTCCGCCACCAGATCGCCGCCGAGGTGACCCGGCGCGGCGGCACCGCGACCGAGGCCGAGGGTCCCTACGGCACCGAGCTCCGCGTCGTCATGAACGTCACCGCGCCCGACGGCCGCACCGGCCAGCAGCCTTCTCGCGTCTTCGGCATCGCCGGCCCGCGCTGGCTGCTGCGCGCCACCCTGTTCGGCAAGCCGGCCCTCGAGCCCACCGAGGACGGCCTCGTCGAGTCCGCGCTGCGCGACGTCGTCGTCCGCCGCGGCGGCGACCCGCACGCCCCCGGCGACGCCCTCCCGCTGGTCGTGCCGCAGGCCGTGGCGCAGCAGATGCAGGCCGCCCAGCAGCAAGCCCAGCAACAGGCACAGCAACAGGCACAGCAACAGGCACAGCAGGCGTCCCCCGACCGCCGTACGCTGGATACATGACCGAGGTGACCAGCCGGCTGCGCCGCAGCCTGAGCCGCTGGGCCAACGCACCCGAGCAGGAAGCGGTCGAGCTCCAGAAGGACGTTCACAAGGCGGGCTGCTGCCCGATCGCCGAGGCCAAGGACCGTCAGCTGGTCGAGCTCCAGGGCAGCCTGCGCACCGTGACGCTGCGTCCGCGCGGAGGGGTGCCCGCCCTCGAGGCCGAGCTGTACGACGGCTCCGGGACGATCACGATCGTCTGGCTGGGCCGTCGCCGGATCGCCGGCATCGAGCCCGGCCGGCAGATCCGCGTGATCGGCCGCATCGGGGTGCACGACAACCAGCGCCTGATGTTCAACCCGCGCTACGAGCTGCGGTGACCTCACCCGCGGCCAACGCCCCCGTCGGCGCCGAGACGGTCGAGGCGGTCGTCCGCTCCCAGCTGTCCAAGGCGCTCGGCGGGAAGCGCGGCATGCTCGAGGCCGCCGTCCCCACCATCGCGTTCACCGCGACGTTCATCTTCACCGACTCGCTGCGCAACGGACTGGTGCTGAGCATCGGCACGGCGCTGGTGCTGCTCGTGATCCGGCTCGTCCAGCGGTCGTCGGTCCAGTTCGTCGTCAACAGCCTGGTCGGCATCGCGATCGGCGCGCTGTTCGCCTACCGGAGCATGCAGAGCGGCGGCACCGCCGACGAGAACGCGCTCGCCTACTTCCTGCCCGGCATCCTCTACAACGCCGGCTACGCCGTGGTGCTGCTGTTCACCGTCGTCATCGGCTGGCCGATCGTCGGCTTCATGGTCGGCTCCGTCGCCGGCGACCCGACCGCGTGGCACGAGGACAAGCAGGTCGTGAAGCTGTGCCGCAACCTCACGCTGATGCTGGTGCTGCCGTGCGTCATCCGCGTCGCCGTACAGCTGCCGCTCTACCTCGCCGGGAAGGCAGCCGACGACGCCGACGCCATGATCGCGGCACTCGGCGTCGCCAAGATCGTGATGGGCTGGCCGCTCCAGGTCGCCGCGCTGCTCGGCATGGTGTGGCTGCTGGCCCGCAACCACACGCCGGTCGAGCCGGACGATTCAGGCCCGGTGCTGCTCCGGGGCGAGGAGTGACTGGAGCTCCTGCTCCTTGTCCGCCGCGGTGACGAACAGCAGCTCGTCGCCGGCCTCGATCGGCTGCTCCGCGTCGGGCGTGTAGACCTGCCCGTCGCGCAGGATCGTCACGATCGAGCAGTTCTCCGGGAACGGGATCAGCCCGCACGGCTTCCCGACGTACGGCGAGTCCGGCGGCAGCGTCAGCTCGACCAGGTTGGCGTTGCCCTGGCGGAACGTGAACAGCCGCACCAGGTCGCCGACCGTCACCGCCTCCTCGACGAGGGCGGACATGATGCGGGGGGTCGACACGTTGACGTCGACGCCCCACGCCTCGGTGAACAGCCACTCGTTGTTCGGGTGGTTGACCCGGGCGACGGTGCGGGGGACGGCGAACTCCGTCTTGGCGAGCAGCGACGTCACCAGGTTGACCTTGTCGTCGCCGGTCGCGGCGATGACGACGTCGCAGGACTCCATGCGCGACTCCTCGAGCGACGACAGCTCGCAGGAGTCGGCGAGCAGCCACTCGGCGTCGGGGACCCGCTCGGGCTTGAGCGCGGCGGGGTCCTTGTCGATCAGCAGCACCTGGTGTCCGTTGCCGATCAGCTCGCGGGCGATCGAGCGCCCGACCGCGCCGGCTCCGGCGATGGCGACGCGCATCAGTCGGCCTCCGGTCCTTCGTTGAACACGCGGTAGACGTGGTCGGCGTTCTCCTCGCGCATGACGAGGTGAAGCAGGTCGCCCTCCTGGATCACGCTCTCGCGGGTGGGCAGCATGCCCTCGCCGAGCCGGTCGATCCAGGCGATGCGGGACCGCGACTGCTCCTGGAACTTCACCGTGCGCTGGCCGATCCAGGCCTCGTTGACCGGCACCTGGTCGAGCCGGATCGTGCCGGACGGGTCGCGGAAGTCGGGCTCCGCGCCGGCCGGCAGCATCCGCCGCAGGATCTGGTCGGCGGTCCACTTCACCGTGGCGACCGTGGTGATGCCGAGCCGCTGGTAGACCTCGGCGCGGCCCGGGTCGTAGATGCGGGCCACGACCGACTGGATGCCGAACGTCTCCCGGGCCACCCGCGCCGCGATGATGTTCGAGTTGTCACCGGAGGAGACGGCCGCGAACGCGTCGGCCTTGTCGATGCCGGCGCGGTCGAGCACGTCCTGGTCGAAGCCCACCCCGGTCACCTTGGTGCCGCGGAACGTCGGGCCGAGCCGACGGAACGCGTCGGGGTTGCTGTCGATGATGGCGACGGTGTGGTTGCGGTCCTCGAGACTGCGCGCGAGCGTCGACCCGACGCGGCCACAACCCATGATCACGACGTGCACGGGGCAGACGCTACCCGACACGTGAGCACTCGTCCGGCAGTCCCGCCACCGCCGTACTCCGCATGGCATACCGTGGTCCCTCGTGGGTGTCGGCGATGTCTCCAAGCGGATCCTGCTCGGCCGCAAGCTGCGCAGCACGCAGCTGGGGGAGACCCTCCTTCCGAAGCGCGTCGCGCTCCCGGTGTTCGCGTCCGACGCCTTGTCGTCGGTGGCCTACGCGCCCGACGAGATCTTCATCATGCTGGCCTTCGCGGGCACCGCGCAGTACGTCTGGTCGTGGAAGGTCGGGCTCGCCGTCGCCCTCGTGATGCTCACGGTCGTGGCGTCCTACCGGCAGACCGTGCACGCCTACCCGTCCGGCGGCGGCGACTACGAGGTCGCCACCGTCAACCTCGGCCGGCGGGCCGGGATGACCGTGGCGGCGGCGCTGCTCGTCGACTACATCCTCACCGTCGCGGTGTCGATCTCGTCGGCCTCGCAGTACGCCACGGCCGCCTTCCCGTCGCTGAAGGGCGACGAGGTCCTCATCGCGGCGCTCGCGGTCGTGGTCCTCACGGCGCTGAACCTGCGCGGCGTGCGGGAGTCCGGCACGTTCTTCGCCGTACCGACGTACCTCTTCATGGCCGCCATCCTCGGCATGTGCGCGTGGGGCTTCGCCCGGATGCTCGCGGGCGACCTGCCGGAGGTCGAGAGCGCGATCTTCGACATCGAGCCGCAGCCCGGATGGGGCGAGGACAGCCTCACGACGATCGGGCTGATCTTCCTGCTCGCCCGAGCCTTCTCGTCCGGGTGTGCCGCGCTCACCGGCGTCGAGGCGATCAGCAACGGCGTGCCGGCCTTCCGCAAGCCCAAGTCGAAGAACGCGGCGACGACGCTGCTGCTGCTCGGCGCGATCGCCGTCACGATGATGATGAGCGTCATCGTGCTGGCCAAGCAGATGGGCATCCGGTACGTCGACCCGCACCACGTCGAGCGCCTGATCCGGCCCGACGGAACGCACATGCCGCACACCTACGACCAGGACGTGGTGATCGCGCAGATCGCCCGGGCGGTGTTCGACCACTTCACGCCCGGCTTCTACTTCGTGGTCACGATGACCGGCATCATCCTGGTGCTCGCGGCCAACACCGCCTTCAACGGCTTCCCGGTGCTCGGCTCGATCCTGGCCAAGGACGGGCTCGCCCCGCGGCAGCTCGGCTCACGCGGCGACCGGCTGGCCTACAGCAACGGCATCGTGTTCCTGGCCGTGCTGGCGATGATCCTGATCTGGGCCTTCGACGCCGAGACCACCCGGCTGATCCAGCTCTACATCGTCGGCGTCTTCGTGTCGTTCAACCTGAGCCAGCTCGGCATGATCCGGCACTGGACCCGGATGCTGCGCACGGAGTCGGACCCGGCGGCGCGCCGGCGGATGATGCGCTCGCGGGCGATCAACGCCTTCGGGCTGGGCCTGACCGCGGTCGTGCTGGTGATCGTGCTGATCACCAAGTTCCTCGCCGGGGCCTGGATCACGATCCTGGCGATGGCGGCGTTCTTCGCGATCATGAACGGCATCTCCCGGCACTACGACAAGGTCACCACCGAGCTCCTCGTCGAGGAGGAGGACCAGGTCCTGCCGACCCGGGTGCACGCGATCGTGCTGGTCTCGAAGGTGCACAAGCCGACGATGCGCGCGCTGGCCTACGCCAAGGCGGCCCGGCCCAACGTGCTCGAGGCGGTCATGGTCGACACCGACCCCGCCGTGACCGCGCGCGTGATGGAGGACTGGGACAGGCGGGGGATCGACGTACCGCTGAAGGTGCTGTACTCGCCGTACCGCGAGATCATCCGGCCGATCGTCGACTACACGCGCAGCATCCGCGACGCCAACCCGCGCGGCGTCGTCGCGGTGTACATCCCGGAGTACGTCGTCGGCCGGTGGTGGGAGCAGCTGCTGCACAACCAGACCGCGCTGCGGCTGAAGGGCCGGCTGCTGTTCACCCAGGGCGTCATGGTCATCTCGGTGCCGTACCAGCTGCGCTCGTCGCTGATCGCCAAGGAGCGCGTCGAGCGCGAGATGTCGAAGACGCGGCCGGGCGACATCCGGCGCGGCGTCCTGCACGGCAAGCCGACCGGCCGCGCCGGCGACAAGCGGTGAGGCGCCGGCCGCGGCCCAAGCAGTCGCACGGGCGCTCGCTCGTGGGGGAGACCTTCGACGTGGAGGTCGGCCCCGTGGCGCACGGCGGCCACTTCGTCGCCCGGCACGAGGGGCGGGTCGTCTTCGTCCGGCACGCGCTGCCGGGGGAGCGCGTCACGGTCCGCGTCACCGAGGGTGACGAGGGCTCGCGGTTCCTGCGCGCCGACGCGGTCGCGGTGCTCGAGGCGTCACCGGACCGGGTCGAGCCGCCCTGCCCGGTGGCCGGTCCCGGCCTGTGCGGCGGCTGCGACTTCCAGCACGTCGCGCTGCCGACGCAACGTGCGCTCAAGGCTGCCGTCGTGCGCGAGCAGCTGGCCCGGCTCGCGCGGCTCGACGTACCCGTTGAGGTGGAGGCGGTTCCCGGCGACGAGGACGGCCTGCGCTGGCGCACCCGCGTCCAGTACGCCCGGACGCCGGACGGCCGGCGCGGCTTCCGGGCCCACCGGTCGCACCGCGTCGTACCCGTCGACGACTGCCCGATCACCCGCCACGACGCCCGCGTCGAGGTCGAGGGCTCGCACCCGCCCGACGAGGCGGTGTCGGAGTCCGTGTCGACGTCGCTCGGGCACCACTCCTTCGACGTCGCCGCCAGCGGCTTCTGGCAGGTGCACCCGGGCGCGCCGAAGGTGCTGGTGGAGACGGTGCTGGAGCAGCTGCGGCCGCAGCCGGGGGAGTCGTGCCTCGACCTGTACGCCGGCGTCGGGCTGTTCAGCGCCTTCCTCGCCGACGCCGTCGGCCCGACCGGCTCGGTCCACGCCGTCGAGGGCGACCGCGCCGCGTGCGACCACGCGCGCACCAACCTCGCGCCGTACCCCCAGGCCACCGTCACCCGCGGCTCGGTCGACCGGGTGCTCGGCTCGCCCGACGCTCCGCACGGTGGGTACACCCTGCCGATGGAGCCCGTCGACCTGGTCGTGCTCGACCCGCCGCGCGAGGGCGCCCGGCGCAAGGCCGTCGACGCCGTCGTCGCCCGCTCGCCCCGCGCCGTCAGCTACGTCGCCTGCGACCCCGCCGCCCTCGCCCGCGACGTCGCCCTCTTCGCCGAGTCCGGCTACCGCCTGGAGTCCCTCCGCGCCTTCGACCTCTTCCCGATGACCCACCACGTCGAGTGCGTCGCCCTCCTCACTCGCTGACGCAACTCCATCGCCGACCCGGCGCATCTTGCCCTCACCGCACCGCCGAGTCGGCGCGTCTTGCCCCTGCCGCTACGTCGACCCGGCTCCTACCTTCGGCTGTAGGGCGCCGACCCGGCTCCAACCTCCGGCTGGCGGCCGCCGACCCGGCTCACACCTCCCGGCGGAGGCGCCGGCTGACCACCCCCGGTCCGACCCGCTCTTCCGACCCGTGGAGACATTGCGCGCGGCATTTCCCACGTTGAGCGTCGACAACCCCGCGTTGCAGCGGTTGCGGGCTCCGGCGGCGGGCTCCAGACGGCTCCTACTCCCGGCTAGCAGCCTCGACCCGGCTCCTCCCTCGCGCCGAACAGCGCCGACCCGGCTCCCGACTCCGGCTGAGCCGCGCCGATCCGGCTCCCTCCGCTCGAAGAGTGCTGCCGGCCGTCACGTCCCTTCGGAGAGGAACGTTCTCGACCGACTGGAGGCGCAGATCGTGGTGAGGGCGACGCCGCCGTCCGCGCGGGCGGATGGATCGAAACGACGGGGTCCGTTGTGTGAGCTATGCACCCCGTCGAAAGTTCCGAACGGGCGGCTCGCGCCGCGCCGACCGTCGAGCGCGAGAGGATCGCGCCAGGCCGGAGCACCTGATCGGCGAGAGCGCTGACTTGGGGCCCGGGTGTGCGAGGGTGACCGGCTCAGATCCCAACGAGCCGCCGTATACGTCCGGTCGCGGTTTCGACGCGTCAATCCGAAACCCATGATGGATGACGCTCAAGACCGGGAGCGGTCGGGAGCGATCCCGCGGACCTCCTCGACTGGGTACTTCCGAGAGGCCGCTTCAATCTTCGCGAGGGCGGCGGAGCCGAGGTCAATTCGGCATTGATCGGCCAGTCCCACGAGGTAGATCAAGACGTCCGCGAGTTCCTGAGTGGCTCGTGATCGCAACGGCTCGTGTTGAACGAGCTCGGTCACCTCATCAGCGGGCAGCCACTGGAGAAGTTCCGCGAGTTCACCGACTTCGCCCATGAGGGCCAGCAGCACCGACTTGGGATCCTGGTACCTGTCCCATTCTCGGTCCGTGATAAACGCCCGAGCGGCGTCCCTGATCATCTCGAGGTCGGACACGCCAGCATTCTGTCTGACATCGGACGG
>NZ_CAMPGZ010000098.1 GCF_946885725.1 uncultured Nocardioides sp.
CTAGTCCTCGTCGAAGGTGTTGATCATGAACTGGGCGGCGTGCGTGACGTAGTCCCAGAACTGTGCGTCCAGCTCCGGGGGCAGCGCGACCGCGTCGAGGCCGGCCCGGAAGTGCATCAGCCAGTGGTCGCGCGCCTTCGGCGTCACCTTGAACGGGGCGTGCCGCATGCGCAGCCGGGGGTGGCCGCGGCGCTCGGAGTACGTCGTGGGGCCGCCCCAGTACTGCACCAGGAACAGCGTGAACCGCTCCGTCGCCGGGCCGAGGTCCTCCTCGGGGTACAGCGGACGGAGGACCTCGTCGGTCGCGACCCCCTCGTAGAACTTCTCGACGATCGTGGCGATCGTGTCGTAGCCACCGATCTGGTCGTAGAAGGTGTCGCCCTGCTCACCTGTCGAAGCACTCACTTGTCTATTGTCCCGGACCCGGCAAGGCTCGGGGTTGGTAACCCCCAATGGACACCTCCGGGCACCCCGGAGCCCCCGACGCGAAGGAGCATCGATGGCCGCCACCCGCACTGCCAACGCCCACTGGGAAGGCACCCTCTTCGAGGGTTCCGGCCGCGTCAGCCTGGACTCGTCGGGCCTCGGCGCGTTCGACGTCTCGTGGCCAGCGCGCACCGACGAGGCGGCGAACGGGCGGACCAGCCCGGAGGAGCTCATCGCCGCGGCGCACTCGGCCTGCTACAACATGGCGCTGTCGAACGTGCTGGCCAAGGCCGGGACGCCGCCGCAGGCGCTCGACACCCGTGCCGACGTCACGTTCGAGCCGGGCAAGGGCATCACCGGGTCGCACCTGACCGTGCGGGCCTCGATCGAGGGCATCGACGCGGACGAGTTCGCCAAGCACGCCGAGGACGCCAAGGCCAACTGCCCGGTGTCGCAGGCGCTGGCCGGCACCACGATCACGCTGGACGCCTCGCTGGCCTGAGCCTCTCAGCGCGAAAGGAGCCCCGGACGAGGTGTCCGGGGCTCCCTTGTGTCAGGGGCGACAGCGTGGCGTCAGGACCCGGTGGAGGTCGGCTGGGAGCTCGCCTGGGAGTCGGGATGCTGGGAGTCGGGATGCTGGGAGTCGGGATGCTGGGAGTCGGGGTGGCTCGGGTGGTCCCGGTGGATGATCACGCGGGCCGGGCGGGCCAGCTCGATGCCGAGGTGGTCGAAGCGCGCCTTGATGCGCTCGCGCATCTCCCGCGCCACGCCCCACTGCTCGAGCGGGGCGGTCTTGAGTGTGACCCGCACGGTGATCCAGTCGGGCGTCATCTCCTGGATGCCCCAGACCTCGGGCTCCTCGATGATCACCTTGCGGAAGTCCTCGTCCTCCCACACCTCGTGGGCGACGTCCTTGAGGACCTGCTGGACGTAGTAGAGGTCCTGCTCGTGCGAGACGGGTACGTCGACGACCGTGCGCGCCCAGTTCTGGCTCTGGTTGCCGACGCGCATGATCTCGCCGTTGCGGACGTACCAGACCGTGCCCTCCACGTCGCGCAGCCGGGTGACCCGCAGGCCGACCGCCTCCACGGTGCCGACGGCCTCGCCGAGGTCGACGGCGTCGCCGACGCCGTACTGGTCCTCGATGATCATGAAGATGCCGGACAGGAAGTCGCTGACCAGGCTCTGCGCGCCGAAGCCGAGCGCGACACCGACGATTCCGGCGCTCGCGATCAGCGGACCCACCGCCACGCCGACCTCGGCCAGCGCCGTGATGCCGGCGATCGTGAAGATCACGATCGACGCGATGCTCTTGAGCAGCGACCCCATCGTCTGGGCGCGCTGCACGCGACGGCCGGCGACGACGGCCGCGGTGTGCTCCTGCGCGACGCTCTTCTTGTGCTTCAGCACCGGCGTGGGCAGGCCCTCGGCCGCCCGCGTCGTGACCCGGTCGATCATCCGGTGCAGGAACCACCGCGCGACGAACGCGATGAGGACGATGAGGAGCACCGAGAAGGGCTTCGCGATCAGCCAGTCGGAGGCCGCGGCGAGCCATTCGTTGTCGGTCACCTTCAGCACCCCGCGGCACAGGGCGTCGTCCTTCTGGCAGGCGTCGGAGACGGACTGCCAGAGCGACAGCGACGGGTTGCTCATGAGCGCCGACAGTAGCCAGAGGCCGTCGACCGGCTCAAACTCGGTTGGCTAGGCTGAGGCCCGTGACGACGCCTCGCAAAACCACCCTTTCCCGCTGGTCGCAGCGCCTTCTGGTCCTGCTGCCGGCCGTTGCTGTGACAGTGCTCACGGCGCCGGCGAACGCCGCTGTTCCAGACCAGTGGGAGGCGCCGCCGCCGGTCTCGCCGCTGGACTTCCTGCTGGTGCTGGTGATCATCCCCGGCGCGCTGTTCGCGGTGATCTTCCTGCTGGCGTCGCTCGGGAGCATGGTGCGCAGCCACACCAGCTACCAGCCCGGCCTCGCCTGGCGCAGCGAGCCGGAGTGGTTCGGCGGCCCGCGCGGCGGCCTGGAGAAGGTCGACCAGCAGTCGCAGACCGAGGTCTCCGCCACCGAGCAAGGAGGCGCAAGTGGCCGGTGGTGAGGCGTTCACCGCGTCGCAGCGTCACCAGATCGACAAGGCCATCCGCGACGCGGAGCAGATGAGCCGCTACGAGTTCTCGGTGTACGTCGGCGCGTCCGAGGGCGAGACCCGGCCGTTCGCGGAGCGGCTGCACGCCGCACTCGCCGCGCCCGACCGGTCCGTGCTGGTCCTGGTCGACCCGGCCGCCCGCATCGTCGAGGTGGTCACCGGGCGTGAGGCCCGTCGCGACCTCGACGACGCAGAGGTGAAGCTCGCCGTGCTTGCGATGCAGTCGGCCTTCGCCGCGGGCGACCTGGTCGGCGGCATCGTCGCCGGCGTGCACCAGCTCGCCGAGCACGCCCGCCGGCCGATGCTCAAGCACCAGGACTGACCCTCCGGCGCGCCTCAGCCGCTCGCCGTACGGCCAACCGGTGAGGCGTCTCGCCGACTCACCGATTGGTCACAAACCGCAGGTTCTGCTGCCGGGATCTTGCGGTTGGGGACCAAACCGCAACGCCCCGCGCCAGCGGTCGCAGACGAGTCAGGCGTCGGCGGCCTGCGCCGCGAGCGCGCGGGCGATGTCGGCGCGGACCTCGGAGACGTACCGCTTCGCGGCGGGGTTGGCCTTCGACCTGGCGAGCCAGCTGTCGACCTTCTCGAAGGTCTCCTGGCTGGTCAGCGCGCGCGGGAACATGTACTCGAGCATCGTCGAGGCGATCTGGGTGCCCTTGTCCTCCCAGATCGAGTCGGCGGCCTCGAGGTACTTGTCGACGTACGGCGCGAGGATCTCGGGCTGCCCGGCGGTGTCGAACACGTAGGCGATGTGCCGCTGCGTCTCGTTGGGGGTGCCGTCGCGCAGCGCGCCGTCGGCCCACGACTCCGCCTTCGTCTCCGGGTCGGGGAGCACGGCCAGCGCGGCGGCCGCCTTCTCGTGACCGGAGATCGTGTTGTCGGCGGCCAGCTCCTTCTCGATCCGCGCCTTGTCGGCGTGCCCGCCGGCGGCCAGCGCGATCAGCAGGATCCAGCGCAGGTCGGTGTCGATGGTCAGGCCCTCGAGCGACTCGCTGCCGTCGAGCAGACCGGCCATGAAGCGCATCGCCTCGTCACTGCGGCCCGCGCCGGTGTACGTCGACGGCGGGATCCGCTTGCCGTGCGTGCCGGCGAAGCACTTGAGGAACGTCAGCTGGTTGTCGCTGCCGGGTGCGGCCTCGCGCAGCGCCTGCCAGAAGCCGCGCTCCCACTCGAGCCGGAGCGCGTCGCGCTTGCTCGGGTGCGCGAACTGCTCGATCGCGACCTGGGCGTACTGCGGCAGCTGCTTGACCGCGGTGTCGTCGGTCTCCGCGCCGATGCCGCGCAGCACGAGCGAGACGAAGTCGCCTGCGGACATCTCCGCGTCGCGGGTCATGTCCCAGGCGGCCGACCAGCACAGCGCGCGGGCCAGTGAGTCGTCGAGCGTGTGGATCGACTCCACGACCGTGGCCTGCGAGCGCTCGTCCAGGCGGATCTTGGCGAAGGTGAGGTCGCCCTCGTTGAGCAGCAGCAGGTCGGGCTGCTTCTCGCCGACCAGGGTCGGCACCTCGGTCGACGCGCCGTCGACGTCGGTCTCGATCGACGTACGCCGCACCAAGCGGCCGTCGACCATGTCGTAGAGCGCGACGCCGATGCGGTGCGGGCGCAGCGTCGGGAACTCCTCGGACGCGCCCTGCTCGACCGCGAAGGTCGCGTAGCGGCCCTCGTCGTCGAGCGTGAACTTCGCCGACAGCGTGTTGACGCCGCAGGTCTGCAGCCAGGCGTTGGCCCAGGCGCGGAGGTCACGACCCGAGGTCGCCTCGAGCGCGTCCAGCAGGTCGGTGAACTCGCTGTTGCCGAACGCGTGCTTCTGGAAGTAGGTCCGCAGGCCGGCGAGGAACTCCTCCTCGCCGACGTACGCCACCAGCTGCTTGAGCACCGAGGCGCCCTTGGCGTAGGTGATGCCGTCGAAGTTCACCTCGACGGCCTCGAGGTCGTAGTTGTCCGCGGCGATCGGGTGCGTCGTGGGCAGCTGGTCCTGGCGGTAGGCCCAGTTCTTGCGGTGGTTGGTGAAGCCGGTCCAGGCCTCGTCGTACTGCGTGGAGTGCACCGCGGCGTGGTGCGCCGCCCACTCGGCGAACGACTCGTTGAGCCACAGGTCGTCCCACCAGCGCATCGTCACGAGGTCGCCGAACCACATGTGCGCCATCTCGTGCAGGATCGTGTTGGCGCGCTGCTCGTAGAACCAGCGGGCCTGCTGGCTGCGGGGGAGGTACTCGTCGCGCAGCGTCACGCAGCCGGCGTTCTCCATCGCGCCGTTGTTGAACTCCGGCACGTAGAGCTGGTCGTACTTGTGGAACGGGTACGGGAAGCCGAAGGCCTCCTCGAAGAACTCGAAGCCCTGCTTGGTGATCAGCACCAGCTCCTCGGTGTCGAGGTACGGCGCGATCGACTGGCGGCAGTAGTGGCCCAGCGGGATCGCCCCGTGCTTGCCCTCGTAGACGTCGAGCACCTCGTGGTACTCGCCGGCGACGATCGCGGTCACGTAGGTCGACATCCGCTCGGTGGGCGGGAAGTTCCACACCGCGGTGCCGCCGGGCTGCTCGACAGGCTCCGGGGTCGGCGCGTTGGACACGACCTTCCAGCCGGCCGGCGCGGTGACGTTGAAGGTGAAGACCGACTTGAGGTCGGGCTGCTCGAACGTGGCGTAGATGCGCCGGGCGTCCGGTACCTCGCACTGGGAGTACAGGTAGACCCGGCTGTCGGCCGGGTCGACGAAGCGGTGCAGGCCCTCGCCGGTGTGGCTGTAGAGCATGTCGGCGGTGACCCGCAGCTCGTTCTCGGCCTGGAGGTCGTCGAGCGTGATCCGGCCCTGCGCGTAGACCTCGGTCCAGTCCAGCTCGCGGCCGTTGAGGGTCAGCTCGGAGATGTCGGCGCCGACCAGGTCCACGAAGGTGCTCGCGCCGGGCTCGTTGCAGCGGAAGTGGAGCGTGGTGGTCGAGCGGAAGGTCTTCGTGCTTCCCGTCGCGAGGTCGAGGTCGACGACGTAGGAATCCACGTCCAGGAGGGCCGCGCGGGCGCGGGCCTCCTCCCGGCTCAGGTTCGTTCCAGGCATGTGCGCATCCTGACACCCGGACCGGGGAATAACCGAATCGAGACAGTTTGTATATCTGTTGGTAGATACAGCCGTGTGGACCGCGGCCAACCGGGGCATTCCGCTCCGGATCCGACGGTCCGCGCACGGCATCCGCAGCACACCGCACCCACAGGAGCAGCGCACCATGCCCGAGACGCCCGAGACCCTCGACAGCTTGGCCCCCTCCGATCACGCGGCCGACAGCGACCGCACGGCTGTCGACTTCTGGTTCGACCCGCTGTGCCCCTGGGCCTGGATCACCTCCCGGTGGCTGCTGGAGGTCGCGAAGGTGCGCCGGATCGCGCCGTCGTTCCACGTGATGAGCCTGGCCTACCTCAACCAGGACAAGGACATCTCCGACGAGTACCGCAAGATGCTCGAGCCGGCCTGGGGCCCGGTCCGGGTCTGCATCGCCGCCGCCCAGGCGGAGGGCGACGAGATCCTGCTGCCGCTCTACACCGCGCTCGGCGAGCGGATCCACCTGCAGGGCCGGGAGATCGACCGGCAGCTCATCGAGGAGGCCCTCGCCGAGGTCGGACTGCCGACGTCGCTGGCCGAGGCGATGGACTCCACCGAGTACGACGACGACCTGAAGAAGTCGCATCACGCCGGCATGGACCAGGTCGGCACGGACGTCGGCACCCCGGTCATCTCCGTCGAGGGCACGGCGTTCTTCGGCCCGGTCGTCACTCCCGCGCCGAAGGGCGAGGCCGCCGGCAAGCTGTGGGACGGCGTCCTGCTTGTCGCCTCCACACCCGGCTTCTTCGAGCTCAAGCGCACCCGCGACAAGGGCCCCGACTTCTCCTGACTCTTCTCTGGAGAGCACCCCGGTGACGGGTCTAACGTGAACGTGTGACCACCATGACCCACGACGCTGTCCGGGTGCTCTCGCACGCGCTCGACCAGACCGGGGACGTGCTCGCGGAGGTGCACCGCGACCAGCTGCGCCGGCCGACGCCCTGCTCCGACTGGACGGGGCAGCAGCTCGTCGACCACCTGGTCGTCACGCCCCGGCGGTTCCTGCAGATGATGAACGGCGAGAAGGTCGACTGGGACACCCCGCCGCCGCGCGTCACCCAGGACTGGGCCGGCGCGTTCCGGGTGGCCGCCGACGACCTGATCCACGCTTGGCACCGCAAGCCCGACGAGGAGACCGCGAGCGCCGACTGGCAGTCGGCGGAGCTGGCCGTCCACACGTGGGACCTGTGCCGGGCGATCGGCCGGTCCACCGACGACCTCGACCCCGAGGTGGCCGAGCGCGGCCTGGCGTTCATGCGGGCGAGCCTCACCGAGGACAACCGCGGCCAGGCGTTCGGTCCCGAGCAGCCGGCACCGGAGGGCGCGTCGCCGTACGACCGGATCGCCGCGTTCGCCGGCCGCACCGTGTGACGGGCGTCCCGCGGGAGACGACCGCGCCATAACCCGATGGCGCGGCTCACTAGGGTTGTGCCATGAGCAGAGTCCTGTCCGCCGTCGCCTGGCCGTACGCCAACGGCCCGCGCCACATCGGCCACGTGGCCGGGTTCGGCGTGCCCTCCGACGTGTTCAGCCGCTACATGCGGATGGCCGGCCACGACGTGCTCATGGTCTCGGGCACCGACGAGCACGGCACACCGATCCTCGTCGCGGCCGACAAGGAAGGCGTCACCGCCCGCGAGCTGGCGGACAAGAACAACGCGGTGATCGTGCAGGACCTGGTCGACCTCGGCCTGTCCTACGACCTGTTCACGCGCACGACGACCGGCAACCACTACAACGTGGTGCGCGAGATGTTCCGCACCGTGCACCGCAACGGCTACATGGTCGAGCAGACCACGCTGGCCGCGATCAGCCCGTCGACCGGCCGCACGCTGCCCGACCGCTACATCGAGGGCACCTGCCCGATCTGCGGTTACGCCGAGGCCCGGGGCGACCAGTGCGACAACTGCGGCAACCAGCTCGACCCGACCGACCTCAAGGAGCCGCGCTCGCGGATCAACGGGGAGACCCCGGAGTTCGTCGAGACCCAGCACTTCTTCCTCGACCTGCCCGCGCTCGCCGGCGCGCTGAGGGAGTGGCTCGACGACCGTGAGGCGTCCGGCACCTGGCGGCCCAACGTCATCAAGTTCTCCAAGAACATCCTCGAGGACATCCGGCCGCGCGCGATGACCCGCGACATCGACTGGGGCATCCCGGTGCCCGGCTGGGAGGACCAGCCGACCAAGCGGCTCTACGTCTGGTTCGACGCGGTGATCGGCTACCTCTCCGCCTCGATCGAGTGGGCCCGCCGCCTCGGCCAGCCCGAACGCTGGCGCGAGTGGTGGAACGACCCCGAGGCCCTGTCCTACTACTTCATGGGCAAGGACAACATCGTCTTCCACTCCCAGATCTGGCCAGCGGAGCTGCTGGCCTACGACGGCCGCGGCGACCGCGGCGGCGAGCCCGGCGTGTACGGCGCGCTCAACCTGCCCACCGAGGTGGTCTCCAGCGAGTTCCTGACGATGGAGGGCAAGCAGTTCTCGTCCTCGCGCGGGGTCGTGATCTTCGTCCACGACGTGCTCGCCCGCTACCAACCCGACGCGCTGCGCTACTTCATCAGCGCGGCCGGGCCGGAGACCAGCGACAGCGACTTCACCTGGGCGGAGTTCGTGCAGCGCACCAACTCCGAGCTGGTCGCCGGCTGGGGCAACCTGGTCAACCGCACCGCGAACATGATCGCCAAGAACTTCGGCGAGGTGCCGCCCGCGGGCACGCTCGAGCCGGTCGACCAGGACGTGCTGGCCACGGTCGCGGCCGGGTTCGACAGCGTCGGCGAGCTCATCGGCAGGCACCGGCAGCGCGCCGCCATCGCCGAGGCGATGCGGGTGGTCGGTGAGGTCAACCGCTACCTCACCGCGACCGAGCCCTACAAGATGAAGGGCGAGGACCAGCGCGACCGCCTCGCGACGGTGCTGCACGTGGCCGCCCAGTGCGTCCTCGACTGCAACGTGCTGCTGGCGCCGTTCCTACCGCACTCCTCCAACAAGGTCTGGACGACGTTCGGCGGCGAGGGCGAGTTCATGCCGATGCCGCGCATCGAGCACGTCCAGGACCTCGACCCCGACGACGGGGCCGGGATCGACACCTACCCGATCATCACCGGCGAGTACTCCGGCACGCCGCGCTGGGAGCGCCGCCCGGTCCAGGTCGGCGCCAAGGTCGAGAAGCCCACGCCGATCTTCACCAAGCTCGACCCCTCGGTCGTCGACGAGGAGCTCGCGCGGCTCGGCAAGTGACTGCGCTGACCCTGGCTGACCCTGGCTGACCTGAACGGAGGGCTGACGTGGCGCTGCACCCGCAGGCCGAGGCCGTGCTCGAGCTCTGGGCGGCCGAGCCCTCGGTGACCGACCCCGGCTTCGGTCCCGAGCAGATCGCCGCGCTGCGCGAGGAGGCCCGGACGGCCGCCGCCGAGGAGCCCAAGGAGGCAGTCGCCCGCGTGGTCGACGTCGACGCCGACGGCGTGTCCTGCCGGCTCTACGTGCCCGAGACCGGCGCGCCGACCCAGCTCGGCGGGCTGGTGTTCCTGCACGGCGGCGGCTTCGTCTTCGGCGACCTCGACACCCACGACGCCCAGTCGCGCCGGCTGGCCAACCGCACCGGGATGGCCGTGCTCACCGTCGACTACCGCCGGCCGCCCGAGCACCGCTTCCCGGCGGCGCCCGACGACGTCGACACCGCGGTGCACTGGCTGGTCGCCAACGCGGCCGGGTTCGGCATCGACCCCACCCGGCTGGCGGTCATCGGCGACAGCGCCGGCGGTAACCTCGCGCTGGTCGCGGCGCTGCGCAACCCCCACCTGTTCGCGGGCGCCGTGCTCGTCTACCCGTTCCTCGACCCCGAGGCGGCCGCGCCGTCGTACGCCACGGAGTCGCTGCCGAGCCTCACCGCCGAGGAGTGCGAGTGGTACTGGCGGCAGTACGCCGCCCGTCCCGAGGACCTTCGGCACCCCGACCTGGCACCGCTGCGCTCGGACCGGCTCGGCACGCTCCCGCCGACGCTCGTCCAGGTCGCCGAGCACGACGTGCTCGCCGGCGAGGACGTCGAGCTCGCCCGGCTCATCCAGGAGGCCGGCGGGCAGGTGACGACCACGCTGTACCCCGGCATGGTGCACGGGTTCTGGCGGCACCCGGAGGCGTTCGACGCCGCCGAGGAGGCGCTCGCCGAGGCGGCGGCGTTCCTACGCGCCACCCTCGAGGTCTGACCGTCGGGCGGCCAGGTGCCGCCTCTCCACGTCGTTGCCGCACAGCGCCAGCGCCTCGTCGAACGCCCTCCGCGCCTCGTCGTACCGGCCGGCCCGCGTCAGCAGCTCGGCGCGCACCGCCGGCAGCCGGTGGCTGCCCGGCAGCTCCAGCCCGTCCAGCAGCGCCAGCCCGGCCAGCGGTCCGTCGGCCTCGGCCACCGCGACCGCCCGGTTGAGCCGCACCACCGGCGACCCGGTGACCTCCTCCAGCTGGGCGTAGAGGTCCGCGATCCGCGGCCACGCCGTGTCCTCGGGCGTCGGCGCGATGGCGTGCTCGGCGGCGATCAGCGCCTCGAGGAGGTACGGCGTGGTGGCCGGCGCGTCCCGCCCCCACGGCGCGAGCAGGGCGAGCGCCTCCTCGATCTCGTCGTGGTGCCAGCGCGTCCGGTCCTGGTCCGGGAGCAGCACCAGCTCGCCGCGGGGGCCGACCCGGGCGTCTCGACGGGAGTGCTGGAGCAGGACCAGCGCGAGCAGCGCGTCGAGCACCGGTCCGCGCGGCAGCACCTCCCGCACCACCCGCACCAGCCGGACGGCCTCGCCGGCGAGCTCGGCGCGCAGCAGCCGGTCACCAGAGGCCGGGGCGTAGCCGGCGGTGAACGCCAGGTAGGCGACCCGCGCGACGACCGGGACCCGGGCGGCCAGGTCGTCGGGTCCCGGCACGGCGAACGGCACGCCGGCCGCCGCGACCTTCTTGCGGGCCCGGGTGAGCCGGGCGGCCATGGTCGCGCGCGGCACCAGGAACAGCCGGGCGATGTCGTCGGTGGAGACACCCAGGACGAGGCGCAGGGACAGCGCGGCGGCCGCCTCGGGGGACAGCGAGGGGTGCGCGCACAGCAGCACCAGCCGCAGGCGCTCGTCGAGCACGGGCTCGCCGGGGTCGGCCATGTGTCGTTCGGCCTCCTCCTGCGTCCGGGCGTCGACGACCAGCAGCGGTTGCTTGCGCGCGGCCGTCGCCTCCGTACGCAGGCGGTCCACCGCCTTGCGCCGGGCCGTGGTCAGCAGCCACGCGGGCGGGTTGCCCGGCGGCTCGTCACCCCAGGTGCGCGCGGCCGCCTCGAACGCGTCGGCGAGCGCGTCCTCGGCGAGGTCGAGTCGTCGGAACTGCGCGGCCAGCAGGGCCAGGAGCCGGCCCCACTGGTCGCGCCAGACCTCGTCGAGGAGCGTCGTCACGTCGTCGGTCGACCTGTCAGTAGTCCGGCACGCTGACGACCGGCCGGATCTCGATCGTGTAGCCGCGCGGCAGCAGCCGGGCCGCCGCGAGCATCGCGTCGAGGTCGGGCATCTCGACGACATAGAACCCGCCGAGCTGCTCGGCCGTCTCCGCGAACGGACCGTCGGTGATCCGCCAGCCGTCGTCCGTCGCACGGAGCGTGGTCGCCGTCTCCGACCGGTCGAGAGCGCGGCCGTCGAGGATCGTGCCCCGGCGCTCGACCTCGTCGTCGAACGCACGGTGCGCGGCCAGCACCGCCTGCCGCTCCTCGTCGGTGGCGCGGTCCCACGCCTCCGGCTCCGTCTCGGTCAGGAGGACGACGTACCTCACGACTCGTCGCCGGAGTAGTCGTCCGCGGGCTCGGGCAGGCCTGCGCGTGTCGAGGGCTGGGTCATCGGTGTTTCCTCCCGTGAGGTGTCGTGAGTCTTCCACCTCGGTGACGGACGGGGCCGGTCCGATTCGACAACCCGGATGGAACAATTCCGGCCATGCGCGTTCACCTCGGCTCCGACCACGCCGGCCTCGAGCTCAAGGAGCACCTGCTCAACTGGCTCGCCGACCAGGGGCACGAGGCGGTGGACCACGGTCCGTTCGTCTACGACGCCGCCGACGACTACCCCGTCTTCTGCCTGCGCGCCGCCGAGGGCGTCGCCGCCGACCAGCAGGACGGCGTCCAGGCGCTCGGCGTGGTGATCGGCGGCTCCGGCAACGGTGAGCAGATGGCCGCCAACAAGGTCAAGGGCGTGCGTGCCGCGCTGGTCTGGAGCGAGGAGACCGCGGTGCTCGCCCGCGAGCACAACGACGCCAACGTGATCTCGGTCGGCGGCCGGATGCACACGGTCGACGACATGACCCGGTTCATCGAGGTCTTCCTCACCACCGAGTTCACCGGGGAGGAGCGGCACGTGCGCCGGATCGGGATGCTCGCCGACTACGAGAAGACCGGCAACCTCCCGCCGCTGCCCGAGTCCGCGCTCGGCCGCGGTCCGGCCCAGGGCTGAGGGAGGCGTGCCCGAGGGACACACCCTCCACCGGCTGGCGGCGGGGCTGCGCGAGCGGTTCGCGGGCCGTCGCGTCCGGGTCTCGTCGCCGCAGGGACGGTTCGCCGACTCCGCCGCGCTGCTCGACGGCACGACGCTGGTCGACGCGCGGGCGTGGGGCAAGCACCTGTTCCTCGAGTTCGAGGGCGAGCGCGTGGTGCACGTCCATCTCGGGCTGTACGGCAAGTTCGACCTGTACGACGGCGAGGCGCCACCGCCGGTCGGGCAGGTGCGGCTGCGGCTGGTCGCCCACGAGAGCGCGCAGAGGGAGCCGGTGTCGTACGCCGACCTCCGGGGAGCCACTGCCTGCGAGCTGCTCGACCCCGCCGGCCGTGGCGCGGTGATCGCGCGGCTGGGCCCCGACCCGTTGCAGCCGGAGGCGGACCCGACGCCGGCGTGGGAGCGGATCCGGCGCAGCCGCACCTCCATCGCCGCGCTGCTGATGGACCAGGCCGTCGTGGCAGGCATCGGCAACGTGTACCGCGCCGAGCTGCTCTTCCGGCACCGGGTCGACCCGTTCCGGCCCGGAACCTCCCTGCGCCTCTCACGGCTCGAGGAGATGTGGGCCGACCTCGTCGTCCTCATGCGCGAAGGGGTCCGGCTCGGCGTCATCGACACGGTGGCGGTGCCGCACCCGCCGTCGACGCAGGATCGGGTCGCGTCCGCCGACCCGACCGGCACGCGCTGGGTCTACCGCCGCACCGGCGAGCCGTGCTTCGTGTGCGGCACCGCCGTGCGCACCCAGGAGCTGGTCGCGCGCAACCTCTACTGGTGTCCGCGCTGCCAGCCGCGGTTCCGGTCGCGTGCGTCCCGGTGACCCGGACGGGTCGCGGATCTCTTTACGAAACGCCGATGGCGGGGCGACGTGACCACTAAGGTTCAACCCGTGGTCGCCGCCCCCGCATCCGACCGCCTGACGTCCGTGCCCGCACGCCAGGCGCTGTCGCGACGGTGGCGGACGGCGGTACGCCGGCACCGCACCACCGAGGTCACGATGATGCTGTTCCTCGGGCTGGTCACGGTGCTGACCGGCGTCGCCATGTCCCAGAGCTCACTGGTGCCGGTCACGTCGCTGGTCATCCCGATGGTGCTTGCCAGCAGCTCGTTGGGCCCGCGCACGCTGCCGTGGTTCGTGGTCTTCGTCCTCGGCGTCATGGTCATCGTGGTGGCAGCGACCGCCAACGACCAGCTCGACGGCCGACGCGTCGGCGGCATCGTCGTCTCCTTCGGCGTCGGCCTGATCATCCTGGTGGCGTCGTTCCGCCGCTCCCAGCTCGGCGTCGCCGGCGCCCGCAGCGAGTCGATGCTCGTCGACCTGCGCGACCGGATCACCAAGCAGGGTCACATCCCGGCGCTCCCGGAGGACTGGCACGCCGAGGCCGTGACCCGGTCCGCCGGCGCCTCGTCGTTCGCCGGGGACTTCATGGTCGCCTCGCTCTCGCGCGACGGCGACCACTTCGAGGTCGCGGTCGTCGACGTCTCCGGCAAGGGCGAGCAGGCCGGCACCCGGGCGCTGCTGCTCTCCGGTGCCTTCGGCGGCCTACTCGGCTCGATGCCGCCCGAGAACTTTCTGCCGGCGGCCAACGACTACCTCCTGCGCCAGGACTGGAACGAGGGGTTCGCCACCGCCGTACACCTCGCGCTGAGACTGTCGACCGGCGAGTTCGAGATCCGCTCGGCCGGCCACCCGCCGGCGGTGCAGATGAAGGCCGGCTCCGGCCGCTGGGCGGTCCACGAGGCCGAGGGGCCGATCCTCGGCCTGATGCCCGAGGCGGAGTTCACCGTCGTCCGCGGCGTGCTCAACCGCGGCGACGCGCTGCTGATGTTCACCGACGGCCTGGTCGAGACGCCGACGCGCGACATCGCGCTCGGCATCGACAAGCTGCTCGGGCAGGGGGAGCGGCTGCTCCGCAGCGGCTTCGTGGGCGGCGCCCGCCGGCTGATCGTGCAGAGCGACTCGATCAACGACGACCGCGCGCTGTTCCTGCTGCACCGCAAGTGACCTGAGCCCGGTCCACGGGGTGGTCCGAGCAAGAGAAAAGGCCCGCCGGAGCGGGCCTTCGGAGCGGATGACGGGAATCGAACCCGCGTAGCTAGTTTGGAAGACTAGGGCTCTACCATTGAGCTACATCCGCGTGCGTATCGCCCGGTCGGACCGGGCGACTTCGCGGTTCCATTCTGGCACAAGGGCGTCCACGGTTCACATCAGCACCACCCCCGCAGCACCACCCCGGAACATCCGTCGGTCGGCGCGATTTCGGTGCCGCCTGCGCCGTCCTCTAGACTGCCCGGGGCCCCTGGCGGGGTCGACCGCGGGGCGTAGCGTAGTGGCTAGCGCGCCTGCTTTGGGAGCAGGAGATCGCAGGTTCGAGTCCTGTCGCCCCGACACCGCGTGCAGCAGCCGCCGAGCCATCGGCGTACGCCGGCACGTCCCAGCACGTCCAGCATTTCCCCAGCATTTCTTCAAGCACGTCCCCGACCTAGGAGTACACCTGTGAAGAGCGCCGTCGAGACTCTGAGCCCCACGCGGGCCAAGCTCACCGTCGAGGTGCCCTTCGAAGAGCTCAAGCCGAGCCTCGACGCGGCGTACAAGAAGATCGCCCAGCAGATCAACG
>NZ_CAMPGZ010000099.1 GCF_946885725.1 uncultured Nocardioides sp.
GACGACCACGACGACGACCACAGCGACACGCCGTCGGACCCGGGCGGCGCACCGACGGCTCCGCCGGCCGCCCAGCTCCCGGCGCCGAAGCCACGGCGTCGGCGGAAGAAGCGCAAGCACGGCAAGGGTCACCACGACGACCCCAAGCGCCCGCGCAAGCCGCGCAAGCCGCGGAAGCCTCGTCGTCCGCGTCGGCCCAGGCGGCCGCGCGGTCGCCGCTGAGGTAGCGGGACGTTGACAGTGATCGAGGGCCCGGCTCGCGCACCGAGCCGGGTGTCCCGCCTCGCCGGGACGGTGCAGACGGTCGTCGCCGTGGTGGTCCTGGCGCTCGGGCTCGCGTTCGCCGGCGGTGTGCTGTCGGTGCACCGCGTGGTGGAGCAGTCGATGGCGCCGACGTACTGCCCCGGTGGCTGGCTGGTCGTCTGGCACCCCGGGGCGCAGGAGGCGACGGCCGGCCAGGTCGTCCTCGCGGACGGGCCGGACGGCCGGGCGATCGTCAAGCGCGTCGCCGCCGTCGGCGGCGACACGGTGGGCTTCGACGACGGGCAGCTGGTGCGCAACGGGCGACTGGTCCCGGAGCCCTGGCTGGACCGCGCGAGCGTCGACGGGCTGTTCGCCGGTGCCGTGCCCGTGCCGCCGGGGACGGTCTACCTCCTCGGGGACGGGCGCGAGCGGTCCGTCGACTCACGCAGCTTCGGCGCCCTCCCGCGTGAGGACCTGACGGGACGCGTGTTGTTCGGCGCACGCGGCACGTGCCCGGGCTGAGGCGGCCGAACCACGTTTCACGAACGTTTGTCACACGCCGACCACGATGACGTCGGCACACAACGGAGACGACCGGGGGGTCGTCGGATGGGGGTAGCACGAGATGCTGGATCAATCGCACCAACACAACGAGCGAGAGCCAGGGCGCTCGGTGACACGCCGGCTCCGGGTCGCGGTCGGCGTGGTCGCCGGCGCCATCTCGATGGCGGGGCTGACGCCGCTGGCGCTGACAGCGCCGGCCGCCGCGGCCGAGCTGAGCCTCGCGCAGCGCGTCGGACCGACCGACCAGAGGTACGCGTACCCGATGTGGTTCAGCGACAACGGCCTCGAGCGCGATGGCCTGACGCTGGACCCCGTGCGGCTCGAGCTGTGCCTCGACCCGAACGACTTGCTGTGCCCGACGGCCGAGCCGCTGCCGGACCCCGGGGCGCAGCCATCGGTGCCGGAGAACTTCACCGAGGAGGCCTTCTGGTGGTCCGGTGAGGCCCTCATGGACACGCCGTCGGGCGCCAGCGCCCGTCTGATCATGGCGCAGGAGGCCGCGTTCGGCGGTCCCGGCGAGATCGCCTACGGGCAGCAGGTCGCGTTCCAGCGCCTCCGGATCCGCATCGACGACGCCGTGCCCTTCGCGCAGTACACGGTGACGTCGCCGTACGGCGTGGACGTCGTCGAGGCCGACGACCGCGGCCGGGTCCGGATGACCGAGGACGCCGGCTGCCTGTCGCCGCCGTGCGACTGGAAGCAGGCGCTCAACGGGCGGCTGTCGACGTTCCTGCGCTGGGACCCCAGGGTGGGCCCCGCCGCGCCCGAGGGCTATGTCGGTGACCCCGGCGTCGAGCACCAGGTCGTGGGCAGCCCGTTCGGCACGAACTTCTTCCGCATCGAGGGACCGGGCATCGGCGGCCCGGGTGTGAACTCGGCGGAGACCAACCTGTTCACCGTCCAGGGCCGATTCGCCCAGCCGCGCGGCACGGTGTCGCTCCCGGGCGACCTGTACGCGCCCGGCACCAACGTGGAGATCATCCCGTCGTTCCCGGGTGAGGCGCAGATCTTCTGGACCACCGACCCGACGG
The DNA here is from genome assembly GCF_946885725.1 of uncultured Nocardioides sp. Next base: position 1,839 of record NZ_CAMPGZ010000099.1, read on the forward strand.
TGACCGACGAGCAGCTCTCCGCCGCTCGCGCGGAGGTGACCGACGAGTCCACGAATGCCGTGCTCGTGCACGCCTTCCAGTCGACGACCGGCACGCCGAACGCGACGGTGCCTCTTCCCGCCGACGGCAAGGCGACGCTGCGCTACGTCGTCCGGCTCGGGGACGACGTGAGCGACGTGTACGAGGAGGAGTACGAGGTCCGTGACGGTCTCTCGGTCGTCTCGCTGGACCCGGGTCTTCCGGAGGACAGCTCGGTCCTGTACGGCCGGCAGGAGTTCCGGCTCAAGGCGAGCATTCCCGGCCGGATCTACTACACGCTCGACGGCACCCGGCCGCGGATCGACGAGGACGGCGAGCCGCTCGGAAGCACCAAGGAGTACGACCAGGGCGAAAATGAGCTCGATCGCGAGAAGATCGTCGTCACCAGGACGACCACGCTGAGGGCGGTCTCGCTGCCCGACGCTCCGCCGCCTCCGCCGGAGCCGGAGCCTGGGACCGAGCCGCCCGCCGAGGCGCCGGCCGAGCCGGTCGCGCCCAAGCCGGGACCGGTGTCCACGTTCCACGTCGTGATCCACAACCTGACCGACGTGTCGAAGGACAAGCTCGCGGGCTACCCGTTCTCGCTCACGGACATCCCCGTGCCGTCGAAGAACATCGAGCCCGTCGCGCTCGAGCTGTGCCTCGACGACCCGCTCTGCCCGGTGATCGGCGAGGTGCCCGACCCGACCAGGGGCGTCTCGTTCCCGGACAACTTCCCGGACGAGTCGTTCTGGTGGTCCGCCGACGCGTTGTTCGAGGTCGGCGAGATCCGGGCCCGGCTGGTCCTCGCCCTGGAGGCGGCGTTCGACAGCGCCACCATCCAGGATGACCACCAGGTCGCCTTCGGCCGGATCCGCGTCCGCATCGACGACGTGGTGCCCGGTGCGACGTACGAGATCATTCACCCGTACGGCGTCGTGCGGGCGACCGCGGACGACCGGGGCCGGCTGTTCTACACCGACGACGTCGGCTGCATGTCGGGCCCGTGCGGGGAGTTCGGCGGGCTGTACACCCAGCCGATCGGACCCGTCCTCCGGTGGGACCCGTCGGTCGGTCCGGCCGCGCCGCAGGGGTACGTCGGTGACCCGAACGTCGAGCACAAGGTGATCGGCAGCCCGTACGACACCAACGTCTTCGACGTCAAGCAGGTCACTGGCCCTAACGGCGCGGAGCTCAGGGACCCGATCCCGCTCGGCTCCACGGACCTGTTCGCGGTCCAGGGCAAGATCGCCGGTCCTGGCGCGATCCCGAGCTGGAAGAGCGGTGCGTTCAACCACGAGCTCGACGTGACGCTGACGGGGAACCCGCTGACGACGGAGATCCTCTACACGACCGACGGCAGCGACCCGCGCGAGAGCGGTCGGCTCTACAGCGGGCCGATCCACGTCGACGAGGGCACGACCAACCTGCAGTACGTCGCCCGCGGCGAGGGTGGGACGTCGTCGGCGGTCAAGAGCGAGACCTACACGGTCGACATGACCGCGCCCGAGGTGACGGCGTCGGTGTCCGGCGGGACGTTCGATGCAGTCCAGAACGTGACGCTGAGCTCGCCGGAAGCGACGGCGCGGATCTACTACACGCTGGACGGCACGACGCCGACCACGAACTCGCCGTCCTACGGCGGCGGCGTGATCCGGATCGACCAGACGAGCACCCTGCAGGCGATCGCGGTCGACGCTCTCGGCAACGCCAGCGAGCCGAAGTCCTGGACGTTCACGATCAACCTGCCGGCTCCGCCGGCGGCTGACACCGGGACAACGCCGGGGGCCGCGCAGCGGACTCCGGAGGTTCAGGTCGCACCCGCCGTGGCGGGTCCGGTCCGGGCCGGCGAGACGACCGCCCTCAACGGCGTACTCGCCATCGACGGACAAGCCGTCGGTGGGGCACCCGTCGTGCTGCAGTCCCGCGAGGTGCTGCCGCAGGGTGGCCGGGTCACTCCGGTGTGGGTCGACGAGACGAGCACCACGACCGCGGTCGACGGCAGCTTCAAGTTCCGGGGCATCAAGCCGAAGGCGACGACCGACTTCCGGGTCGCGTTCCCCGGGGACGGGCAGCACGCCCCGACGGTCAGCCCGGTCACCCGGCTGAAGGTGCGCGCCGTGGTGGATCTCGCCCGTACCCCTCACAAGGTCGGACGTAAGGACCACCTCGTGCTCCGCGGGAAGCTGTCCGCGGGTCAGCCCGGGACGACCGTGCTGGTGAGGCTCGACGCTCGCGGCAAGCGTCACGACAAGGTGGTGCGGGCCACGGTCGACGCGCGTGGCAAGTGGAAGGCAGTCACGCGCGCACCGGCCAAGACCGGTCGGATGAAGGTGGTCGCCGTCTGGAAGGGCGACGGCGTCACCCTCGGGGACCGCAGCAGGACCCGCTCGGTGAGGGTGGTCCGTTAGGCCCCCCACCACCCCGCCACAGAGAGCGGACGGGCGGACCGTGCACCAAGCCGGGTGCACGGTCCGTCCGGCTGTTCGGGGGCCTGTCGGTGCTCGCACGTAGGGTCGAGCCCGTGGTGGACCTGTCCCTGGCGCTCGACGAGGAGGCGCTGAGCCGGCGCTTCGGAGCGGTCACGTTCGACCGCGCGGTCGACTACGCCGACCGGGGCAAGGTGCTCGAGATCCACCACGAGGTCGACGGCGAGGGCGACCTCGACGTCCGCGGGCTCGTCGCCGGATCGGGCTCGACGCCGTACCAGACGTACGTCGCCGTCGGCACCGCCGAGCGCGGCGTCTGGGTCTACAGCCGGTGCAGCTGCCCCGTCGGGGACGGCTGCAAGCACGCGCTGGCCGCGCTGCTGGTGGTCCGCCGCGAGCACGTCGCCGCCGCGCTCGCCGACGGCCGGCGCGACTGGGAGCGGCGGCTCTCCACGGTTCTCGATGAGCTCGACGAGGACGACCGGTCCGGCGAGCACGCCACGCCGCTGGCCCTGCAGGTCGACCTGAGCAGCACGACCAGCCGGGCGGCGTTCCGTTCGTGGTCGCGGGTCAGCGCCCCGGTGCGCGGCACGCTGCGGCTGCGACCGCTGGTCCGTGGCGCCCGCGACAACTGGGTCCGCTCCGGCGCCACCTGGCAGGACGTGCCGTACCTCGACAAGCGCAAGGGCTGCCCACCGGCGCAGGTGGCCGTCATCGGCGAGCTGCTCGCGGCCTACCGGGCGGCGTCCCGGCAGACCTACTTCGGCTCGGAGTCGCACCTCCCGCTGACCGGCTTCGGTCCCTCGCTGTGGCCGCTCCTGGAGCGGGCCCGCGCCGCCGGCATCACGTTCGTGCCCGGCAACGGCGTCGCCTCCGTCGACGTCCACCACGCCCCGGTGACCGTCGAGCTCGACGTCAACACCTCGGAGGCCGGGGACGCCCACCTCGGGCTCGGCGTCCGTGTCGACGACGAGTGGTACGCCGCCGCCGACCTCGACCTGCTCGGCGACGGCACCACACCCGGCCACATGGGACACGGCGTCGCGCTGTGGTCGCCGGGCGGCCCGCCGACGGGTTGGGCGCTCGTGCTGGCACCGCTGTCGCGGGGACTGGGTCCCGAGGTGCGCCGGCTGCTGACCGCCGGCGACTCGCTGGTGGTGCCCGCGGCCGACCGCACCGACCTGGTCACCGAGTACCTCCCGCGGCTGCGCCGGCACGTCCCCGTCACCTCCTCCGACGGCTCCGTGGAGCTGCCCGAGCCGCCCCGGCCTCGGCTGGCGCTCCAGGTCACCTGGGTCTCGGTCGAGCGCGTGGAGCTGGTGTGGTCGTGGCGCTACCGCGTCGGCGAGACCGATCGTGTCTACGGGCTCGAGGAGACGCGCGGCCGCCGCGGCATCCGTCGTACCGACCAGGAGCAGGAGCTCCTCGACCGGCTCGAGCTCGACGAGGCCGCCGTCCACCGGCTGTGCCGGTCGCACGCCCGTGACCGCGGGCTCGCGCCCGAGCAGCTGCTCACCGGGGTCGAGGCGATCGACTTCGCGGTCGACGTCCTGCCGGGACTCGAGGCCGGCGAGCAGGTGGAGATCACCGAGATCGGCGCTCGCCCCGACTACCGGGAGGCGCGCACCGCGCCGGTCGTCCGCTTCGCCACCCGCGAGCCGGCCGCCGACGGGTCTTCAGACGACGCGGACCCGGACGACCGCACCGACTGGCTCGACCTCGAGGTCGTCATCAGCGTCGACGGCGACAGCCTCGCGCTGGCCACCTTGCTCTCGGCGCTCACCCGCGGCGAGCCGCGCGTCATCCTGCGCACGGGCGTGCACATCGAGGTGGACCGGCCGGAGTTCGCCCACCTGCGCGAGCTCGTGGAGGCGGCCGGCGACCTGCACGAGCAGCCGGCCGACGGGGTGCGCCTGAGCACGCACGACCTGGGTCTGTGGGACGAGCTCGCCGAGGTCGGCATCGTCGACGAGCAGGCCGTTCGGTGGACCGAGGCCGCGCGGGCCCTGCGCGCCACCGACGAACTGCCGGCGGTCGAGCCGCCGGCCGATCTCGAGGCGGACCTGCGTCCCTACCAGCTCGACGGCTTCCGCTGGCTGGCGTTCCTCCGGCGGGCCGGCCTCGGCGGGATCCTCGCCGACGACATGGGGCTCGGCAAGACCGTGCAGACCCTCGCCCTCGTCGCCCACGCGCGCGCCGAGGGCGCGGCGCCGTTCCTCGTGGTGGCGCCGACCAGCGTCGTCTCGACCTGGGCACACGAGGCCGCGCGGTTCACGCCGGGTCTCGTGGTGCGCACGGTGACCGAGTCACAGGCCCGCCGCGGCGTATCCCTCGCCGAGCTCCACGAGGGTGCCGACCTGGTCATCACCTCCTACACGCTCTACCGCATGGAGGTCGACGACTACCTCGACCGCGCGTGGGGCGGGTTGGTCCTCGACGAGGCGCAGACGGTCAAGAACCACCAGGGCAAGACCTACCAAGCAGTCCGGCGGCTCGACGTACCGTTCCGGCTGGCGCTGACCGGCACCCCGTTCGAGAACCGGCTGATGGAACTGTGGTCGCTGCTGTCGATCGTCGCGCCCGGTCTCTACCCCTGGCCGCAGCGCTTCCAGGAGACCGTCGCGAACCCGGTCGAGAAGCTCGGCGACAGGCAGGTGCTCGACCGGTTCCGTCGCCGCATCCGGCCGTTCCTGCTGCGCCGCACCAAGGACCTGGTCGCCGCGGACCTGCCCGAGAAGCAGGAGCAGGTGCTCGACGTGCGCCTGACGCCGCGGCACCGCCGCATCTACGACACGCACCTCCAGCGCGAGCGGCAGCACGTGCTCGGGCTCGTCGACGACTTCGACAAGCACCGGATCGCGATCTTCCGCTCGCTCACCCGGTTGCGGCAGCTGGCGCTCGACCCGGCGCTGGTCGACGAGGAGGCGTACGACGCCGTCGGGTCGGCCAAGCTCGACGTGCTCGTCGACCACCTCAGCGAGCTCGCCGACGAGGGGCACCGGGCACTGGTGTTCAGCCAGTTCACGTCGTTCCTCGGCCGGGTGCGTGCGCGGCTCGACCGCGAGGGCATCACCAGCAGCTACCTCGACGGCCGCACACGTGACCGAGTCGCGGCGATCGATGGCTTCAAGCAGGGCGACGACCCGGTGTTCCTGATCAGCCTCAAGGCCGGGGGAGTGGGGCTGACTCTCACCGAGGCCGACTACGTCTTCGTGCTCGACCCGTGGTGGAACCCCGCCGTCGAGGCGCAGGCCGTCGACCGCGCGCACCGCATCGGCCAGCACCGGCCGGTCAACGTCTACCGGCTCGTCGCCGAGCAGACCATCGAGCAGAAGGTGATGGAGCTCAAGGCGCGCAAGGCCGCGCTGTTCGCCCAGGTCGTCGACGGCGACGGCATGCCGAGCGGGGCGCTCACCGAGGACGACGTACGCGCTCTTCTCGAGGACTGACCTCCGCGGAGCGCGACCGCCACGACACCGCCGCCACCAACGCCAGTGCTGCCAGCCCGGCAAGCAGCCAGCGCCCGTCGCCGCTCAGCCACGCGTGCACGACCGCCAGCCCGACGGTCAGGTAGATCGCCGCCCACACCAGCGCGCCGACCAGCAGTGCGGGGACGTAGTAGCGCCACGGCATCCGCAGCAGCCCCGCCGCCGCGTTGACCGCGGTCTGCACGCCGACGGTCAGGAACGACAGCGACACCGCCGGCGGCCCGACCCGACGCACCACGTCCTCCGCGCGACGTACCGCCGGCCGGTCGAGCACCTTCGCCCGCCGTACCAGCCGGCCGACCAGGTACGTCGCACCACCGCGGCAGAAGGCAACCGCGACGAGGAAGACGTACGCGGCGGCGACGGGGAGGTCCGTGGGCACGTCCCCATGGTCGCAGCCAGCCGGAGCGCTCACACGGGTCGAACGGCCCGTCCGGTCCTAGGTTGGGTGCATGGGCACGGTGGTCATGTACGCGTCGGTGTCGGTGGACGGCTTCATCGCGGACGACGACGACCAGCCCGGTCCGCTCTTTGATTGGTTGACCAGCGGTGACGTGCCGCTCGACGACAGCGGTGTGCTGAAGGTGTCGCAGACGTCCTACGACTATGTCCGGCCCTACTGGGACAGCATCGGCGCGACCATCGCCGGCCGCCACGTCTTCGACATCACCGACGGCTGGGACGGCCGGCCTCCGGCGGGCGTCGACCACGTCGTCGTCGTGACCCACCGCCCGCCGCCCGACGGCTGGGACCCGCAGGCCCCGTTCCACTTCGTCGACGGGGTCGAGGCCGCGGTTGCCAAGGCCCAGGAGCTCGCCGGCGACCGCGTCGTCGAGGTCGCCGCCGGCGACGTCGGCGGCCAAGCGCTCGCCGCCGGGCTGGTCGAGGAGGTGCGCCTGGACGTCGTGCCCGTGGTGTTCGGCTCGGGCAAGCGGTTCTTCGGGTCCGGCGACGCGCAGCACCTGCTGGAGGACCCCGACCCGGTGATCCAGGGCAACCGGGTGCTGCACCTGCGCTATCGCGTGCGGCGCTGACGGACTAACGGGCCGGGCTTGCGGGTGTTGGCGATCGGTCCGCACGACGCCGGCGTGAATCCGCCCAGGGGCAGCGCGATCTCCTAGGGTCATCCTCGGAGGCAGGGAGTGGGCGTCGAGGGGATGGCCGGCGGCGACGAGCATGTGGCTGTTGGCGCGTGCTCTGCCGGCCCGGACTCTGCCCGTGCGCCGGTCGACGACACCTCGGACGTTCCGCAGGAGCGGATCACGCCGAGCGAAGCTCCAGGGCCACCCCGGCCCAGGCGGCAGGGTAGGCCGCGTCCTTCAGAACTGGTCACGCTAGCGGGTCCGCGCCTCGCGGAAACGTGCTTCGGCAAGCACGCCACCCAGCGTGGTACGCCGGCGAACGACCGGATCGAAGCCCGCCGTCCGCATCGCAGGGACGTGATCGTCGCGCTCGGCGGTGACGACATGATCAGCGGCATCCGTGACGGGGACCTGGTTTGTGGCGGGCGCGGCGACGATCGGGTGCATCAAGCCGCCGCCGGTCGATCCAGGCCTGGGTACAGCGTGGACCTCGGCAATGGAGACGACCGATTCACGGTTGACCGGCGCGACTACGTCGACGTACGCGCGGGGTCCGGCGACGACAGGTTGACCATTCACGGTGCCAGCTACTCCGTCGAGCCCGGCCCCGGCGACGATGTCGCGACAGTGCCGATGCCGCGCGAGGGTGCCCGCGCGGCAAACACACCGTGCGTCGACTTCAGGTCCGCACGCAGACCGGTGCGGGTGAATCTGGCCGCCGAGCAGGCGACCGGTCAGGGCCACGACACCCTGGTCAACGTCCGCTGCGTTCGCCTGACCCGGTTCGGCGACGTGGCTCTCGGGTCGGCACTGGCCGACTACTTTGACGGTCGCCGCGGCGGCGACCTGATTCGGACGGGCGCCGGCAACGACGGGGTGTCCGGCGGTGCCCAGGCGGACCGGATCTACCTCGGCCCCGGCAACGACTCCGGTCGCGGTGGCCAAGGCAGGGACCGGCTCTACGGTCAAGCCGGACACGACACCATCGAGGGCTGGACCGAGGGGGACTACCTCGACGGCGGCGCAGGCAACGACCAGATCTTCGGCGGCCTGTATTGCGAGCTGAGCGGCCACTCCTACGGCACCGGTGGCGTCATCAGCAGCAATGGTGGCAACGAGATGTTCGGCGGGCCGGGGCAGGACTACCTGACCGGCGACCTCGGCTCCGACCGGATCGATGGCGGACCCGGTCTCGACCGTGGGCAGGGCGGCTACCGCGACGGACGGGTGGACTGGATCCCAGGCGATGACGATCTACGCGGGGACCACCGACAGTCTTCGAACATGCGTTCAGGTGGTCGCCCTCGGATAACTCGATGATCGAGCGCCCGGTCCGCGCCGTCCAGCGACCGACCGTCGGAAGCCGGCCTGCACCAGACGAACGGGCTACTCGTCGACCCAGATGTTGTCGTGCTTCCGGAAGAACTCCGCCATCTCCTCGTCGGACGGACGGTTGCCGGTGAGCGCGATCTCGTAGAGCCCCTCGAAGTACGCCTCCCTCGGCGCGCCAGGCGTGAACAGGATCAGCATCGACGCAGCGCCGTTGTTGTTGCGGAACCCGTGCACACCACCGGGCGGCACGAAGAGGAAGTCTCCGGGTGCCGCGTCCTTCCAGCCGTTGCCGTCGTACAGCGAGACGACGCCGTCGAGCACGAAGAACGACTCGGTCATCGTGCGGTGAAAGTGCGGGGACGGGCCGGAGGGGTCGGGGCCCATGTTCCAGCGGTAGAGGCCGAAGTCGCCGCCGGTCGACCCACCGGTCGCGAGGTAGTGCACCGACGAACCGGCCTTCTCGTTCAGCAGGTCGGGAGTGGCGTCCACGGGCCGGAACGAGGTCGAGGCCTCACCGGTCTCGCCGAGGTAGCGGGGATCCGGGTACGACATGACGTGACCCTAGGGGATCGACGGCGAAGCCGCCGCCACCACCACGAGGGCCACGGCCAGCGTCATCACGAGCAGGAGCGCGGTCAGGTGACGGCGCACGTCGGGGGTCATCCGCATGGCCGCCAGTCCACCGACGTACAGCTAAATCCGGAACCCGCAGGTTCGTGCACTGCAGAACTGTGCAGTCCGTGACCTGCTGCGCGGGACAAGAGGGCTGCGGCAACGTGAGCAGGCCAGGTTCACGCCTCTCGGGATGAGGACTCTCATGCGTCCAGCCATGCGCCAGCACCGACTTCTCCTGCTCGTCGCCGCGGTCGTCGCGGCCCTCACCGTCCAGCCGGCCCCCGCACAGGCCGCGGAGACCTACTCCGCGCCGTTCCTCACCGCGATCTCCGACCTGCCGGTGGCACCGGAGGTGCGCACCGGCTACGACCGCGACCTGTTCCAGCACTGGATCGACGCCGACGGCGACGGGTGCAACACCCGCAACGAGGTGCTGATCGCGGAGGCCGACGACCCGCCCACGATCGGCTCCGGCTGCGGTCTGTCGGGCGGCCGCTGGTTCTCCTACTACGACCGCGTGTCGTGGACGAACACGAGCGACGTCGACATCGACCACATGGTGCCGCTCGCGGAGGCCTGGGACTCGGGTGCGAGGAGCTGGACGTCGACGCAGCGACGCGACTACGCCAACGACCTCGGCGACTACCGCACGCTGGTCGGAGTCACGGACAACGTCAACCAGGCGAAGAGCGACCAGGACCCGGCGACCTGGATGCCGCAGTACGACCGCTGCCGCTACCTCCGCGAGTTCGTGGCCGTGAAGATCCGCTGGCGGCTGACGGTCGACAGCACCGAGAAGTCGGCGATCCAGTCGCTGGCCTCCGGCTGCACGAACACCACGATCACGGTGACCCGGGCTATCTGACCCGCGCCGTCGGCTCTAGTGTCGGGTCATGAGCGACGACGACCTGCCCCGCGAGCTCCGCGGCGTCTCGCCGGACCCCGTCCGCGAGCCCACCACACCGGTGTGGGTCCGGGTGGCCGCGCTGGTCGCCCTGCTCGCGATGCTCGCGTACGTCGCGCTGCTCGTGCTCTGAGCGGTCAGGTTGCGGTGGGGCCGCCGGTGAACGGCACCTCGGTCCGCCACGAGTCCTCGTCCTGGTGCGCCGCGGCGTACAACGCGTCGGCGACGTAGTCGGCGTCGAACGGCGTGCCCTTGCCGAGCGTGCCGCGCACGGTCACCGTCACCGCGCGGATGCCCTCGGGCGACAGTCGGGCGTCGATGCTGCGCACCAGGTTGCGCAAGCCGGCCTTCTGCACGCCGAGTGTTGCCGCCTCGTGCCACGGCTCGTCGGCCGCCATGCTCCCGGTGGCGGTGATCCGCGCTCCGGCCCTCATGAACGGCCGTGCCGCCTGGACGGCGGTGAGCAGGCCGCCCACGCCGAGAGCGACGTCCTCGAGCAGCTCGTCGACGCCCAGCTCGAGCAGGTCCTTCTGCCGGAACGCGCTCGGGTTGAAGTGCAGCACGTCGATACCGTCGGCGAAGCCGCCGAACCGCTTGATCGCCTCGGTCAGGCCCTCCTGGTCGGTCACGTCCACCGGCGCCCAGCCGGTCGTGATCCCCTCCGACTGCAGCTGCTGCCCGAGCTTCTCCAGGTCCTCGGCCGGCAGCGATACCAGCCCGGCGGCGTACCCCTCCCGCCCGTAGCGGCGCGCTACCGACGCGCCCACACCCGGTCCGGCTCCCACGACCACGATCACGGGTTGCGACATGCAGGTGAACCTACCCTTCTGCTGTGACGACGCCTCGGACCTCGTGGGTGCTGCACGTCGACCTCGACCAGTTCATCGCGGCCGTCGAGGTGCTGCGCCGTCCCGCGCTCGCCGGACTGCCCGTCGTGGTCGGCGGCCGCGGGGACCCGACCGAGCGAGCGGTCGTGGCCACCGCGTCGTACGAGGCGCGAGAGTACGGCGTTCGCTCGGGGATGCCGATGCGGACCGCGCTGAAGCGGTGCCCCGACGCGGTGTTCCTGCCCGCGGACGCGCCGGCTTACGAGGCGGCCTCGGCGGAGGTGATGGACACGCTCCGGTCGTTCGGCGTGCCGGTCGAGGTGCTCGGCTGGGACGAGGCGTTCATGGGTGTCGAGACGGACGACCCCGAGGCCTACGCCGGTGAGGTCCGCGCCCGCGTGCTCGAGCGCACCCGGCTGCACTGCTCGGTCGGGATCGGCGACAACAAGCTGCGTGCCAAGATCGCGACCGAGTTCGGCAAGCCGCGCGGCAGCTACCGCCTCACTGAGGAGAACTGGTTCGAGGTGATGGGGGAGCGGCCCACCGACGCGCTGTGGGGGATCGGCCGCAAGACCGCAGCCAAGCTCGAGGCGCTCGGCATCCACACCGTCCGGCAGCTCGCGGAGACCGAGGCCCAGGTCCTCGCCGACCGGCTCGGTCCGACGATGGGGCCGTGGTACCGGCGGCTCGGACGTGGCGCGGACACCTCACCGGTGGACGCGACGCCGTACGTCCCGCGCGGCCACGGCCGCGAGACCACGTTCCAGACCGACCTCACCGACTGGGACGACGTCCGGGCCGCGGCGCGCGAGCTCACCGGCACGGTGCTCGAGGACATCAACAAGGAGGGCCGGCCGGCGATCCGGGTGGGGCTGAAGGTTCGCTATGTGCCCTTCGAGACCCGCACCCGCAGCCTCACGCTGCCCGGCCCCACGACGGACCGCGCGCTGCTCGAGAAGGCGGCGCTCGAGCTCGTCGACCGGCTCGACCACACGCGCAAGGTGCGGCTGCTCGGCGTACGCCTGGAGATGGAGCCGCCCGCCGACGGGTATCGCGACTGACCACCCGCCTCGTGCGATTGGCGCAACCGGTTCGGCCGCCTGGAGGGTGAGGGGGAGCGTCGCCTCTGCCTACCGTGAGACCACGGATCTCGGGGGAGGAGACGCGATGAGCCCGACACTCCTGGTCCGCCGAACACTCGACGCCGGAGTCTCCCAGGTCGTACCGGCAGGCCTGTCCGGGATGCTCGGGGAGATCGACCGCCTCGACCGCGCGCGCTGGTACGCGCTGCCCGACCTGCCCTGGACCGGCCGGCCGCCCGGCACCCACGGCCGCGTCCTCGTCGGACCCACCGGGGTCTTCCTGCTCGACCACCGCTCATGGACGGGCGAGGTGACCGTCCGCCACGACCTGCTCCGGATCAGCGGCCGGTCCCGGGACCCGTACGTCGCGGACCTCCTCGAGGCAGCGGACTCGGTGGCGGCGCTGCTCCCGGCCGACTACCACGCGCTCGTGCGGCCGGTGATGTGCCTGACCCGGCAGAGCCGGCTCGACCTGCTCACCCGCCACGTGCGGGTCTGCAGCCCCGACACCCTGGGCCGCATCCTCGCGCGCGGCCCGGACCTGCTGGCCGCCGAGCACCGCGAGTACGTCGAGTCCGTGGTCCGCGCCGCGACCAAGCTGGAGACCGAGGGCATCGTCGTCGAGGTGCGGCCGCGACCGCTTGGTCGATTTGAGCAGGGCCGGCCGGAGCAGGACGCCCGGGAGGAGCTGGGAGAGGGTCCCGCCGCCGTAGCTGTCTGATCTTCGGTGAGCCCCGTGCGACTTGTGGGACTCCTGGGACGGGCGTACTACGAGACCGGGTAGTCCTTTCGGGCCATTTTTGGGACACGTCGGTCCGAAGTTGTCTGAACCGGGCATCAGGGACGTGCCCGACCCCTACGGTCGAGCAACCCCTATCCGCCAATGTGACCTGGGAGACTCACATGACGCGAAAGCAAGGATCGACGCGTGCACGCACGCTGAAGATCGCCAGTGCGATCGGTGCGGGCGCGCTTGCGCTCGGCATGATCACGGTGGGCGCCGCTGTGGCCGCCGAGAACAGCACCGACGTACGCAAGTCCGTGGTCGACAAGGGCCCCAAGAAGTCTCGTGAGGCCCGCCCGGTCCACGACGCGAAGGGGCCGAAGAAGTC
>NZ_CAMPGZ010000100.1 GCF_946885725.1 uncultured Nocardioides sp.
GCTCGAACCTCGCGCGCAGCTGCGGCCACCCGGCTCAAACCTCCCGCTCGAACCCGTCGAGTCGGCGCATCTTGCACTTTGCCCGGGGCCGAACGCGCCGGCTCGGCGCTCGGGCGAGGGCAACACGCGCCGACTCGCGGGATGAGGCCAGACGTGACGAGGGGCGGAGCCGTACGGGCAACGGCTCCGCCCCTCTTCCCCTCATGCCTGCGAACCCGGGTCGAGGAGGTTGCGGCACGTCTTGTGTTGTTGCCGGTGGTGCTACCGGCGTTGGTGTTACCGGCGCTCCCTGGTTGTTCGTTACAGGTGGCCCGGGCTCCGGCCTGGACCAGCTCGCGCTGGTGCGGCGCGACGCCGCCTCAGCTGACCGGGACGGCCAGCTCTTGGCCGACGGCGACGCCGGAGCCGGAGAGCGCGTTGAGCTCCTGGATGCGGTGGACGACCTCGCGGACCTCGCCCGGGTCGGCGACCTCGCCGGCGATGCCCCAGAGCGTGTCGCCCTCTTCGACGACGACCGTGCGGGTGGGCACGGGCGTGCCCTTCTCGCCGGTGGCGGCCGAGGTGGAGCCGAACACCGACACGAGCACCGTGATCGCCACGACGAAGAGCAGCGTCAGCGCGAGCCGGCCGCGACGCGTCAGCCGCACCGGCGCCGGAGCCGGCGTCGGGCTGGTCCGCACGGTCCGCTGCGGGCGCGGGCGGGCGGTGGCGTAGCCGGGTGCGACGGTCAGGGTGCTCATGTCAGACCTCCGGGGGAAGGAAGCGGCGGTGCGGTGCGTGAGCGTGTCCATGTCGGAAGGTGTATCGAGCCCCACCGACAGTTTTCGCGAACCGGCCCGCCCGGGGCCTGTCCCGGAGTCGAAAGCCTGTTCGATCGAACACAGGTTCGACCGTAGAGCACGTGTTCGAACGAATCAAGATCCACTCGCACACGTGTTCGAGCGTGTCGCGCCGCGTTCCCCGGTCAGCGGCGCGACATCACCCTGCGACCGAGCCACTCCGCGGCCTTGTAGCCCGGACCCGTCCGCGACGGCAGCAGCGCGCCGAGCCGGATCACCGGAGCCCGCCAGGCGGGCAGCGTGCGGACGACGCGACGGCTCCCGACCAGCGCGACGGCGGCCGCGGCGGTCTCGTCGACGGTGCGCAGCCGGCCGGACGAGTGCACGATCGCGCGGGCGGGACCGGCCGGGTCCATCTCGGCCACCATCTGGGTGTCCACGCCGTCCGGGCACAGCGCGTGCACCCGTACGCCGCGCGGCGCCTCGACCGCGGCGGACGTGGTCGCCGACAGCACGGCGGCCTTGGTGGCGGCGTACACCGCCAGCCCCGGCACCGGGCCGTGCGCGGACGCCGACGCCACGTTGACCACGTCGCCGCCCTGCGGTCCGAACGCCGCCATCGCCGCCCTCATCCCCCACAGCACCCCGAGCAGGTTCACCTCGACGAGCCGGCGAACCGACTCCGACGGCAGCCCGGCCAGGGTGCCGTCGTCACCGACACCGGCGTTGTTCACCCACACCGCGAGCCGGCCGAGCCGGGCGGCCTCGGCCGCGACCGCGGCGTGCGAGGCCTCGTCGCGTACGTCCTGGCCGAGCCCCGCGACGGCACCGAGCACGTCGGCGGTACGCCGGACGGCGGGCTCGTCGACGTCGGTCACGAGCACGGCGTACCCCTGCCCGACGAGCTGTTGGGCGATGGCGCGGCCGATGCCGCGGGCGGCCCCGGTGACGACGGCGACAGGACGGTGAGGATCTGGGGTCATGCGCGGCATCCCACCACGACACGCCGTTCGAACAAGTGTTTGAACACGGGGGGTGGTCTGCCCTAGCGTGATCGCACAGAGCCGACCAGCCCGGACACCGGCTCCGGGCCCCCGACGTGAGGACGCGCGCCATGGCTGGCAAGAAGACCGCATCCCGGCAGGGCACCGTCACCGAGCTGCCCGACGGTCCGCCCGACGCGACCGGGCTGACGCCGCGCCAGCAGCGCGTGCTCTCGGTCATCAAGGACTCCATCGAGCACCGCGGCTACCCACCGAGCATGCGCGAGATCGGCGAGCAGGTCGGGCTGACCAGCTCGTCCTCGGTCGCCCACCAGCTGCGGGTGCTGGAGGAGAAGGGCTACCTCAAGCGCGACCCGCACCGCCCGCGCGCCCTCTCGGTCTTCGACCCGGGCACCGCCCCCACGGCCGAGCCGGACCCGGGCGCCGAGCCCGAGGTGGCCGACGTGACCGGCATCGGCGACGCACGGCCGCAGCCGCAGTTCGTTCCGCTCGTCGGGCGCATCGCGGCCGGTGGCCCGATCCTCGCCGAGGAGAACCTCGAGGAGGTCGTGCCGCTCCCCCGCTCGCTGGTCGGCGACGGCACGCTGTTCATGCTCGAGGTCGTCGGCGACTCGATGATCGACGCGGCGATCTGCAACGGCGACTACGTCGTGGTGCGCCAGGCGCAGACCGCCGAGAACGGCGACATCGTCGCGGCGCTGCTCGACGGTGAGGCGACGGTCAAGACGTTCCAGCGCAAGGACGGTCACGTCTGGTTGCTGCCGCACAACGACGCCTACGACCCGATCGACGGCGACCACGCCACGATCCTGGGCAAGGTCACCGCGGTCCTGCGGCGGGTCTGAGCCCGGTCAGTCGCCGGGGTTCGCGACGAGCTCGACCAGCAGCAGCGGGCCGCCGTCGTAGCGCCCGCCGTCGATCGCGACGACCGACCCCTCGGCGTAGGCGATCGGCCCGGTGATCTCGTGCGAGGGCTGCTGGGTCAGCGTGCCGATGATGCTGTGCCCGTGCACGAGCACGGCGCCGCCGAGCGTGCGCAGCACGTCCTGCGCGACGCGCGCGCCGTCGGCGCCGGCGAAGTCGAAGCGGCTGGTCAGCGCCGCGAACACCTCCCAGTGCGCCTCGGCGTCGTCGTCGGCGAGCAGCTCGGTGACGGTGCCGTTGATGTCGTCGATCGACTCGCCCCACTCGAGGTAGTCGGTCGTGTCGGAGTGCATGAGCAGGTAGTCGCCGCACCGGCCGAGCACGGGCAGCCGGCGCAGCCAGTCGATGTGCTCCTCGGTGAGCCGGGACTGGTCGGAGTCGCGGCCCCCGTTGAGCGCCCAGATCTCGCCGAAGCGGGTCTCCGGGAACAGCTTGTAGCCCAGCGCGAGCGCCTCGTGGTTGCCCATCAGCATGTGCACCTGCTCGGGCCGCTGCTCCATCAGCGAGCGCACCAGGTCGATCGCGCCGACGCCGTCCGGGCCGCGGTCGACCAGGTCGCCGAGCACCCACAGCTGCGCGTCACCACCGGTCCACGCGTCGTCGGCGTCGACGAGACCGGCGCTGCGCAACGCGTCGCGCAGATCGGCCACGTAGCCGTGCACGTCGCTCACCACGAACAGGGACCCCATGCCTCCATCCTGTCAGCCGACCACTGGGCGGCGACGCGCCGCGCCCGTAGGCTCGCGGGATGAGGCGCGGCTGCCTGCCGGCCCTGGTCGCCGGCCTCCTCCTGATCGGATGTACGGCGGAGCCGTCCGCCCGGCCCGATCGGCCCGCGCGCACCTCGCCCTCTGCGTTGGTCACCTCGCCGTCGGCGAGTACGCCGGCCCAGGACCCCGCCGACGACGCGAACCCGACCGCCGAGCCGTCGCCGCGACCGGTGCGCTTCTCGGCCCGACGAGCGGTGGGCGACGTCCGGCACCTCGCCGGCCGGATCGGGCCGCGGCTGGCGACGGCCCCGGCCTACGACCGCGCCGCCCGCTTCGTCGCGCGACGCCTGCGCTCCCTCACGTACGACGTGACCCGTCCGTCGTTCCCGGTGCCCGCCGGCGACTCGTGGGGCGTGCCGGTCGCGGCCGGCCGGTCGAGCAACGTCGTGGCCACGCCCCCGGGCTTCGACCCCTCGCGCCCGCACCGCCTGGTCGGCGCCCACCTCGACACGGTCGCGGTCGCGCCCGGCGCCGAGGACAACGCCAGCGGTGTCGCCGTCCTGCTCGAGCTCGCCCGGATGGCCGCACGCGAGGAACCAAAGGTGCCGACGGTATTCATCGCGTTCGGCGCCGAGGAGCCGCGCGGCCAGGGCGACGCGCTGCACCACTTCGGCTCCCGCCACTACGTCGCAGCGATGCCCCGCGCGCAGCGACGAGCCCTGGTCGCGATGGCCGCGCTCGACCGGGTCGGCGTCGGCCGGACCGTGCCGGTGTGCACCGGTCCCCTCTCGTCGCCCCGCGCACAGCGGTCCGTGTTGCGCGCCGCCCGCCGCAACGGCGTCCCGGCCGCGTCGTGCACCAGCCCCAACACCTCCAGCGACCACTGGTCGTTCGAGAAGGCCGGCCACGTCGTCGTGCGGTTCGGCAGCACCCCCTTCGCCGGCTACCACTCCGCGGGCGACGTACCCGCGGTGGTGAACCCGGCCCAGCTCGCTCGCACCGGCCGACTGGCGTGGGCCTGGCTCAGAACCGGAACGCGGGACCGCTGAACCGCGCCGCCGGCGCGAGCACCTCGCGCGCCCGCGGCCACGGCAGCCAGCGCGGCGTGAACGACGCGTCCATCCGGTACGGCACCAGCTCGGCAGCCTTCAGCTCGCCGTCCCACCACACCGTCTCCAGCACGGCCCCCTCCATCGCCGGCGCCGAGAAGTCCATGTCGAACACGAAGTTGCCCAGCGAGTGCGCGACCACGGCGTCACCGACCATGGACGTGCCCTGCACCCAGTGCGGGTGACCGCCGACGACGAGATCCGCACCCGCACGGACCAGCGCGCGGGCGACGCGGCGCTGCACCGGCCAGGGCCGGTGGGTGTACTGCTCACCCCAGTGCGGCATCACCACCACCGCGTCGACCCGACGGTCCAGCCGCCGCACGTCGCGCAGGAACCTGTCCAGCTCGCGGCGGTCCAGCGGACCGGTCCGCGGCGGCATGCTCACCCGCACCGCACCCGGTGTGCCCCGCCCGGCAGCCGGCGTCTCACCGATCGCGTTGAACCCCAGGAAGCCGTACGTCGTACCCCGCACCTCGACGACGACGGGACGTCGCGCGGCGGCGAGGTCGCGGCCCGCGCCGAACGTCCGCAACCCCGCGGCGCGCAGCCGCTGCACGGTCCGCACCAGCGCGACCGGCCCGAAGTCGCCGGTGTGGTTGTTGGCCAGGCTGACCACGTCGAAGCCCGCGTCCACCAGCGCCGCCGCGGCCGGCGGGTCCGCGCCGAACGAGTCGTCGCCCTGCGTCGGGGCGCCCGCCCTCGACAGCGTGCTCTCCAGGTTGCCCACGGTGACGTCGGCCCGACGCAGCCGCGGGGCCGTCGCCCGCAACGGCCGGAACAGATCCCCGCCGGCCGCCGTCGCGACACCGCGCGCGAGCATCACGTCACCGACCAGCGTCATCGTCACCACCCGCGGCCGGCGCGACTTCCCCTCCGCGCACGGCACATCGGCCTGCAGTGGATAGGCGCGCGGGTGCTTCAGCGGGTGCACCCCCGCGACCACCGCAACGCGCACACGCGGCCCGACCTCCGACGCCGGCACGCCGTCGTCCGATCGGGCTCGCGCCTCTCGCAGCGAGAGTCGGGAAGGGCCGCGTGCGTGCGGCCGCGTGACGACGAGCGGCTCGTTGCAGGTCCTCTCGGCGACCTCCGTGGGTGAGGGCTCCGGTGAGGACGACGAGGCAGGAGCCGACGACGTCGAGGGCGGCGCAGTCTCCGCGGTCTGCTCCGTGGTACAGGCGGCGAGCACCACGCAGGCCGCGGCCGCGACCGCTCGCGTCCGCGCAGCCAGGAGACCCGTGCCCACGAGAGTGACGGTACGGGCCCCGCCGGACAAGCGCCCGCCTCACTACGGTGACCGTCATGGAGTACCTGGAGTACGACACCCGTCTCGCGGCGTACGCCGTGATCGTCGAGGACGGCCGCATCCTGCTCACCTGGTACAACGGCGAAGCCGGCAAGGGCACGCCGTGCTGGTCCCTGCCCGGCGGCGGCGTCGAGTACGACGAGACCGTCGAGCAGGCGATCCATCGTGAGGTGCTCGAGGAGACCGGCCTCGAGGTCGCGCTGCACGCGCCGCTCACCGTGCACAGCTGGACCGGCACGCCGAAGCTGTCGAGCCGACCGTTCAAGTCCGTGCGCGTGCTGTACGACGCCGAGGTGACCGGAGGGAAGCTCGAGACGACCGAGGTCGACGGCAGCACCGACTTCGCGGAGTGGCTCGCCCTCGACGAGGTCTTCGCGCAGCCGAGCCTGGCCGACATCGTGCCGGTCGCCATCGACGCCTGGCGCGCTCGCAACGCGGCTTCCTGACCGGCGACCTGACGCGGTAAGCCCGCTTTCGCGCGGCTTTGTGTCGCTGTTGCTCGGCTCCCGCGAGTCCTAGCGTGAGCGTGGGGGCCGCAGCGCAGACAGGAGAGCCGAGATGCGCAGCAAGATCGTCATCGGGGGAACACTCGCAACCGTCGTGGCCGGTACCCTGCTCACGGTCACCGCGGCCGACGCGGACCGGGCCGCCAACCGGGTCACCGTGGTCGAGCGGGCAGTCTCGGACTCCGTCGTGGACCTCGCGCCCGAGGGCGACAGCGCCGGTGACCTGCTCACGTTCGCCAACCCGGTCTACGACCGCAGCAACTCCCGCAAGGTCGGCCGCGACCAGGGGTCCTGCATCCGCACCGTGGTCGGCAAGGCCTGGCAGTGCTCGTGGACGACGTGGCTGCCGAAGGGGTCGCTGGTGGTCGAGGGGCCGTTCTACGACACACGCGGCTCGACGATGGCGATCACCGGCGGCACCGGCGCCTACGCCCGCGCCCGCGGCGTGATGCACCTGAAGGCGGCGAACGACCAGGGCACGGCGTTCAGGTTCAGCTTCGTCCTCCGCTGACCGGGTCACTGCGTCGTACGGCGTACGGCGGCGCGTGCTCCGGCCTGAACCCGACCCCGATCAGGTAGGCCGTGACCGCCGTCGTGCGCGGCACGCGCTGCAGCAGCGCCAGCATCGGCTTCGGAGGTCCCGTGCGCCGGCCGTCGAGGATCGGTC
Organism: uncultured Nocardioides sp.; assembly: GCF_946885725.1. The sequence goes on from NZ_CAMPGZ010000100.1 coordinate 7,009, forward strand.
GCACCAGCCCGCGGTGCAGCAGGCGCTGCAGCGACTGGACCGCGACCGTCGCCACGAGCCGGCGGTTGCGGACCGACCGCAGCCGTTGCGCGGTCGCCGCGCTTCGCAGCAGTGGCTCGGCCAGCACGGCCGCGGCCGCCACTGCATCCTGCACGGCCAGGTTGATCCCGACGCCGCCCACCGGCGACATCGCGTGCGCCGCGTCGCCGATGCACAGCAGGCCGTCGACGTGCCACCGGCGCAGCCGGTTCACCCGCACGTCGAGGTGCTTGACGTCGTCCATCGAGCGCAGTGTGTCGACGCGGTCGGCGAGCTCGGGCATCAGCTCGGCGACGTCGAGCCGGAACGCCTCGATCCCCCGGGCACGCAGCTCGGCATCGGTCCCCTTGCGACCGATGTAGGCGATCTGCAGGAAGTCGGTGCGCGGGATCACGACGGCGAACCGGCCGGGCCTCGCGCGCGGGGTCAGCGATGCGGCCGCGTCGGACTCGGCACGCGGGAGCCGGAACCACCAGGCGTCGATCGGTACGGCGAACTCCCGCGGCCGCAGCCCCGCCTCCCGCCGTACCGTCGACCAGCGACCGTCGCACCCGACCACGAGGTCGGCCTCGATGCGTCCGGCCGTCCCGTCCGCTCGCCGGTACTCCACACCACGCACGCGTTCCTCGTCGCGGAGCAGTCCGGTGACCTCGGTGCTCATCCGGAGCGTGAAGCCGGGCTCCTCACGGGCGGCGTCGGCGAGCAGGTCGAGCAGGTCCCACTGCGGCACCATCGCGACGTACGGGTACGGCGCCCGGAGGCGGCGGAAGTCGGCGACGACCACCGTCCGTCCGTCACTCGTCGGGAACGCGACCTCGTCGACCCGGCTGTACGGCAGGTCGGCGAACTCGTCGGCGAGCCCGAGCTCGTCGAGCAGCTGCAGCGTGGACGGGTGCACGGTGTCGCCCCGGAAGTCGCGCAGGAAGTCGGCGTGCTTCTCGAGCACCTGGACGTCCACCCCAGCCCGGGCGAGAAGCAGGCCCAGCACCATGCCGGCCGGACCGCCGCCGGCGACCACGCAGGTGGTGCGCTCGCTCACCATCGTCGCTCCACCCACACCACGCTAGAAGGGCACGAACTCCGCGTCACCACTCCGAATGACTATCTGGACCACGGACCGTTGGTGTCTACGACGTCGCGCGGTCCGATGTTTGGCTGAGGCATGGCCCGTTCGAGCACGGGGCCGAAGCCTGCGTCACCCACGGAGGTTCGACCGGACTCGGGGCCGTGGACACGTGAGATACGTGCACTCGCCCGCGCGGTCGCGGTCTCCGGGATCGTGTTCGCGGCCCTTCTCGCCGTAGCACTGGTCCTGGTGCGCCAGGCACCCGGTCTCGACGCGGACGAGCTCAGCTACACGGCGTTCTACACCGTCGGCCGGGGCAACGTGCTCGTCACGGCCGGCGTGTACGTCGTGCCGTTCGCCGGCATCGCCTTCATGTGGCACATGGGGGCCACCCGCACCCTCGTCGAGGCGTTGCCCGGCAGCAGCCCGCCCGAGGTGCCCCGCTGGCTGCAGGTCACCTCCGGAGTGCTCTTCGTCTGCATGCTCTTCGCGGGCACCGCGACGGCCGCGGGCGTGGCGCTGCTGACGGTGCTGTCCAGCAGCCCGCTGCCCGACCCGGATGTCTCGCGAGCACTCACCGGCGCCGGCTACGGCATGGTCTTCGTCTTCGGGACCCGCGCGGCCGGCATGTACATGATCACCACCACGACCATGGCCCGGCGCCGGCATCTCCTGCCCCGGTGGGCAGCCCTGGTCAGCTACCTGGCGGCGACCTTCCTGTTCGTCAGCACGACGTTCCACCCGGTGACCATGATGGTCTTCCCCGGCTGGGTGCTGCTGCTCAGCGGCGTCCTCCTCGTGAACGTCTCCCCCCGGCGCCACCTCCGCCGCCAGCACAGGCGGCACGCGCAGCAGTGGCAGGAGCGCCGGGACCCACAGCGTTCCCCCTCCCCTGAAGAGGACATCCCATGACCTCGACGATCGAGCTCGACGAGATTCCCGGGCCGCACGGTCTGCCCGTCGTCGGCAACGTCTTCGACATCGACGCCACGAACCCCATCGAGGGCTTCATGGCCATGGCGAAGGAGTACGGCCCCATCTTCAAGTTCGAGGTGCCCGGCGGCGGCACCAGGCTGATGCTCAGCGACCCCGACCTGGTCGAGGAGGTGTGCGACGACACGCGCTTCGACAAGCTCGTCGCGGGCGGTCTGGCCCAGCTGCAGCAGGACGCCTTGGCCAACGGGCTGTTCACCTCCGACACGGACGACCCGCTGTGGCGCCGGGCGCACAACATCCTGATGGCGCCGTTCAGCCTGCAGGCGATGCGCGACTACATGCCGAGGATGCTCGACATCGCCGAGCAGCTCATGGACAAGTGGGCCCGCCTCAACCCGGACGACGAGGTCGACGTCCCCGCCGACATGACGCGGCTGACGCTCGACACCATCGCTCTGTGCGGCTTCGGCTACCGCTTCAACTCCTTCTACCGCGAGACCCCGCATCCGTTCGTGCAGGCGATGCTGCGCACGTTGGGCGAGTCGCAGGCCCGGGCCCGGCAGCTGCCGATCCAGACCCGGTTGAGGATCCGCGCCCAGCGGCAGCTCGAGGAGGACCAGGCGTTCATGAACGACCTGGTCGACCGGCTGATCACCGAGCGCAAGGCCATGGGCGACGCCGGCGACAGCACCGACCTGCTGGGCCGGATGCTGAACGGCGTCGACAAGCAGAGCGGCGAGCGGCTGCCGGACGTCAACATCCGCGCGCAGTGCATCACGTTCCTGATCGCCGGCCACGAGACCACGTCGGGGCTGCTGTCCTTCGCGATCTACTTCCTGCTGAAGCACCCGGAGTACCTGGAGCGCGCCCGCGCCGAGGTCGACGAGGTGCTCGGGGACACCGCCGCACCCACCTTCGAGCAGGTGCACGCCCTCCACTACGTGCGTCAGGTGCTCGACGAGTCCCTGCGGCTGTGGCCCACCGCCCCCGGGTTCACCCGGCACCCGCTCGAGGACACCGTGATCGGCGGCCGCTACCACCTCCCCAGGGACACGGCGATCACCGTGCTCATCCCGTCCCTGCACCGTGCCACGTCGGTCTGGGGGCCCGACGCCGAGGAGTTCAACCCCGACCACGTGTCGCCGGAGCGCATGGCCGCCCTGCCACCGTCCGCCTACAAGCCCTTCGGCAGCGGCCTGCGCGCCTGCATCGGTCGGCAGTTCGCGCTGCAGGAGGCGACGATGGCGCTCGGCATGGTGCTGCAGCGGTTCGACCTCGTCGACCACCTCGACTACCAGCTGCACACCAAGACCACGCTGACCATCAAGCCCGCCGACCTCCGCATCAAGGTGCGGCCACGTCCGGGCAAGCACATCGACCGGGCGGCACCGGCCGAGGTACGGCGGGAGGAGGCCGCAACCGTCCCGGCCGCGGGAGCCGCGCCGAGCCTCCTCGTGCCCCGGCACGGCACCAAGCTGTCGGTGCTCTTCGGGTCCAACCTGGGCACGGCCGAGTCGATCGCCACCCGGATCGCGGAGGAGGGCACCGAGCGCGGCTTCGACGTGATGGTCGGCCCGCTCGACGACCACGTGGGAGACCTGCCACGGGACGGCGCGCTGGTCGTGGTCACGGCGTCGTACAACGGCACTCCGCCCGACAACGCCGCCGAGTTCTGCCGCTGGATCGCGGAGGCCGAGCCTGACGCGGCCACGGGCGTGTCCTACTCGGTCTTCGGGTGCGGCAACACCGAGTGGGCCTCGACGTACCAGGCGATCCCCACACTGATCGACGAGCAGCTCGAGAAGCACGGCGGGCAGCGCGTCCACCCACGCGGCGCCGGCAACGCCGCCGGCGACTTCGACGCCGACTACCGCGCCTGGCACGGCGACGTGTGGGCCGACATCGCCCGCGCGCTGAACCTCCCCGACGAGGTCGCCACCGCCGAGACCACCGGACCCAGGCTTTCGATCACGCTGACGAACCGTCAGCTGAACAACCCGGTGATCGTGTCCTACGCGGCGCACGCGGGGCTGGTGCGGGAGAACCGCGAGCTGATCGGCACCCGCGACGGGCGGCCGCGCAGCCGGTCCGTGCGGCACATCGAGATCGCGCTGCCGCCCGGCGTCACTTACAGGGCGGGTGACCACCTGGGCGTGCTCCCCCGCAACCGCATCCCCGCGATCCAGCGGGTGATGGCGCACTTCGGGCTCGACGGCGGGCAGTACATCACGATCATCCCGAACAGCGGATCGCACACCCACCTCCCGATCGACGAGCCCACGCCGCTGCTCGGCGTTCTCGGCAGCTGCGTGGAGCTGCAGGACGTCGCCAGCCGGGACGACATCGCGGTGCTCGCCCAGTACACCCAGGACCCGGCCGAGAAGGCCGCCATGGAGTCGATGACCGGCGACGACGAGCAGGCGCACGCCGCCTACCGGGAGAAGGTGTACGAGCCGAACCGGTCGGTGCTCGACCTGCTCGAGGAGTACCCGTCGTGCGACCTGCCCTTCGAGGTCTTCCTCGACCGGCTGCCCCCGCTGCGACCGCGCTACTACTCGATCTCGTCGTCGCCGCTGGCCAGCCCGGACGTCTGCAGCATCACCACCGGCGTGCTCGAGGGCCCCGCCCGCTCGGGCGCCGGCGTCTACGCCGGAGTCTGCTCCTCGCACCTGGCCGCGATCCCGCAGAAGGGCACGGTGTTCGTCTTCGTGCGCCCGCCCTCGATCCCGTTCGCGCCTCCGGAGAACCCGCAGACGCCGATGATCATGGTCGGGGCGGGCACGGGCTTCGCGCCGTTCCGTGGGTTCCTGCAGGAGCGGGCTGAGCAGAAGCAGCAGGGCGAGACGGTCGGCCCGTCGCTGCTGTTCTTCGGCTGCCGCGCACCCGAGACCGACCTGCTGTACGCCGACGAGCTGGTCGACTTCGAGCGGCAGGGCGTCGTGCAGGTGGAGCGGTGCTTCTCGGACGCACCGGGGCAGGCGCGTCGCTACGCCCAGGCGGGCATGCTCGAGCGCGCCGACGACGTGTGGGACCTGCTGCAGCAGGACGCAGTCGTGCTGGTGTGCGGCAACGCGGCCACGGTGGCTCCCGGCGTGCGCGGGGCGCTGACGTCGATCTTCCGCGACCGGACGGGCGCCGGCGAGAAGGACGCCGAGGCCTGGCTCGTCGGCCTGCGGTCCTCCGGACGCCTGGTGGAGGACATCTGGGGCGGCTGAGTCAGGACCCGGCGAGGCGCTGCAGCGCGGTGAGCACCGTGGCGCGGTCGGTCGTGCGCCACATCGGGGGCAGCGAGTCGGCCAGGAAACGGCCATAGCGCGCGGTCACCAGGCGCGGGTCGAGGATCGCGACCACGCCCTTGTCGGCGGTGGTGCGGATCAGCCGGCCCGCGCCCTGCGCGAGCAGCAGGGCGGCGTGGGTGGCGGCGACCGACATGAAGCCGTTGCCGCCCGCGCGGTCGGCCGCCCGCTGCCGGGCCGACATCAGCGGGTCGTCGGGCCGCGGGAACGGGATCCGGTCGATCAGCACCAGCTGGCAGGTGTCGCCGGGGACGTCGAGCCCCTGCCACAGCGACAGGGTGCCGAACAGGCAGGCGTGCGGGTCCTCGACGAACAGTCGCGAGAGCTCGGGGAGCTGGGCCTCGCCCTGGGCGAGGATGGTCAGGTGCGGCAGCCGCTCACGCACGGCCTCCGCAGCCGCCTCGGCCGCGCGGCGTGAGGAGAACAGCCCGAGCGTGCGGCCCTCGGCGGCGTCGACCAGGTCGACGATCTCGTCGACCTGCTTGGCACCGAGCCCGTCACGACCGGGCGGCGGCAGGTGCCGCGCGACGTACAGGATGGCCTGGCGCGGGTAGTCGAACGGCGAGCCCACGTCGAGCCCGCGCCACGGCTCGCGGCGGTCGTGCTCGGCCTCGACGTCGGGCACCTCGGCCGCCTCGACGAGCTCCGGCACCTCGGTGTCCTCGACCCGCTCGGACGGCTTCAGCCCGATGCTGGTCGCGACCGACGCGAAGTCGCCGCCCAGCATCAGCGTCGCGCTGGTGAAGATCGCGGTCTTCTCCGCGAGCAGCTTGGCGCGCAGCTGACCCCAGACCTGGAGCGGCGCCACGCACAGCACGTCGCCGCCGCGCTGGCGCTCGCGCCGCGACAGCCAGAGCACGTCGGACTCGACGTGGGCGGCCATCCGCTCGGAGGTCTTGAAGATCTCCTGCACCCAGCCGCGCGCCTGCGTGCGGCCGGGGTCGACGTCGCCGGCGCCCTGCTGCTCCTTGGGGAACGCCGAGACCAGCGCCCGGGCCGCGTCACGCACCAGCACCAGGGCGTCGGCCAGGTCGGTCGGCAGAGTGTCCAGCCGGCCCTCGTCGCAGGACTCGAACGCCGCCCGCAGCGCGTCGCCCGCGTCGGCCAGGTCGTCGGCCTCGGAGCCGTCGATGTGCTTCTGCGAACGGCGGGCGGCCCGCTCGATCTCGGGCACGGTGAGCTCGTCGGTGGCCGCCTGGGTGACCCGCGCGGTCAGCTCGTGCGCCTCGTCGATGACGACGACGTCGTACTCCGGGATCATCGGCACGCCCTCGATCGCGTCGATCGCGAGCAGCGAGTGGTTGGTGACCACGACGGACGCCTGCGCAGCCTTCTCCTTGGCGCGCTCGGCGAAGCACTCCTCCGCGAACGGGCAGCGGGTGGCGCCGAGGCACTCGCGGTGGTTGACCGAGACCTGCCGCCAGAGCCGGTCGGTGTGCTTGGGCGCGGAGTCGCGGTCGCCGGGACCGCCGTTCTCGGCCTGCTGCTCGGCCCAGGCGCGGAGCTTGAGCACCTCGGAGCCCATCGTCCCCTCGGGCACGTCGACGAGCACGCCCTGGTCGTCGGGCACGCCCTCGCGGACGCGGTGCAGGCAGGCGTAGTTGGACCGGCCCTTGAGGACGGCGTACGACGGCGCGCCGCCGGGCAGCAGGTGCTCGGCCGCCTCGAGCAGCGCCGGGATGTCGCGCTCGACGAGCTGGTGCTGCAGCGCCAGGGTGGCGGTCGCGACGACGACGCGCTCGTCGTGGAGCAGCGCGGGCACGAGGTAGCCCAGCGACTTGCCGGTGCCGGTGCCGGCCTGGACCAGCAGGTGCTCCCCCGTCGTCATCGACCGGGCGACCGCCTCGGCCATCGCGATCTGGCCGGGCCGCTCCTCACCGCCGAGCTGCGCGACGGCACCGGCCAGCACGTCGCGGACCGTCGGTCGCTCCATGGTGATCGGGGTGGCTGTCGAGCTGCTCGGCACCCAGGAACACTAACGGGCACCACCCCCAGCGGAGTGGTGCCCGTCCGGTGTCCTGTGGATCAGAAGTCCTCAGGCATCTCCATCCCAGAGACGGCGAACGCGTCGGGCAGGGCGGCCTCCGCCGCGGCGAAGTCGAGGTGGCCGATGGCCTTGTTGGAGCGGCCCTGCTTCGCCAGGCCTCCGGCCCTGACTCCATGCGCCTCGATCAGCGTGTCAGGACCGGCGCCGACCGCGTCGTACACGATCTGGCCGCCTTCCTCACACAGACCGAACACAGACCGATCTCGGTCACGAGGCTCTCCAGCGTGAGGTAGCCGTTCGAGCCGGCCATGCCGGCGGCGGCGTGCTCGTTGAGGTG
>NZ_CAMPGZ010000101.1 GCF_946885725.1 uncultured Nocardioides sp.
ACCCCCGGCCCCACCAGCAGCCCAAGCAACGGCCACAGGACCCGCACCCGCCGAGGCCTCGCGGTCGGCGCCGTCACCCTCCTCCTCGGGGTCACCGCCGCCTGCGGCGGAGGCTCCGACGCCGACGCGACCGACGAGGGCGGCAAGATCACGCTCACCGTCGCGACCTTCAACGAGTTCGGCTACGAGGACCTGCTGAAGGAGTACATGGACCTCCACCCGGACATCAAGGTGGTGCAGAAGAAGACCGGCACGTGGGAGGAGCACCGCGACAACCTCTACACCAAGCTCGCGGCCGGCTCCGGCCTCTCCGACATCGAGGCGATCGAGGGCGACGGCATGCCCGCGATCCTCGAGGAGGCCGACGCGTTCGTCGACCTCTCCGACCCCGGGCTCGACGGACGCTGGCTGGACTGGAAGGAAGCCGCCGGCACCACCACCGACGGCACGCTGATCGGCTACGGCACCGACATCGGCCCCGAGGGCATCTGCTACCGCGCCGACCTCTTCGAGAAGGCCGGCCTGCCGACCGACCGTGACGAGGTCGCCCCGCTCTTCGAGACCTGGGACTCCTACTTCGAGACCGGCAAGCAGTTCGTGAAGAAGATGCCGGACACCGCCTGGTACGACTCCTCCAAGGGCGTCAGCCAGGCGATGGTCAACCAGATCGAGCACCCCTTCGAGGAGGAGGACGGCACGATCGTCGCGACCAGCAACCCCGAGGTCCGCGACGTGTTCGACACCGTCACGTCGATGCAGGCCGCCGGGCTGGCGACCAACCTCGACCAGTGGTCCGACGACTGGGTGGCCGCCTTCCAGAAGGACGGCTTCGCGACGATGGCCTGCCCGGGCTGGATGCTCGGCGTCATCGAGGGCAACGCCGAGGGCGTCGAGGGCTGGGACATCGCCAACGCCTTCCCCGGCGGTGGCGGCAACTGGGGCGGCTCGTTCCTGACCGTGCCCGCGCAGTCGGAGCACCCCGAGGAGGCCAAGGAGCTCGCCGCCTGGCTGACCGCCCCCGAGCAGCAGCTCAAGGCGTTCGAGGCCAAGGGCACCTTCCCGAGCCAGGTCGAGGCGCTCGACGACCCGGTCCTCACCGACCAGGTCAACGCGTTCTTCAACGACGCGCCGACCGGGGAGATCCTCTCCGAGCGCGCGCAGGCGGTGACGGTGCAGCCCTACAAGGGCCCCAAGTACGCCGACATCATCGCCGCGTTCCAGAACGCCATCCTGCGTGTCGACCAGGGCCAGGCGACGCCCGAGGAGTCGTGGGACACCTTCGTCTCCGACGTCGAGCGGCTGTCCTGAGCCTGACTCCCCGACCCTTCCATGAGCACGCACCGTCCCCTCGCGCCCGCCGGTAGCTCGGTCCCCTCCACCGAGCTCCCGGGGGAGCAGCCGGCCCTTGACCCCGGAGTGGCCGGGGTGGCTGCGCAGTCTCTCCCCCGCCTGGATGATCGGCCTGTGCCTGCAGTGACCCAGGAGACCCGGCTGACCTGGCGACAGCGGCTGTCGCGGTGGGACGTGCGGTTCTCGCCGTACCTCTACGTCGCGCCGTTCTTCGTGCTCTTCCTGCTCGTGGGCATGTTCCCGCTGCTCTACACGGGCTGGGTCTCCGTCCACGACTGGAGCCTGCTCGGCGGCAAGGGCGACTTCGTCGGCGTCGACAACTACACGAAGGTCTTCGGCGACCAGTACTTCTGGATCGCGCTCCGCAACACCGTCAGCATCTTCCTGCTCTCCTCGGTGCCGCAGGTGATCATCGCGCTCGCCGTCGCCGGCCTGCTCGACAACGAGCTGCGCGGCAAGGTGCTGTGGCGGATGAGCGTGTTGGTCCCGTTCGTGGTCGCCCCGGCCGCGGTGGCGCTGATCTTCGGCAACCTGTTCGGCGACAAGTACGGCCTCGTCAACTCCGTCCTCGGCGTCGTCGGGATCGACCCGATCCGCTGGCACGTCGACACCCTCGCCAGCCACGTCGCGATCGCGAGCATGGTCAACTGGCGCTGGACCGGCTACAACGCACTGATCCTGCTCGCCGCGATGCAGGCGGTCCCCCGCGACCTCTACGAGTCGGCTGCGCTCGACGGGGCCAGCCGGTTCCGGCAGTTCGTCTCCGTCACGATCCCGATGATCCGGCCGACGCTGGTCTTCGTCGTGATCACCTCGACCATCGGCGGGCTGCAGATCTTCACCGAGCCTCGCCTGTTCGACAACGTCGGCCTCGGCGGCTCCGACCGGCAGTGGCAGACGGTCACGCTCTACCTCTGGGAGCTGGGCTGGCGCATCCGCGATCTCGGTACGGCGTCGGCGGTGGCGTGGCTGCTGTTCCTGTTCATCACCGCCTTCGCGCTGGTCAACCTCGTGCTCGGCCGGCGGCTGAGCCACCACCACGGGCACGCGCCCGCCATCCGAAGGAGGCGTCGATGACCCGCCGGCCCGGCTTCCTCGTCTACGGCCTGCTCACCGCGTTCGTGCTCGGCTCGGCGATGCCGCTGTGGTGGTCGTTCATCATCGGCTCGCACACCAAGGAGATCGTCAACCGCGACACTCCTCCCCTGCTGCCCGGCGGGCACTTCCTCGCCAACGCCGCACGCGTCTTCGACACCGTCGACTTCTGGAAGGCGCTCACCAACAGCATGATCGTCTCGACGGTCTGCGCGGCCTCGGTGGTCTTCTTCTGCACGCTGGCAGGCTTCGCGTTCGCCAAGCTGCGCTTCCGCGGCAGCACGCCGCTGATGGTGTTCGTCGTGGCCACGCTCGCCGTACCGACCCAGCTCGGCGTGATCCCGCTGTTCATCCTGATGGCCGACCTCGGCTGGACCGGCACGCTGTGGGCGGTGATCGTGCCGACGCTGGTCACGGCGTTCGGCGTGTTCTTCATGCGGCAGTACCTCGTCGACGCGATCCCCGACGAGCTCATCGAGGCTGCCCGCGTCGACGGCTGCTCGATGATCAGGATCTTCTGGAACGTCGCCGTACCCGCGGCTCGGCCGGCCGCCGCGATCCTCGGCCTGTTCACGTTCATGACCGTGTGGACCGACTTCTTCTGGCCGATGATCGCCCTGCCCGCCAGCAACCCCACGGTGCAGATCGCCCTGCAGCAGCTGCAGAGCGGCTACTACGTCGACTACGCCCTCGTGCTCTGCGGCGCGGTGCTCTCCACGATCCCGCTGCTCGTCCTGTTCGTCCTGACCGGCCGCCAGCTGGTAGCCGGCATCATGCAAGGAGCCGTCAAGGGATGACCGACACCGCCGCCCGCACCCACGTCCTGGAGTCCTCGCGCGATGCAGTCCGCTTCCCGACCGACTTCCTCTGGGGCGCCGCCACTGCGGCGTACCAGATCGAGGGCGCCGCCACCGAGGACGGCCGCCTGCCGTCGATCTGGGACACCTTCTGCCGCGTGCCCGACGCCGTCGCCGACGGCGACAACGGGGACGTGGCGTGCGACCACTACCACCGCGTCGACGACGACGTCGCGCTGATGGCCGAGCTCAACCTCGCCTCCTACCGCTTCTCGACCGCCTGGCCGCGGGTCCGGCCCGACGGCCGCTCCGTGAACCAGGCGGGAGTGGACTTCTACTCACGGCTCGTGGACACCCTGCTCGAGCGCGGCATCCGACCCTGGATCACGCTCTACCACTGGGATCTCCCGCAGGCGCTCGAGGACGAGGGCGGCTGGACCAACCGCGACACGGCGTACCGCTTCGCCGACTACGCGCTCACGCTCTACGACGCCATCGGCGACCGGTCGCCGGTGTGGACGACGCTCAACGAGCCGTTCTGCTCGGCGTTCCTCGGCTACGCCGGCGGGCAGCACGCTCCCGGCCGGCGCGACCCGTCCGCGGGGCTCGTCGCCGCGCACCACCTGCTGCTCGGGCACGGGCTCGTCGTCGACGAGCTGCGCCGCCGCGGCACGACCGCCGACCTCGGCGTCACGTTCAACTTCACCGTCGCCGACCCGTACGACCCGAGCGACCCGGCCGACGTCGACGCCGCGCGGCGGATCGACGCCCTGCACAACCGGCTGTTCCTCGACACGACGCTGCGCGGCCACTACCCCACCGACCTGCTCGAGGACACCGCGCACCTGCGCTTCGCGGGCCGGCCGTGGCAGGACGTCGTCCGGGACGGCGACCTGGCGCAGATCTCCCAGCCGCTCGACGTGCTCGGCGTGAACTACTACCACGGCGACGCGGTGTCCGGCCGGCCGCAGCCCGGCGCCCCCGGCTTCGGCAGCGGCCGTCTCGGCTGGACCACGGGCTCGCCGTTCGCGGGTTCCGAGCACGTCACGTTCCCGCGCCGCGGGCTGCCGACGACTGCGATGGACTGGGAGGTGCAGCCCGAGGGGCTCACGCGCCTGCTGGTCCGGCTTCAGGAGGAGTACGCCGCTCCGCCGATGTACGTCACCGAGAACGGCGCCGCCTACGACGACCGGGTCGACACCGACGGTTCCGTGCACGACCCGGAGCGCACCGCGTTCGTCGCGGCGCACCTGCGCGCCGTGCACGACGCCATCGAGGCCGGCGCCGACGTGCGCGGCTTCTTCCAGTGGTCGCTGCTCGACAACTTCGAGTGGGCCTACGGCTACGCCAAGCGGTTCGGCATCGTGCACGTCGACTACGCCACCCAACGCCGTACCCCCAAGACCAGTGCGCGTTTCTACGCCCAGGTCGCCGCCGACGGAAGGCTCGGGTCGCTACCGTGACGTCCGTGGACGGCTCCCCGACGCTGGACGAGGTGGCACGCCTGGCGGGGGTCTCGCGGGCGACCGCCTCGCGCGCGATCAACGGCGGGCACAAGGTGAGCCCCGCCGCGCTCGCGGCCGTGCAGAACGCAGTGGCGACGCTGGGCTACTCCCCCAATCCCGCCGCGCGCAGCTTGGTCACGCGCCGCACCGGGTCGGTGGCGGTCGTGGTGCCGGAGCCGGACGAGCGTGTCTTCTCCGACCCGTTCTTCGCGCACACCCTGCGTGCGGTCAACCGGGTGCTCGCCGAGAAGGACCTCCAGCTCGTGCTGCTCCTCGCCCGCCCCGGCGACGAGGAGGCGCGCATGCTGCGCTACCTGCGCGCCCGCCACGTCGACGGCGCGATCGTCGTGTCCCACCACCGCAGCGACAGCCTCGCCGACCACCTGGCCGGCATCGGGCTGCCCTGCGTGTTCGTCGGCCGGCCGCTGAGCAGCGGGGACAAGGTGGCGTACGTCGACACCGACAACGTCGGCGGCGGACGGGAGGCCGCGGCCGTGCTCGTCGAGCGCGGCTGCAAGCGCATCGGCACGGTCGCCGGACCGGCGGACATGTCGGCCGGCGAGGACCGCCTCAACGGTTGGCACGAGGCGCTGGCCGCGGCCGGCCTGGCCACCGACGCGGTCGAGCACGGCGACTTCACCGAGCAGGGCGGCGCGGCCGCGACCGAGCGGCTGCTCGACCGGCACCCGGACATCGACGGCCTCGCGGTCGCCTCCGACCTGATGGCGATCGGCGCGCTGCGAGTGCTCGCCACGCGGGGCCGGAAGGTGCCCGACGACGTGGCGGTCGTGGGCTACGACGACATCGGCCTGGCCGAGACCACCGACCCGCCGCTCACCACGATCCGCAACCCGATCGGTGCCATGGCCGAGCGCGCGACACGGCTGCTGCTCGAGCAGCTCGACGGCACCTCCGACGGGACGCCGGTGCGGATGCTGTTCCCACCGGCGCTGGTGCGCCGCGCCTCGGCCTAGCCGATCTCCTCCGCCACCTTCTGGCTGAGCCGCAGTGCCTCGCGTGCCCAGCCCGCCGACGCGCCGGCCAGCCCGCAGGTGGGCGTGACCACGAGGCCGGAAGTCGTCTCCGGGTCGAGCCCGAGCATCTCGAGGAAGCGCAGCACCTTCTCGACGAGCGCCTTCTCCCCCGGCTGCGTTTCCGGGTCGGTCGACGGGACGACGCCGAGCAGGACCGGAGCGCCCTTCTCCAGCAGGGTCGCCACGTCGTCGTACGCCGAGACGGCGAGCACGCCGAGGTCGACGGAGACGCCCTGCGCGCCGGCGCCGGTGAGCAGCGAGACGGGTACGTCGGCCGCGCAGCAGTGCGCGATCGGGGTCGCACCAGCACCGGTGATCGCCGCGAACACGTCCTCGAGCAGCGCCGACGCGACCGGGAGGTCGACGGACCGGTGCCGGTGGAACCCGGACGCGGTGGGGACCTGACCGGCCAGCACGGCGGGCAGCGCCGGCTCGTCGACCTGGACGACCAGCTCGGTCGCGCCCGGCACGCGCCGCCGGACGTCCTTCACGTGGTCGGCGACGCCTTCGGCGAGCGCCTGCGCCAGGTCGCGGCGGGCACCGTGGTCGGAGAGGATCCGGTCGCCGCGGGGCTTCTCGACGGTGGCGGCGAGCGTCCACGGCCCGGTGACCTGGACCTTGAACCGGCCTTCGTACTCCTGCGCCCGCTCCTCCAGCGTGTCGAGGTCCTGCGCGAGGAGCGACCGGGCCCGGCGGTGGTCCATGCCCGGGGAGCCGCTGCTGCCGGTGAGGCGCCAGCCGGCCGGCTGCAGGTCGGCGTCGAGCCCGGCGAGGACCGCGACCGCGCGGCCGGTCATGGACGCGCCGGCGCCGCGGCCGGGCAGCTCCGGCAGGTGCGGCAGGTCGGGCAGCTCGTCGAGGACGATGCGGACGGCCTCGGCGTACGACGTCGCGTCCGTGCCGGGCCACGACCCGATCGCGGTGGCTGTCGTCATCCGGCGCTCATCCGGTGGGGGCCGGGACTCGGCGGGTGGCGCTGATCGTGCACGAGCCGACGACCCGGGTGCCGTCGTACACCACGGCGGCCTGGCCGGGTGCGATCCCCTGGGCGGGCTCGAGCAGGTCGATCACGACGCCGTCCTTCTCGACGCGCACGACCGCGCGGTGCTCGTCACCGTGGGCGCGCAGCTGGACGGTGCCGTGCAGCTCTCCGGTCAGCGGGGTGCCGCACCAGCGCGGCCGGATGCCCTCGATCCGGTCGACAGTGAGCGCCTCGCGGGGACCGACGGTGACGGTGCCGGAGACCGGCTCGATGTCGAGGACGTAGCGCGGCTTGCCGTCCGGCGCGGGCCGGCCGATGCGCAGGCCCTTGCGCTGGCCGATGGTGAAGCCGAACGCGCCCCCGTGGTGGCCGAGCACCTCGCCGGTCGCGGCGTCGACGATGTCGCCGGTGCCCTGGCCGAGCTTCTCGGTGAGCCAGCCGCCGGTGTCGCCGTCGGAGATGAAGCAGATGTCGTGGCTGTCGGGCTTGCGCGCGACCTGGATGCCGCGGCGCTCGGCCTCCGCGCGCACCTCGCTCTTGGGGGTGTCGCCGAGCGGGAACAGCGCGTGTGCGATCTGGTCCTGGGTGAGCACGCCGAGCACGTAGGACTGGTCCTTGCGGTCGTCGTCCGCGCGGTGCAGCTCGACCAGCCCGTCGGCGCCGGTCTCGAGCCGGGCGTAGTGGCCGGTGGCCACGGCGTCGAACCCCAGCGCGAGCGCGCGCTCGAGGACCGCGGCGAACTTGATCTTCTCGTTGCAGCGCAGGCAGGGGTTGGGCGTGCGGCCGGCGGTGTACTCCGCCATGAAGTCCTCGACCACGTCCTCGTGGAACCGGTCGCTGAAGTCCCAGACGTAGAACGGGATGCCGATGACGTCGGCGGCCCGGCGGGCGTCGTTGGAGTCCTCGATCGTGCAGCAGCCGCGGGCGCCGGTGCGGTAGGACTTCGGGTTGCGCGAGAGGGCGAGGTGGATGCCGGTCACGTCGTGCCCGGCCTCCGCGGCGCGCGCCGCGGCCACGGCCGAGTCGACGCCACCGGACATGGCGGCGAGTAGCTTCACGGCATGCCCCCCTGCCGCTGGCCGTCGCGAGCGGCCGCGGGCGGAGTGCCCGGCAAGGCGGAGGAGGGCGTGCGATGCGGAGCATCGTGCCCCGACGACAACGCCGCCGGGTGCCCGTCCGTGGTCGCGCAGCAGGCCAAGTGGTAGGGGGTCATGCCGGGTCACACCACCTTGCGGGCGCCGCCGATGCCGGACGCGGCGCCGGCCGCCCGGGCGCGCTCGACAACCGGCCCGATGGCCTCGACGAGCGCGTCGACGTCGGCCTGGGTGGACGTGTGGCCGAGCGAGAACCGCAGCGAGGAACGCGCCTTCTCGACGTCGTGGCCCATGGCGAGCAGCACGTGGGAGGGCTGGGGCACGCCGGCGGAGCAGGCGGACCCGGTCGAGCAGGCGATGCCGCGGGCGTCGAGCAGCATCAGCAGCGAGTCTCCCTCGCAGCCCGGGAACGTCAGGTGCGCGTTGCCCGGCAGCCGGTGGTCGGGCGCGCAGTCGGGGTCGCCGTTGACGCCGGCGTCGGGGACCACCTCGGTCACGCGCCGCACGAGGTCGTTGCGCAGCGCGCAGAGCCGCTCGGCATGCTCCGGCTGCTGCTTCACGGCCAGCTCGACGGCGACGGCGAAGCCGGCGATGGCCGGGGTGTCGATCGTCCCGGACCGTACGTCGCGCTCCTGGCCGCCTCCGTGCAGCTGCGGGGTGAGCTCGAGCTCCCGCCGTACGACGAGCGCGCCGACGCCGTACGGGCCGCCGACCTTGTGCGCGGTGAGGGTGAGCAGGTCGACGCCGCTCGCCGCGAAGTCGACCGGCACCTGGCCGACTGCCTGGACCGCGTCGGTGTGCACCGGGATGTCGTGGGCGTGCGCGATCTCGACGACGGCGGAGATCGGCTGCACGGTGCCGACCTCGTTGTTGGCCCACATCACCGAGACCAACGCGACGGACTCGGGGTCGCGGTCGACCGCCTCTCGCAGAGCGTCGACGTCGAGGCGGCCGAGCTCGTCGACCGGCAGCAGCTCGACGTCGGCCTTCTCGTGCTCGGCCAGCCAGTGCAGCGGGTCGAGCACGGCGTGGTGCTCGACGGCCGTGGACAGGATGCGGGTGCGGCGCGGGTCGGCCGCACGACGCGCCCAGAACAGGCCCTTGAGCGCGAGGTTGTCGGACTCGGTGCCGCCGGAGGTGAACACGATCTCGCCCGGCCGCGCACCGATCGCCGCCGCGATCGCCTCACGGGACTCCTCGACGACCCGGCGGGCAGCGCGGCCGGCGGCGTGCAGAGACGAGGGGTTGCCGATGTGGGTGAGCTGCTCCGTCATCGCGGCAGCGGCCTCGGGACGGATGGGCGTCGAGGCGGCGTGATCGAGGTAGACCAGCTGCGTGGGCGCCGGGCGGGGCTGGGTCATAGCGCCTTCCAGGGTACGACGCTCTCCCGGTCGACCACGTAGCAGACCGAGGGCAGAGCCGGCCGGCCCGGGATCGGGTGGTCGTAGTAGGTCAGCAGCCGCATGCCGAGCCGCTCCATGACCGCGCGCGAGCGGGTGTTGCCGACCACCGTGAACGACACGATCTCCTGCCGTCCGAGCTCCTCGAACGCGAACCGCAGGCACTCGCGCGCCGCCTCCGTCGCCCAGCCGTGGCCCCACGCGCTGCGTCGCAGCCGCCAGCCGACCTCGGTGACCGGCTGCTCGCGCTCGTCCATCCAGACCGCGTGCCAGGACGGCACCTGCAGCCCGGTGAACCCCTGGAACTCCCCCTCGGCCTCGACGGCCCACAGGCCGTAGCCGCGCTCCGCGAAGTGCCGCTCGATCTTGTCGACGAAGGCGTCGGACTGCTCGCGCGTCATCGTCGACGGGAAGTGCTCCATCACCTCGGGGTCGGCGTTCATCTCGGCGAACGGCGCGCGGTCCTCCTCGCGCCAGCCGCGCAGCACGAGGCGTTCGGTGGAGAGCGTCGGCGGCCTCACGACACGTCCCCGTCGACGTACACCCACCGTCCGCCGCGCCGCTCGAACCGGCTGACCTCGTGCAGCTCCTGGGCACCGCGCGGGCCTTGGTAGCGGGCGACGAACTCCACGACGCCGGTGTCGTCGTCCGGTTCGCCGTCCTCGGTGCGCACGATCTCGAGACCGAGCCACGTCGTGCCGTCCGACGAGACGTCGTCGGGACGGGTGCGCGGGTGCCAGGTGCGGAAGACGTGGTCGGTGTGGCCCAGGACGTAGGCGGAGTAGCGCGACCGCATCAGCGCCTCGGCGGTCGCCGCGGGTTCGCCGTCGTGCAGCGGACCGCAGCAGGCGACGTACGCCCGGCCCGAGCCGCACGGACACGGCTCACCCACGGTCGAGCCGCTCCTGCCAGGGGTGGTCGGGGTGGTAGCGGCGGACGTGGTCGCGCAGCCATGCGCGCTGCTCCGTCGACATCAGCGGCCAGGCGTTGCCGAGGTCGACCCGGTCCTTCTCCCGGTTCTGCTTGGCCTTGAACAGCAGGGAGACCTCGGGGTTCATGTAGCGCACGCCGTCCGCCGCGACCCAGGTGACCTCGTCGAGGTCGGCGACGAGGTCGGCGTGCCGGCGCGACTGCCAGCGGCCGTCCCGCTTCGGGTTGAGGATGCAGTCGACGCGCCACGGCGCGCGGGCGTTCTCGCGCATCCAGATCTGAGCCAGCGGCGCGATCGGCTCGGGCCGGTCGTCGTCGATGACGCGGAGGGTGCCGCCGTCGTTGCCCCAGAGGTGGTACGTCGACCCGAGCTGGGCGCGCAACGCCGGGACCGCGTCGGCGAACACCACGAGGTCGATGTCCTCGTGGAAGCGCCGTACGCCCGTGAACGTCTCGATCGAGTGGCCGCCGACCAGCCACCACGGCTCGGGGAAACCGTCCATCAGCTCGGCGAGCTGCGGCGGCGTGAGCGGGTCCCAATCGCCGTACACGTCGTAGAAGGCGATGTCCTCCTGGTCGGGCGCCCAGGCCAGCTCAGGACCGTCAGATTGGTGCGTCACCGGGACAGTATGGCCACCAGCGCGCGGTGGTCGGTGCCCTCGATAGCGACGGTCTCGGTGTCGACCGCGTGCAGGTGCTCGTTGACGAGCACGTGGTCGATGGCGACGAGCGGCGGCAGCCGGACGCCGGCGACCTCCATCTCGCCGTCGGCCGGCCAGGTCGGCTGCCAACCCGAGCCCGCCTGGGTCGCCGCGTCGGTCCAGCCGCGGCCCGCGAGCTCGCGCAGGACGCGGTGGTCGGTGGTGGCGTTGAGGTCGCCGACGATGACCGCGGGGCCGGGACGGTCGTACGCCGCACGCCGGACCACCCGGTGGTCGTCGGACCAGCCGGACGCGTCACCGACCGGCGGACGCGGGTGAACGGCCATCAGGGTCAGGTCACCGATCGACATGCTCCATCCGCCGAACGCGGTGTCGAGCGGCTTCACGTCGGTGATCGGCCGCCGGGACACGACCACGGTGCCGGTCGGTCCGTCCTCGGCCGCACCGGCGCGGTGCGGGAACGCGTCAGCCAGACCGGCTTCGTCCAGGCGGTCCAGCGCGGCGGCGTCGACCTCCTGCATCACCAGAACGCCGATGTCGTGCGCCTGCGCCGTCTCGAGGACGTCGTCCGCGGAGGCCTGGCCGAGCATCAGGTTGACGGTCATCAGCCGGATGGGATCGCCGCGATCAGCCGCGACCGTGCCGCCGAGGAACGTGCCGGCGACCAGGACCCCGTGCAGCACGGCTCCGCCGATGGACACGACCGCCAGCGTCACCGCGACCCGCTGCCAGGCCCCCTCCCCCACGGCCCACGCGATCACGAGCAGCAGCAGGGCGACGACGTACAGCGGCAGCGCGTACGGCGTGAACGACACCAGCCGCACCCACGTGCCGCCGGGGATCTGGACGAGCCGCGCGGCGGTGAGCGCGAGCGCAGGAACGAGGAGAACGGTCACGAGCAGCCCGAGCAGCACCCACCGCAACCTCATATCGAAAACGCTAGTGGGGCCTCACGCCGAGACCGGGGAACGGCGGGGCGAGTGTCGCGCGCTCAGGCCGAGGCGGGGTCGCGTCGCCGGCGGGAGACGACGAGGTAGCCGCCGGCGCCGACGAGGAACGCACCGACGAGCGGGACCCAGGGCCGCACGTCGTTGCCGGTGAACGGCAGCAACCCTTCGACGCCGGCCACGCCCGCGTCCCCGTCGCCCTCTCCGTCGGCGGTCGCCTCGACGCCGAGCACCTCGGTGTCCGAGTCCAGGTCGGCGCTGGCGTCGACGCGCAGTGCGAAGTCCACGCGGTCGGTCATGGTGTCGTTGCCGGCCTCGATTGGTAGCTCGACCCGCACGGTCAGCGGCAGTTCGCTTCCGGCTGGCATGGAGTCGGCGACCAGTGCGCCGTCGTCCGCGAGGTCCCGCATCTGGCCCTGCCAGAGCAGCGACCCGTCGTGCTCGACCGAGACGCGCAGCCAGGCCGAGAGCTCACCGCCGGCGTCGTCGCAGGTGACGTCGCCGTCACGGGTCTCCTGGGGCAGGCAGCCGTTCTCGTCGTCGGCGAGATCCTGGACCCGGAGCGTGACGTCGGCGTCGTGGCTCGAGCCGTTGCTGACGAGGACCTCCGCCGACCCGCCGTACCCGGGGGCGAGCCGCTCGAGCCGCAGCCCGCCGCCCGGGATGTCGACGTCGATGCCGGCGGTGGCCTGCGCGGCGGGCGCGGCGAGCAGGATCGCCGCGGGCGCGAGCAGAACGGCAAGTCGACGACGGAGGTGCACGCAGTCAGTCTTCGGGCGGTGCAGCGGGCGGGCATCACCAGAATCGATGAAAACAGTTGTGCGGGGCGCTTCCCTCGCGCACACTGGTCCGGCCATGAAGAGCTGACCCCGTCCTCCCTCGCGTCCGCGGCCCCAGTGTGCCCAATGTGCCCGGCGAGGGATCGCATCTCTCGCACCGGTGGTTCGCTCATGACTGCTCCTTCCCTGTCCTCGCGCGCGCTCCCTCTCGTGGCGCGCGACCTCGCCAAGACGTACGGCGACCGCGTCGTCCTCGACGGCGTCGACCTCGTCGCCACTCCGGGTCTGCCCCTTGGGATGGTGGGTGAGAACGGCGCCGGCAAGTCGACCCTGCTGCGGTTGCTTGCCGGCGCCGAGCCCGCCGACGCCGGCACGGTGATCCGCCCGCCGGACCTGGCGTATCTGCCGCAGGAGCCCGACTTCGGCGACGCCCGCACCGTGGGAGACGTGCTCGACCGGGCTCTCACCCCGCTGCACGCCGCGGCCTCGCGCCTGGAGAAGCTCGCGGCGCGCCTCGACGACCCTGCGGTCGTCGAGGAGTACGCCGACCTGCTGCAGTGGTGCGAGCTGCGCGACGTCTGGGACGCCGACCGTCGCGCTCTCGAGGCGGCCGACCGGCTCGGCCTGGGTGCCGTCGATCGTGCGACCGAGGTGTCCCGGCTGTCCGGCGGCCAGCGGTCGCGGCTCGCGCTGGCCGCGCTCGTCGCGGGACGTCCGCCGAGCGTGCTGCTCGACGAGCCGACCAACCACCTCGACGACGACGCGGTGGAGCTGCTCGAGAAGTTCCTGACCGGCCTGCCGGGCGTGGTCGTGGTCGCCAGCCACGACCGCGCCTTCCTCGACGCGGTCTGCGGCCAGATCGTCGACCTGGACCCGAGCCACTTCGGCACCGACGGCGAGGGCGGCAACCGCTTCAGCGGCGGCTACTCCGCCTATCTCGAGCACAAGCGCCGGGCCCGTGAACGCTGGCAGCTGGCGTTCGAGCAGCAGCAGGACGAGCTCGACGCTCTGAAGGTCGCCGCGTCGACGACCGCCCGTCGTGTGGCGCACAACCGCGGGCCGCGGGACAACGACAAGTTCATCTACCACTCCAAGGGCGAGAACGTCGCACGCACCGTCAGTCGGCGCGTCCGGGACATCGAGCAGCGGATCGAGGCGATCGAGAAGGACCGGATCCTGAAGCCGCCTCGCGAGCTCACCTTCGCGGGTCTCACCGACACGTCGGCGCGTCCCGGCCGGGTGGTCCAGGTGCGCGACCTCGTCGTCGCCGACCGCGTTCACGTGCCGCGGCTCGACGTCGACGGCGGCCAGCACCTGCTCGTCACCGGCGCGAACGGCTCCGGCAAGTCGACGCTGCTCAAGGTGCTCGCCGGCGTGCTGGCGCCGTCCTCCGGCCGCGTGGACGTGGCCGCGCGCCAGGTCGGCTACCTTCCCCAGCACGTGACGTTCCGCCGTCCCGACCTCAGCGCCCGCCAGGTATACGACGGGCTCACCGGTCGCGACGACGACTCCACCGACGTACCACGTCTGACGGAGCTCGGCCTGCTCCCGCCACGCGACCTGCACCGGCCGGTCGGCGAGCTCAGCCTCGGCCAGCACCGTCGGCTCGCGCTCGCCGTACTCGTCGCCCGGGCGCCGGACCTCTTGCTGCTCGACGAGCCGACCAACCACATCTCCCTGGCGCTCGCCGAGGAGCTCGAGGAGGCGCTGCGGCACACCCCGGCCGCGGTCGTCGTGGCCAGCCACGACCGCTGGCTGCGGCGGCGGTGGGAGGGCGAACGGCTCGCTCTGGAAGGGATTCATCAACTTTGACGATGAGCTGATCGCGTCGAGCGGCGAACGTTCAGTGCGTCGTTAGATTCCGGGGGGCAACCGGGCTGACGAATCCGACACTGCGGCTTCGCCGCTCGACAAAGGGGATTTCATGAACAGCAAGCTCATCAAGGGCAGCCTGGCCGGCGTCGCCGCCCTCGCCCTCGCCGCCGG
>NZ_CAMPGZ010000102.1 GCF_946885725.1 uncultured Nocardioides sp.
GACCTCGCGACTCGGCAACGGCAGGGTCGGGTCGCTGCCGCGGGCGAGCTCACCGAGGGCGTGGGCGCGGCGGGCGTCGAGGGAGTCCTCACAGCCCAGCTCGGCGAGCCGTGCCGCGCCGTCGGCGAGTGCGGCGTCGAGGTCGAGGGCGTCGGCCAGATCCAGGTCGGCGTCGACGTGGGCGGTGCCGTTGAAGTCGGTCTGGGCGGTGTAGATGGTGACGTGCCGGCCATCAGCGGCCGCGAGCCGTTGCTGCTCGGCGGCCTCGGGGTCGAAGCGGACGAGGGCCTCTTCCACGAGCCGGTCGAGCTGGGCTATGCCGACCCGGTAGGCGAACGGGGCGACGTGCCGGTCGACGTACTCGGCACCCTCGGGCGCCAGGAAGATGGTGCGCCCGGCGATGCGGCGGGCCCGCCAGGGTGCGAGCTTGCCGGCCTTGACCCGCGCCCACACCCGCGGCAGCCGGTGGACCAGCTCGAGCGCCTCTGCGATCAGCGACCCGGCCGCCTCGGTCGAGATGTGCAGGACGGTGGCGAGCTCGGGCACGCAGAACTCGCCCACCTCCGGGACACCCTTTCCGGTGAACCGGGCCGGCTGCTCGAACAACAACGGAGAGGACGGCTCGTCGATCTCGTGCATCGCCGCCCAGTCCGCCGCGAGCTCGAGGATGCGGATTTCGGCTCGGTGGGCAGTCGCTTGCTCGGCCTGGACAGCGGTCAGCACCGCGGCGGGGGAGTCCGCCTGCTGCTCGGGTGTCTCGATCGCTGCCATGTCCCTATTGGATCAAGGACCACCGACAGTTTTCGAACGAGTGTTCGCAGCGGTGAGCCTCTGCGCAGCCAGCGGTGCGGTGGGTGGTCGGCGGTCAGTGCCCGCCAGCCGGCTCGACCAGCTCCACCAGCACCCCGCCGGCGTCCTTGGGGTGCACGAAGTTGATCCGGCTCCCGGCGGTCCCGCGCCGCGGCTCGTCGTAAAGCAGCCGCAGGCCGCGGTCCCGCAGGACCGCAGAGACCTGGTCGAGGTCCGTCACGCGGTAGGCGAGCTGCTGGAGACCAGGCCCACTGCGGTCGAGGAACTTCGCGATCGTGGAGGTCTCGTTCAGCGGCGCGAGCAGCTGGATGCACGAACCGGAGTCGCCGACGGCGACCATCGCCTCGCGGACGCCCTGCTCCTCGTTGGTCTCCTCGTGCACGACCTCCATCCCGAACGCGTCGCGGTAGAACGCGATGGCCTCGTCGAGGTCGGGTACGGCGACCCCGACGTGGTCGATTGCGACGAAGAGGTGCTGCGGGATCGGCACGGTCGTGTCAGCCATGCAGGAATGGTGGGGGACGCGCCGGTGAGTCCGCGAGGGACTGTGACTTGTTCCTCACGGGTGGCGGGGGTCGCCCCCTCCCGCGCCCGTCGTCCCCGTGGGTATCGTCGGACTCGAGTGGCCCGGCTACCGTCCCGGCGCCCCACACCGTCTGACTCCCGCAGGAGGTCGTCATGTCCGGATCCGTCATCGTCGCCGGCGCTCGTACGCCGATCGGTCGCCTCCTCGGCGGGCTCAAGGACAAGACGGCCGCCGAGCTCGGCGGGGTCGCGATCAAGGGCGCCCTGGAGAAGGCCGGCGTGTCCGGCGACCAGGTCGACTACCTGATCATGGGCCAGGTCATCCTGGCCGGCGCGGGCCAGAACCCGGCGCGTACGGCGGGCATCGCGGCCGGTCTGCCGATGACGATGCCGTCGATCACCATCAACAAGGTCTGCCTGTCCGGCATCAACGCGATCGCGCTGGCCGACCAGCTCATCCGCGCCGGCGAGCACGACATCATCGTGGCCGGCGGCATGGAGTCGATGACCAACGCGCCGCACCTGCTGCCGAAGTCCCGCGAGGGCTACAAGTACGGCGACGTGGCGCTGATCGACGCGATGGCCTACGACGCTCTCTACGACCAGGCCACCCAGCAGGCCATGGGCGCGCTGACCGAGAGCTGCAACGCCGCGGGCAAGAAGCTCACCCGCGAGGAGCAGGACGCGTTCGCCGCCCGCTCCCACCAGCGCGCGGCCGAGGCCTGGAAGAACGGCCTCTTCGACGACGAGGTCGTCCCGGTCGAGATCCCGCAGCGCAAGGGCGACCCGATCGTCGTGTCGCAGGACGAGGGCGTGCGCGGCGACACCACGGTGGAGAGCCTGGCCAAGCTGCGTCCGGCGTTCTCCAAGGACGGCACCATCACCGCCGGCTCCGCCTCCCAGA
The DNA here is from genome assembly GCF_946885725.1 of uncultured Nocardioides sp. The sequence goes on from NZ_CAMPGZ010000102.1 coordinate 2,240, forward strand.
TCTCCGACGGCGCCTGCGCTGTCGTCGTGATGAGCAAGGCCAAGGCCGAGGAGCTCGGCCTCACCTGGATCGCGGAGGTCGGCGCGCACGGCCAGGTGGCCGGCCCCGACTCGACGCTGCAGATGCAGCCGGCCAACGCGATCGCCAAGGCCTGCGCCAAGGAGGGCGTGCAGCCCGCCGACCTCGACCTGGTGGAGATCAACGAGGCGTTCGCCGCGGTCGGCATCGAGTCCGCCCGCGAGCTCGGTCTCGACGAGGAGAAGGTCAACGTCAACGGCGGCGCCATCGCGCTCGGCCACCCGCTCGGCATGTCCGGCGCCCGCATCGTGCTGACGCTCGCCCACGAGCTCAAGCGCCGCGGTGGCGGCGTCGGCGCGGCCGCCCTGTGCGGCGGCGGCGGCCAGGGCGACGCCCTCGTCATCCGCGTTCCGTGACCCGAGGCCGTCGCGGCCAGGTCTCCGTCCCCGACCTCGTCGAGCGTGCACGCAACGGCGAGGCGCGGGCGGTCGCGCGCCTGATCTCGCTCGTCGAGGACGCCTCGCCGCTGCTCCGTGAGGTGATGGCCGGCCTGGCGCCGTACACCGGCAACGCCCAGATCGTCGGCATCACCGGCTCGCCCGGCGTCGGCAAGTCGACCTCGACGAACGCGCTGGTGACCGCGCTGCGCGCCACCGGCAAGCGCGTCGGCGTGCTCGCGGTCGACCCGTCGTCGCCGTTCTCCGGCGGTGCCCTGCTCGGCGACCGCGTGCGTATGCAGGACCACGCGCTCGACAAGGACGTCTACATCCGGTCGATGGCCTCGCGCGGCCACCTCGGCGGCCTCGCCTGGACGACGCCGCAGGCGCTACGCGTGCTCGACGCCGCCGGCTGCGACGTCGTGCTCGTCGAGACCGTCGGCGTGGGCCAGAGCGAGGTCGAGATCGCGAGCCTCGCCGACACCACGCTCGTGCTGCTCGCGCCGGGCATGGGCGACGGCATCCAGGCGGCGAAGGCCGGCATCCTCGAGATCGGCGACGTGTACGTCGTCAACAAGGCCGACCGTGACGGCGCCGAGTCGGTACGCCGCGAGCTGCGCAACATGCTCGCCCTCGCCGAGCGCACCGAGGACGACTGGAAGCCGCCGATCGTGCTGACCGTCGCGCAGACCGGCCAGGGCGTCGACGAGGTCGTCGAGAAGATCGACGCGCACCGCGCCTGGATGGAGTCGTCTGGCGAGCTCGACCGCCGACGGGTACGCCGGGCACGCGACGAGATCGAGGCCATCGCGGTCACCGCGCTCCGGGAGCGCTGGGGCGACGTGCACGAGCGGACGGAGCTCGACGCGCTCGCGGAGAAGGTCGCCGCGGGGGACAGCGACCCCTACGCGGCGGCGGACTCGTTGCTCGAGGCGTACACCGAGTGACCGTGTAGTGGTCTCGACAGGCTCGACCACCCGCTAGTTGGGCAGCGCCGCGCCGAGCCGCTCCACGTCCTCGGGACCGGTGAGGTCCGGCAGCGCTGCGAACACCGTGCCGACGCCGCGCTCGGCCAGCCGGGCCCAGCGCTCGCGGTGGTCGGCGGCCGTGCCGGCGTGGTGCGCCCTGGCGTACGGCGACGCCGCGGTCCGGCCGCGCAGCCGCTCGACCCGCTCCCACGCGTCGTCGCGGTCACGCCCCACGACCGGCACGTCGAGCACCGTCACCTCCACCTCGGCCGGGTCGCGCCCGACGTCGGCGCAGTGCCGGTGCAGCACCTCGATCTTGCGGTCGAGGTCGGCGTCATCGGCGGTCAGCCGCACGTTGCATGCGTCGCCGAGCCGCGCCGCGATCCGCAGCGTGCGCCGCTCCCCGCCGCCACCCACGACCACCGGGATGTCGTGCACCGGCCGCGGGTAGCTCGTCGTCTCCGGCAGCGACACGCGCTCGCCGTCGTACGCCTTCGTGCCCGCCGCCCACAGCGCCCGCATCGTCTCGATGCCCGTCTCGAGAGCGTCGAGCCTCTCCCGAGCCGCCGGGAACTGCAGGCCGAACCCGCGATGCTCACGCTCCCACCATCCGGCGCCGACACCGACGAAGGTGCGGCCGCCCGACAGCACGTCCAGCGTCGCCGCGGCCTTGGCCGTGATGCCCGGCGGCCGGAACGTCGCCGGCGTGACCAGCGTGCCGAGCCGCAGCCGCGTGTCCAGGCCGGCGAGCAGCCCGAGCGTCACCCACGGTTCCGGGATCGGCTCCCACGCCGTGCCGACCTGCGGGATCTGGATCAGGTGGTCCATCAGCGCGAGTCCGGCGAAGCCGTGCGCGTCCGCGGCGAGCGCCACCTCGCGCAGCCAACCTGCCGGGTCCTCGCCCCACGGGAACCGCGACACCTGCAGCACCACGCCGAAGCCCGTCGCGGCCTCCACCGAAGCGGGCGCGGCAGCCGGGACCGCGGCAGGCGGAGCCTCCTCGGCCACGACCACGACGTGGTCCCAGCCCTCGTCCTCGAGCGCGTCGACGACCGCCTTCGCCGTCTTGACCTGTTGCGTGAGCACCGGCGCCGGCACCGGCCGGTCGCGCGTGGCGTTGCGTCGCCGACACACCTCCGGTGGTACGTCGAAAGCGACGACGACCGTCGGCAGACCGTGCCGACGACCGAGGTCGAGGTAACCGCGGCGCCGTTCCTCGTCGAGCCCGAGCGTGTCCACGACGGTGGTCAGGCCCCGGCGCACCCGCCCGGCGACGATCTGGTCGAGCAGTGCGAACGCCTCGGTCGACGCGTCCAGGTCGTGCCGGCCGCTGCCGACGACGCCGCGCAGCGCGTCGGAGGACACGACTTCGGCGGCGCGGTAGCGCGCCTCCGCCCACGTCGACTTGCCCGACCCGCTCGCCCCGACGAGCACGACCAGGGCCGGGTCGGGGAGGCGCTCGCTCACGCCGCCGAGTCTGGCAGGCGGCTACCCCAGGCTCACGCCTTGTCGTGGCCCTTCTCGTGGTGCTCGCGGCCTGGCGTGCGGCGGTCCTCCTTCATCCGCGCCTCGTGCAGGTGCCGCAGCCCGCCGGTGAGCGTGTCGCGGGCGCGCTGCTCGATCTCGCGGATCGCCGACCAGTACGTGTCGTCGTACTCCTCCATGATCTGGAACGTCCACCGGCCGGGGATCACGTTGCGCCCCACGATGTCGCGCTCGATCTCGGCGGCGAGCTCGGTGTGCCCCGCCGCGCGGAGCTGCTCGACCGCGTCGCCGAGCTGGAAGTCGGCGGTGCCGGTGAGCTGGTGGAAGGTGTAGAGGTGGCCGCGGGCGCGCTCGATCGTCTCGAGGGCCTCGGTGATCTTGCCGACGGCGTCGACGGTGGCCTGGTCGTACTGGTCCGGATCGGTCATGCCGGAGACCTACCCGCCGCGTGCCTCCTGCATGCCGCGGCGCGGTTCTGCTAGACAAGGTCCGCAGGTCTGCCGCGCCCGGGGATCGCGCCCACCTGCATGCCCCCAACCAGCCACTCGGGACGGAGCTCACGATGAAGAAGGTCCTCACGATCCTCGCGATCCTCTTCGTGCTGTTCGTGGTCGCGACCGCGCCGGGTACGGCGGCCGACAGCGTGCGCTGGGTCGCGGACGCGGTCACCGCGGTGTTCAACGGCCTGCTCCAGATCTTCCAGAGCCTGTAGGCACGGGCCACATGGCCGGCATGGGGGGAGCCTTCGACCCCAAGATCCGCAAGCACCTGCTGCGCGACGAGGGGGAGGTCATCGTCGACGAGGTGCTGCACCACTGGGTGGTCTACATCGTCCCGGTCCTCGAGGGCATCGTCGGCATGTTCGTGTTCTACCTGTTCCTCATCGCGCCGGTGGACCTCGCCTGGTTCCCGTTCATCGCGGCGTTCCTCATCTGGGCGCACGCGGCGTACCGCGCGATCTACGAGCACATGGACCGCTTCGTGATCACCAACATGCGGGTGTTCCGCGTGCGCGGCGTGTTCTCGCAGAAGCTCGCCACCATGCCGCTCGGCCGGATCCTCGACATCACGGTCGAGAAGCCGTTCACCGGGCGGGTGCTCAACTACGGCCACTTCATCTTCGAGTCCGCCGCGCAGGAGCAGGGGCTGCGCGACATCCGGTTCGTCGGCAGGCCCTACGAGCGAGACCTGGTGATCCAGCGCGTCGTGCAGCGGGCGGGTCTGCGCGGTCCTCGCGTCATCAACTGAGCGTCATCAACTGGGCGTCATCAACTGGGCGTCATCAACTGAGGTCACGACTTAGCCACACTTGCGCGCTACAAGCGCCAGGAGTGTTGCGATAAGTCGGTCCTGGCGGGAGGCTGCCGGGCGGACCTGGGGCGGACCGGAGGGGGAGTGCGTTGGCGGAGCTCAAGGCAAGCGAGATCACGGTGCTCGGTCCCGGTCGGGCCGTCCTCGAGGACGTCTCCGTCACCGCGTACGCCGGACGGATGCTGGCGCTGACCGGCTCGAGCGGTTCGGGCAAGACCACGCTGATGAGCGTGCTGGGCGGGCTGGTGCGTCCGCACACCGGCGAGGTGTCGTACGACGACGGCCCGGTCGGCACGCGCCACGGCGAGCCGCGGCCCGGCACCGCGCTGGTGCTGCAGACCTACGGGCTGGTGCCGTCTCTCACCGCCGAGGAGAACATCGCGATCGCGCTGCGCGCCCGTCGCGTCGCACCCCGCCAGGCCGCCGAGCGTGCGGTCGCGGCACTGGCGCGCGTCGGTGTCGGTGACCTCGCCGACCGGCTGATCTCCGAGCTGTCCGGTGGGCAGACCCAGCGCGTCGCGGTCGCCCGCGCCCTCGCGCCCGAGCCCGACGTGCTCCTCGCCGACGAGCCGACCAGCGAGCTCGACGAGACCAACCGCGACCTGGTCGTGGCCGAGCTGCGCGAGGAGGCCAACCGCGGCGCCGTCGTCGTGGTCGCCACCCACGACCCCGAGGTCGCCGCGATGTGCGACCACGAGGTGCACCTCGTCGACGGCCGCGTCGAGCGCGCACCCGCTCATGTCCCGCCGGCCTCCGCCGAGCCCGGCCACGAGCACGACCTGTACCGGCGGCCCGGCTCGTGACCATCACCCCGACGGCGCCGCAGCGCACCGGCGTGGCCGTGCGCTGCGTGAACGTCGTGCAGATCTACACCACCGCCGGCGGCCACGACGTGGTCGCGCTGCGCGGGGTGAACCTCGACATCCGCCCCGGCGAGCAGGTCGCGCTGCTCGGGCCGTCCGGCTCGGGCAAGTCGACGCTGCTCAGCCTGTTCGGCGGAGTGCTCCGTCCCTCCGCGGGGAAGGTCGTCGTCGACGGCCAGGACATCTCGCGGATCAGCGAAGCCGAGCTCGGGCGGCTTCGCTCCGGGACGGTGGCATCGTTGCTGCAGGGCGCCACGCGCAACCTGCTGCCGTACGCCGGCGCCGTGGACAACATCGAGTTCGCCCGCCGCGCCGTCCCGCCCGCCGTACGACGCCGGCTGCCGTCGGCGGAGGAGCTGCTCGAGCGGCTCGGGCTCGGCGACCTCGTCGGCCGCCCGCTCTCGGCGATGTCCGGCGGCGAGCGTCAGCGCATCGCGTTCGCGGCCGCGGTGTCGTCCGGCCCCGGCCTGCTGCTCGCCGACGAGCCCACGTCGCAGCTCGCGCACGACGACCGCGACGCGATGCTCGAGCTGATCCACCTGGTCAACCGCGAGTTCGGCACCACCGTCGTGCTGGTCACGCACGACCCCGAGGTCGCGCAGCAGATGCCGCGCAGCATCACCATCCGCAACGGCCGGATCGGCTCCGAGGGCCGGCACGGCTTCGACTTCGGTGTCGTCGACGAGGACGGCACCGTGCACATCCCCGACGACCTGGCCGACCGGTTCCCCGCCGGCATGCTGGTGCGCTTCGAGCCCACCGACGCCGGCGTCCTGCTCGTCCCGGTCGACGAGCCCGGTACGACGCACGAGGAGCGCGCGTGAAGATCCTCCTCGCGGGACTGTGGTCCCGGCGTGGCATCAACCTGGCCGCGCTGCTGGTCATCTGGGTCGCGGTCACCGCAGCGGTGCTCGGCCCGATGTACGGCCGCGCCTCGGGCGAGCACCTCGTCGACACCCGGCTCGACGCACGGGCGCCGTACACGACCGGGCTCGCCTTCTCGCTCCCCGCGAGCGAGGAGGCGCCGAAGGGGTCGCCCGACCGCTACACCCCGCCCGACCCGCAGGTCCTGGTCGACCAGGCGTCGGCGACGCTCGCGGGCGAGGAGCGCGACCGGTACTGGCCCGAGGAGACCCGCTGGCTGATCGACCGCGGCGGGACGATGCCCTGGGGCGACAAGACCTTCCAGGTGCCGCTGTACTGGCGCGACGGCATGTGCGATCTCGCCACCGTCGACGGCCGCTGCCCCGCGGCGCCGGGCGAGGTGCTGGTGCAGGACGTCATGGCCGGGACGATGGGCGTCGGGGCCGGTGACACGATCACGCTGACATTCACCGACGCCTACCTGCAGCGGGTGCGCCGCGGCGGCGACCAGTCCCAGCTCTTCGAGTCCGAGCGACGGCGCAACGAGACGTACGACGTCGTCGGCACCTACTCCGTCCCCGATCCGGACTCCCCGGCGTGGTTCGACCTCTCACGGTTCACCGGCATCGAGAACCTCGTCCCGCCACCGGCGAAGGGTCAGCCGACCGCGCCCACCGCGCCCGCCATGCTCACCGACCCGGGCTCGATGGTGTCGCAGACCTTCCGCGGCGGTGTCGACCGCCCGATCGACACGAGTGCGGTCGACCTCGCCACGATGGACGACGCCGAGGCGGTCGCCACGGCCTACCAGGACGAGCTGCTCGAGGTCAGCAGCGGCGGCGAGGTCGAGCAGCTCGAGCTGAACACGCTCTTCGACGGGGTCCGCGCCGAGCGCACGCTGCTGTCCCGCGTGATGCTCGCCGCCCTGGCTCCGCTGGTGGTGCTGGCCCTGCTGCTGCTCTTCGCGCTGGTGTCGGCCGGTGCGGCGCTGCGACGGCCGTACGTCGCCCTCGCCAAGCTGCGCGGGCACTCGCGCCGGCAGGTGTTCGGCTTCGCGGTGGGGGAGCCGTTCCTGGTCGTGCTGGTGGCGGCACCGCTCGCGCTGGGCACCGCTGTGCTGATCGCCCACCTGGTCGCGCGGACCTGGTTCGCTCCCGGCATCCCGGTCGAGCTCGACGCCACCGCCTGGCTCGCCCTCGTCGTGGTCTCGCTGTCGGCGATGGCCGCGTCGGCGCTCGCCGCCCTCGACGTGATCCGCGAGCCGCTGTCGCGCGCGCTCGCCTCCGCGCTCACCCGGCGGGGTAGCTCGCGCGGCGCGCTGGTGATGCGCACCGCGGTCGTCGCTGTGGCCGTCGCCGCCGTGGCCCAGCTGCTGACCTCTGCCGACCAGTCCAGCCAGCTGCTCGCGCTGCTGGCCCCGATGCTCATCGCGCTGGCCGTCGCGGTCGGCGGGGCCTGGCTGCTCCGGCAGCTGAGCAACCGCTGGCTCACCCGCACGACGTACCGCGACGGGACCCCGTCGTACCTCGCCTCCCGCCGGCTCGCCCGCCGCACCGACCTGGCCAACCTGATGGTGCCGCTGCTGCTCGCGGTCTCGGTGATCGCGTTCGCGGTCTCCGCCACCGCGGTCTCCGACGACTGGCGGGTCAGCCGCGCCCGGGCCGAGGTCGGCGCCGCGCGCACGTTCCAGACCGAGGTGTCGGCCGCCCGGCTCCTGCACGTGGCCCGCGAGGTCGACCCCGACGGGCGCTACCTCGCGGCCGCCGCGGTCGAGAACGCCGGCGACGACATGACCCGCCGCCTGCTCGTCGACACCACGCGCTTCAGCAAGGTCGTGGCCTGGGACCCGTCCTGGTCCGACGTCGACGCGAGCCGGATCGAGGAGGAGCTGCGGCCGCCGCGCAACCGGATCACGTTCGAGGGCGAGGAGATCACCGTCGCCGTCCGGGACGTCGAGCTGACCTCGTCGACCGGCACACCGTCGGTGCTGTGGGTGCAGTACGTCGACGGCACCGGCGAGCAGCGCAACACCGAGCTGGGAGAACTCCGCAACGAGCGCGGTGTACAGGAGATGGCCGCGAAGCTGCGTGGCTGCGAGGACGGCTGTGTCCTGGAGCAGATCTTCCTCAGCGGCGACAGCCTCTCGGTCCTCGACGCCGACGGCCACCTGACGATCGAGTCCGTGCGCGTCGACGGCCGTGAGGTCGACTGGCGGCTGACGGACGACGGCGCGTGGCGGCCGGCCCGTCCGTTCCCGGTCTCGCTGGTCGACCCGCCCGTGGAGCTCACGACGGGTCCGCAGGGCCTGCGTCTCGACGTGTACCTCGGCCAGCTCCCGCCTGGCGAGGACGACGCGCCGACGATGGTCGCCGGGTTCGCGCGGATCACCCCGGCGTCCGCCCCCGACGTGCTCCCGGTGGTCGTCGCAGAGAACACCGAGACGCCCGCCGCCGCGAGGATCGGCGCGGGGACGGCGATCCGCTACGACGACTCCGTGGTGGTCGGCTCCGGGCTCAACGGGTCGGCCGCGCCGATGCGCGTCGTGACCCGGGCGCACGCCCTCCCCGGCCTGGGCAACGAGGGCTCGATGGCCGACCTGGAGACGTCGCTGGTCGAGTTCGACCCGCCGTACGGCGCCTCGGTCCTGCCGCAGCTGTGGGTCGCTCCGGGTACGCCGCAGGCGGTGCTCGACGACGTCGCCGCGGCCGGCGTGCCGCTGACCCCGCTCAGCGACCTCGACGAGAGGCTCGACGCGTTGCGCAACGACGCGTTCAGCCTCGGCCTGCGGCTGTTCCTCGTCGTGGGCGTGGCAACGCTGGTGCTCGCGATCTTCGGCGTCTTCGCGTCGGCGGTGCTGCAGTCGCGGTGGCGGTCCTACGAGGTCGCCTCGCTGCGCGTCGTCGGCGTCTCGAGCGGCACGCTGCTGCGCGCCTCGGTGCTGGAGTACGTCGTGATGCTCGGTCTGGCCGTCGTCCTCGGCGTCGGCTCGGCGTTCGCGGCGGTCCGGCTGGTGCTGCCGGCGCTGAGCCTCGGCAACGCGGGGGAGTACGAGCCGGCTCCGCTCTACGCCACCCACACCCCGGTGCTGCTCGGCGTCGGGCTCGCGCTGTTCGCGGTCGCGGCCGCCATCGCGGTGCTGGTCTCGCGACGGGTCACCCGGCTGGGCCGGCCGGCGATCCTGCGCTGGGCCGAGCAGGGCTGATCGCCAAGTCAGGTTAGGCTGTCCTAAGTAAGCAGCCGACCGTCCGAGGATCGTCCCGTGTCCGCACCCGCCGCGACCCGCCCCGCCGGGCCCGGTGCCGACGCCGCCCTCGACCCCCCTAGCGCTCCGGCCGCGCGCCGCGCGTCGACCCGGATGGCGGGGCTGCTCGCGCTCCTCGGCGTGCTTGCCGCGGTCTGCCTGCTGAGCCTCGCCTGGGGTGCCCGCGACGTCCCGCTCGGCACGGTCTGGGACGCGCTGGTCGCGCCGATCACGGGTGACAACGACCACGCCGTCGTGCGCGACCTGCGGTTGCCGCGCACGGTCGTCGGGCTGCTCGCCGGCGTCGCGCTCGGCGTCGCCGGCGCGCTGATGCAGGGGCTCACCCGGAACCCGATCGCCGACCCCGGCCTGCTCGGCATCAACGCCGGCGCCTCGCTCGCGGTGGTGGGCGCGATCTCCTTGCTCGGTGTCGGCTCGGCGAGCGGCTTCGTGTGGTTCGCCTTCCTCGGCGCCGCGGCCGCCGCCCTCGTCGTGTACGGCGTGGCCTCGGTCGGCTGGGGCGGCGTCACCCCGGTGAAGCTCGCGCTCGTCGGTGCGGCCTTCGCCGCGGTGGCGACCTCCGCGACCACCGTCGTGCTGCTGACCGACGAGCGGGTGCTGGCGCAGTACCGCTTCTGGCAGGTCGGCTCCCTGGTCAACCGGCCGTGGTCGACGATCGCGGTGCTGGCGCCGTTCGTGCTGCTCGGCCTGGTGCTCGCCGTACCGACCATGCGGTTCCTCAACGCCGTCGCCCTCGGGGACGACCTCGCCCGCGGCCTCGGCCAGAACGTCGTCGTCGGCCGGCTGCTGGTGCTCGCTGCTGTGGTGCTGCTCTGCGGCGCCGCCACCTCGCTGGCCGGACCGATCGCGTTCGTCGGGCTGTTGGTTCCACACGTCGCGCGCGCCGTGGTCGGCCCGGACCACCGGTGGGTGCTGCCGTACTCCGCCGTGCTCGGCCCCGTCGTCCTCCTCGTCGCGGACGTGGCCGGCCGGCTCGTTGCCAGGCCGTCGGAGATCGAGGCCGGCCTGGTCGTCGCGGTGATCGGGGCGCCGGTGCTGATCGCGCTGGTGCGCGGCACGAAGGCGGCCGGCGCATGACGCTGCCGGCCCTGGAGCGGGATGCGACCGAGCGGCTCCAGCGGGTCGCCGTACGCCGCCGCACCCGCAGCCTCGTCGTCGGCGCCGCCCTGGTCGTCGTCACGCTGGCCGTCGTCGTCGTGAACCTGTCCGTCGGCGACCTGCCCATCCCGTTCGGCCAGGTCCTCGCCACGCTGGTCGGCCGCGGCGACGAGACCTCGACGCTGGTGCTGGTGGAGTTCCGCCTGCCGCGGCTGGTCCTCGGCGCGCTGGTCGGGGTCTCGTTCGGCCTCGCCGGCGGGCTGTTCCAGAGCGTGCTGCACAACCCGCTCGCCAGTCCAGACATCATCGGCGTCACCCAGGGCGCGAGCGTCGGCGCGGTCGGCGCGCTGCTCGTCCTCGGCCTCGGCGGAGCGGCCGTCGCCGTCGGCGCGCTCGTCGGCGCGGCCGTGGTGGTGGGCGCCAACGTGCTGCTGATGTGGCGCGGCGGCCTGTCCGGGCACCGGTTCGTGCTGTGCGGGATCGGGCTGGCGTTCGTCGCGACCAGCGTGCTCGGCTACCTGCTCACCCGCAGCGACGTGCGCAACGCCCAGGAGGCGCTGGTCTGGCTGAGCGGCTCGGTTGCGGCCGCCACCTGGGAGGGCGACGCCCGCCTCGCGGTCGCGCTCGCCGTGCTCGTCCCGGCCGCGCTGCTGCTGTCGCCGCGGCTGCGCATGCTGGGTCTCGGGGACGAGGCGGCCGGCGCCCTCGGCGTACCCGCCGGACGCACCCGGCTCACCGCCCTCGCCCTCGGTACGGCGCTCGCGGCGGCCGGCACCGCGGCGGCCGGCCCCGTGGCGTTCGTCGCGCTCGCGGCGGCGCCCATCGCCCGGCGGCTCGTGGGCGACGGCCGGGTGGCGCTGCTCCCCACGGCGCTGGTCGGCGTCACGATCGTCACCGCGTCCGACTTCGTCGCCCAGCACTCGGTTCCCGGCATCGACGTACCCGTCGGGTTGGTCACCGGCCTGGTCGGCGGAGGCTACCTGCTCTGGCTCCTCACCTCGTCCAGGCCCCTCACCGGAGGCATCCGATGACCCTGACCGCCGAGAACGTCCACCTCGCCTACGACAAGCGCGAGGTCGTGCACGGCATCGACCTGACCGTGCCGACCGGTGCCGTCACCGTTGTGGTAGGCGCGAACGGCTGCGGCAAGTCCACGCTGCTGCGCGGGCTCGGCCGGCTGCTCCGGCCCACCGCCGGCCGGGTCACGCTCGACGACCGGGACATCGCCACGATCGGCACCAAGCGGCTCGCCGCCGAGGTCGGCCTGCTCCCGCAGCAGCCGGTCGCTCCCGAGGGCATCACCGTCGGCGACCTCGTCGGCCGCGGCAGGTATCCGCACCAGGGAGCCTTCCGGCGCTGGACCGCCGAGGACACCGCGGTGGTCGCGCAGGCGCTGGCCGCGACCGGCACCCACGACCTCGCGGACCGGAGGATGGACGAGCTTTCGGGCGGCCAGCGGCAGCGCGTCTGGATCGCGATGGCCCTGGCCCAGCAGACCGACGTGCTGCTGCTCGACGAGCCCACGACGTACCTCGACGTCGCGCACCAGGTCGAGGTCCTCGACCTGCTCGCGTCGGTCAACCGGGAGCGCGGCACGACCATCGTGATGGTGCTGCACGACCTGAACCTCGCCGCCCGCTACGCCGACCACCTCGTCGTGATGGCCGGGGGACGGGTGCTCACCGAGGGGGCGCCGGCCGACGTGCTCACGCAGGCGACCGTGCAGGAGGCGTTCGGGCTGAGCTGCGTCGTGGTGCCGGACCCGGTCACGGGCGGGCCGCTGGTGGTGCCGGTGTCCGCACCCCGACCAGCCGTCACGTCCATGGCCTGATTAGGTTAGCCTTACCTAAGTCGCGGTCGAAGAGTGTGCCGCGCCCGAGACAGAAGGTAGGCAGCATGACCCGTCGTTCCAGGTTCCTGCGGACCGTCGCCGCCGTCGGCACCGCCGCCGCGATGCTCGCGCTCGCCGCGTGCGGCAGCGGCTCGAG
>NZ_CAMPGZ010000103.1 GCF_946885725.1 uncultured Nocardioides sp.
CTCATGCCGACACCTCCTCGAGCTCGGCGTCGGTCTCGGAGTCGGCCGCGAGCAGGTCGCGGTAGGCCGGGACGGTGGCGAGCAGCTCGCTGTGCCGGCCGACGTGGGTGATCGTCCCGTCCTGCAGCAGCGCCACCTTGTCGGCGAGCAGCACGGTCGAGGCGCGGTGCGCGACGACCAGGCCGGTCGCCTCGGCGAGCACGTGGCGCAGGGCGTCCTCGACGAGCTTCTCGGTGTGCACATCGAGGGCGGACAGGGTGTCGTCGAGCACGAGCACCTTCGGCCGCGCGAGCACGGCGCGGGCCAGCGCGAGCCGCTGGCGCTGACCGCCGGAGAGCGACATGCCCTGCTCACCGATGCGGGTATCGAGCCCCCACGGCAGGTCGTGCACGAAGCCGGCCTGGGCGACCTCGATCGCCTCGAGGGTCTCCTCCTCGGTCGCGTCGGAGCGGCCGAGAGTGAGGTTCTCCCGCGCGGACATCGAGAACAGCGTCGGCTCCTCGAACGCGGTGGCGACCACCTGGCGCAGGTCGGAGAGCTCGAGCTCGCGTACGTCGACGCCGTCGATCGTCACGCGACCGGCCGTGACGTCGTACAGCCGTGGGACGAGCGCGGTCAGTGTCGTCTTGCCGGAGCCGGTGGCACCGACGACCGCGACGGTCTCGCCCGGGGCGATGTCGAGGTTCACGTCATGGAGGACCGGCCGGCCGGGTTCGTCGGGGAAGGCGAACCCGACGCCCTCGAAGCGCACGTGGCCGCGCGGCCGGTCGAGCACACGGCCGCCGCCCACGATCGAGGGCTCGGTGTCGAAGATCTCGTTGATGCGCGCGGCGGCGGTCATCGCCTCCTGCGCCATCGCGAGGATGTAGCCGAGGGCGGCGATCGGCCAGACCAGCGACAGCATCAGCGTGATGAACGCGACCAGCGTGCCCGGCGTCAGGTCGCCTTGACCGACGCCGTACGCGCCGAGGAGCAGCACGATGACCACCGCGACGTTGGGGATCACCTCCAGGAAGGTCCAGAACTTCGCGGCCAGCCGGACCTTGTCCATCGAGGTGCCGTAGAGCTGCTGGGCGGCGCGTTCGTACTGCGTCGAGACGTGCTCGCTGCGGCCGAAGGAGCGGATCACGCGGATGCCGACCGCGCCCTCCTCGGCGAGCGTGGCGAGGTCGCCCTGCTCGTCCTGGACGCGGCGGGAGATCACGACGTACCGGCGCTCGAAGCGGTGCGACAGCGCGATGATCGGCGCCGCGGTGAGCAGCACGACGAGGCCGAGCGGCCAGTACATCTTCAGCAGCACCAGGGTGACGACCACGAGCTGCACGATGTTGATGACCAGGAACAGCATCCCGAAGCCGAAGAAGCGGCGGATCGCGCTGAGGTCGGTCGTCACGCGGGAGAGCAGCTGGCCGGACTGCCACTGCCCGTGGAAGGCCATCGGCAGCTGCTGGAGCCGGACGTAGAGGTCGTGCCGCATCGCGGTCTCGACGTTGAGCACGGTGTTGGACTGCACCCAGCGCCGCCAGAAGATCAGCGCCGCCTCGACCACGCCGAGCGCCAGGGCGAGCAGACCGAGCGGGAGCACCGGCCCGATCTCCTTGTCGGTGATCGGCCCGTCGATCAGCGCCTTGGTGACCAGCGGGATCGCGATCGACAGCCCGACGCCGGCGAGCGCGGTGCTGAGCATGATGGCCAGCGACGGGATGTGCGGCCGGAGGTAGCGGCGCAGACGCCACAGCGAGTGGACCCTCGCGCGTGGCTGGTCGCGGCGGTGGGGGTCGGCTTGCGCGTCGGGGGCAGGCGTCGTCGCGGCGTCGGTCATCTGCTGGGCGGGATCCCCTCGTCAGGCGCAGGCGGCGCGCCGGACGTGGGTGGCCCGGGACACGCCATGGTTGTAAGGCGCAGATTACCTGTTGCTCCTGACGTACCCAACTCGTTTTCCGGATCCGGTCCCGTACGACGGCCGACCACCCCGGCGAGCCCGCGGTTGCGGGGGCAGGTCACCGCGGGCACGCCGGGGGCGGGCGGCGGCGCTGGTCCCAGGACCGCGCCGCCGCCTCTCCTGAATGGGTCAGGACCCGAGCTTCCTCCGCGACGCCGTGCCGCGGCCGATCATCAGTGCGCCACCGGCGAGCACCAGGCCCGCTCCCGCCCAGAGCAGGAGGCCGCGCGGACCCCCGGTGTCCGGGAGGCCGGCCACGACGGCCGGGGGCCGCGGCCGCGCCGTCGGCTTCGGCTCCGGCTTGGGCTCCGGGCGGGTCTCCTCCGCGGGCAGGATCTGCGGACCGCAGACCGTCACCGTGGCGTCCGCACTCGCGCCGGTCTGCACGACCGTGGCCGTGTTGGTGTAGTCGACGCACTCGTTGGTGCCCGCCGCCAGGTCCAGCGTGTAGCTGAACGGCGTCGGCGTGCCCTCGGCGTTCCAGGTGGCCCGACCGAGCGCCACGCTCCGGCCCGGGACGGTCTGGTCGTCGACGACGTCGACCACCTTGTTCGTCTCCTGGTCCAGGGCGAAGGCCACCGGTGACGGGATCGACACCGTGCCCTTGTCCCAGGTCACCTTCGTCGTACCGGTCCCGGAGTACGCCGGCTGCTCGGTGAAGCTGCAGCCGTAGGTGTAGGTCCGGCTGCTCGACGCCGGCACCGTCAGGTCCTGACCGGGGGTGAGGACGCAGGTCGCGCCGCCACCCAGATCGGTCAGCGTCGCCACGTCGACCGTCAGCGACTTGTACGCGTTGGGGTTGGTGACCGTCAGCGCGCCGTTCATCGTCCAGCCCGAGTCGGTCGCCGCGCCGGGCATGGCGGTCACGGTGTAGCCGACCGTGGCGCGGCCGTCGTTGTCGACGTCGAAACGCGTGCCGTCGGCCTGCTTGGCGATCGACCAGGCGTAGCTGCGGTCGTAGCTGGCGTCGACGACGTTGGCCAGGAGCGCGTCACCCTCGACGCAGAGCGTCACGGTCGCCTCGTCCGACAGGTCGGGACTGCCCTCCAGCGGCACGGTGGCCGTGTTGGTGAAGTCGGTGCACCTCCCCTCCGTGCCGGTCAGCGGCAGCTCGTAGGTGAACCTGGTCGGCGTGCCGGCCGGGCTCCACGTCGCCTCGCCGAGCGTGACCTTCCGGCCCGGGACGGTCTTGTCGTCGTAGACGGTGACCGTCTTGTCGATCTCGTTGATGAGCGCGAACGTCACGATCTCGGCGTCGGAGGACGCGGAGCGCGCCGCACCCGTGGGACCTGTCCAGCTCGCGACCGCCTTGTTGGTGCCGGAGTAGCTCGGCCGGGCGTCGAAGGAGCAGTCGTAGTCGAGCGTCACCGACTCGCCCGGGGCGATCTCCACGCCTTCCCCGTCCTCGACCTCGCACTCCGCGCCGCCGCCGACCGACGGGACGTCGGTGATGTCGGCGGTGATCGACCCGCCCGCGTAGTCGTTCGGGTTGGTCACCGTGATGGTGCCGTGCATCGCGAAGTCGTGGTCGTCGTGACCGCTGTCGCCCGGCAGCTGCGGGGTGACCTCGACGGTGTAGTCGAAGGTGCCCGTGCTGCCGTCGGTGACCTCGACGTCGTCGAGCTGGCGCGCGGCCTTGTCGAGGCTCCAGTGGTAGGTGCGCTCGTACGTCGCCGTCACGGACTTGTCGAGCTCCAGCGCGGCCTCGGTGCAGACCGTGACCTTCGCGTTCGCCTTCTGCTGGGTCTCGACGATCGTGGCGGTGTTGTCGTGGACGACGCACTGCCCGGCGACGCCGGCCAGGTCACGGGAGTAGGTGAACTCCTTCTGACCCGCGAACCAGTCGGCCGTGCCGAGGTTCTCGACGACCCCGCCACCGGGAACGGTCGCGTCGTCGAAGAGGTCGGTCACGGTGACCTTGTCGTTGATCTGCTTCGACATCGCGAAGTGGACGTCGGCAGTGCCGACCGCCGTACGCGCCCCACCAGAGGTTCCGGTCCAGGTCGCGGTGGCTGTGTTGGTGCCGTCGTAGGACGACGGACCGTCCTCGGGGAAGGTGCAGCGGTAACCGAGGTTCACCGTCGCCCCGGCGGGGATCTCGACGTCGTCACCGCCGATCACCTGGCAGTCGGCACCGACCGTGTTGCTGTCGGCGATGTCCGCCGTGATCGAGCCGAGGCCGGCGGAGTTGGGGTTCTTGACGGTGACCGTGCCGGTCATCGCCCAGCCGCCGTCGACGTACCCGTTCGGGGCCGCCGTCACTGTGTAGCTCACCTTGGCGGACCCGCCCTCGGCGATCTCGAAGGAGGTCTTGTCGGCCTGCTTCGCGATCGTCCAGAGGTAGGTGCGCTCGTAGCCGGCCTCGACGGTCTTGCTGACCTCGAGCGCCTTCTGCACGCAGAGCGTGGCCGACGCGGTGGCGGTCTGCTTCGTCTCGACGATCGTCGCGGTGTTGTCGTACGTCGTGCACTCCCCCGCGACGCCGGTCTTGGTCAGCGAGTACTCGAACGACTTCGGCCCCGCGGTCCAGGTGGCGGTGCCGAGGACTGTGCTCGTGTCTTTCACGGTCTGGTCGTCGACGACCGTGACCGTCTTGTGGGTCTGCTTGCCCACCGTGAAGTCCACCGGCACCGGCGTCGAGGAGGCGGAGCCGCCGTCCCAGGTCGCGACGGCCGTGTTGGTGCCGCCCTGGTAGCTCGGCTCCGAGGTGAAGGTGCACGAGTAGGGGCGGGTCGCCGTCGCCGGCACGACCTGGCCGTTCACGAGCGCAGCCTTGCCGATCTCGACGTCCTCACCGTTGGTCACGGTGCAGACCGCTCCGCCGCCGACGTTCGGGACGTCGGTGATGTCGACGGTCATGGTCTTGAACGTGTTGGGGTTCTTGACCGTGATGGTGCCGCCCATCGTCCAGCCGCTGTCGGCGTACCCGTCCGGGCTCGCGGTGACCGTGTAGTGGAACGTGTGCTGGCCGCCGTCGATGTCGACGCGGGTGGTGTCGACCTGCTTGTCGATCCGCCACTTGTACGTGCGGTCATACGTGCCGGCCGCGGTCTTCTCCACCTCGACACCCACCGGCGCGCAGACCGTGACGGTCTCGCTCGCCGACGCCTTGGTCTCCACGACCGTGGCGGTGTTGGTGTAGTCGACGCACTGGCCGGGCTTGCCCTGCAGCGAAAGAGAGTAGGTGAACGGGGTCTTGGTCCCCTCGCCCTTCCAGGTGACGAAGCCCAGCGAGTGGCTCGCGCCTTGGACCGTCTTGTCGTCGACGATCTCGACGGTCTTGTCGAGCTCCGCGACAATCCAGTCCGCCTCGACCACGCCGGCGCTACCACTGGCGGTCTCCGACGGCGTCGACGCCGCGGTCTTGTTCCACGTCACGGTGGCGACGTTGGTGCCGGTGTAGCTCGGCTTGCTGGTGAACGTGCAGGTGTAGTCGAACCTCTTGCTGCCGCCCTTCGGAATCACCAGCCCGCCGGCCTTGTCGACCTCGCAGGACGCCGCGTCACCGTTGTACGCATCCGTGATGCCGGTCAGCGTCACGTCCTGCCAGTTGTTGGGGTTCGCGACCGTGATGGCGCCCGTCATCACCCAGTTGGAGTCGGTGGCGGGGCCGTCGGTGACGGTAACCGTGTAGTTCGCCGTCGCCTTGCCGGTCGCCGGGTCGACGTCGAGCGTGGTGTCCTCGGCCTTCTTCTCGATGTCGAAGGCGTAGGTGCGGGTCAGGCTCGCGATCCTGTTCTTGGTGACCGTGAGGTCCTTGCCGACGCAGACGTTGGCCTTGGCCGTCGCGTCCTGGCCGGTCTCCTTGATCGTGGCGGTGTTGTCGTACGTCGTGCAGGTGCCCGGCGTACCGGTGAAGGTCTTCGAGTAGGAGCGGGTCTCCGACTTGGCGCCCTCGCCCCAGGTCTTGGTCCAGCCGCCGTTCCACTGGTGCTGCGTGTCGGTGACGGTGACGGTCTTGTTGGTCTCGGTCTGGACCTTGTAGCTGTAGGTCTTCTGACCCGTGGCAGCGCCGGTGCCCGGGTTGGCCGCGTCCACGTCGGCCTGCGTCTGCGGGTAGGTGGCCTTGCTCCACTCGACCTTCGCGGTGTTGGTGCCGTCGGCCGGGTTGGCACCCGGCGAGCAGTTATAGGCGTAGTCGGTGGTCACACCCGCCGCGAGGCTCACCTGCAGCCCCTCGGCGCCCGACACGTCAGGGACGCCCGGGAAGGTGCAGACCGTGCCGTCGCTGAGCGTGTCGGTGAGCGTGACGGCCATCGGCAGCGAGTTCGGGTTCTTCACCGAGACCGAACCCGCGACCTTCCAACCGGACTTGATCTGGTCCTTCTCGGTCAGCGTCACCTGGTAGTCGAAAGTGGCGCCAGTGCCCTCGGGCACGTTCTGGGTGGCGGACTCGCCGAAGGTGCCGTCCGGGTTCTTGAGGGCCTTCTCGATGTCCCAGGTGTACTTCGCGTCGTACGTCGCCACCGCGGTCTTGGTGACCTCCGGAGCGTCGTACTTGCGCTTGTCCTTGAACGTGAAGACGACCGTCTCACCGTGACCCAGCGTCTTCTTGGTGCAGGCGTCGGCGTCCTCCGCGTCGGTGGCACAGGCGGGGGGCAGGAGGTAGCCCGTCGGCGCCTCGATCTCTCGCACCGTGTAGTCGACGCCCGGCTTGACGTTGACGATCTTGATGGAGCCGACCGTCGGGTCGGCGTCCTGCAGACCGGCGGCCGCCGTGTTGTTGTCGACGACGGCCTTGGCGGTCTGGTCCTGGGCGCCGGCCGTCGGGTTGGGCGAGACCTCGAACTTGGTTCCGGGGACCGTCACCCGCTCGCCGGTGGCGAAGTCCTTCTTGACGATCTGGATCACGCCGCAGTCGGACGGGATGTCGACCGGTCCCTGAGCGAGGTCCTTCAGGCGGCTGCTCTCGCCGTCCTCGTTGCCCTCCTGCGTGCGCATGTTGAAGGTGCTGAAGCCACTGACCGGGCAGGACGTCGCGCCGAGAGCCGTCAGGTCGATGGTGAGCTCGAAGAACTGGTTCGTCGGGAGCATCCGCGGGTTGCCGGAGGAGTGCCCGGACTGGAAGTAGTCGCGGACCGGCGCCGCATTGACGCCGAAGTCGCTGACGGAGTCGCAGTTCTGGGGCGTGCCCCACTGGCTGCCCGTCCAGATCTGCGCGCTCTCGCACTCCTGGAGGGAGCTTCCGTTGATGTCCATGTTGATCCGCACGTCGCCCTTCGTGCGCGGCGGCATGATCTGGTTGTGCGCGGCCTGGTTCAGCTCGACCCAGAAGTTCTGGGTGCCGGTGCCGGCGCCGCGGTCCCAGCCGAGCGCCAGGATCAGGTGGTTGGCGGCATCGCGGTGACTGTCGACCAGGACGTTGCCGATGTCGGACTTGCCTGACGGCGTGCCCTTGGAGTCGAAGGTCCAGCCCTTGTCGTTCCCGATCCCGTCGTAGCCGTCCTCAGAGTTGCCGCCGGCGAACCCGCTCGAGTCGTTGGGGCTGATCCCGTCGCGGATGATCGCGAAGCCCGGGCCGGGGGCGGACGCGTGCCCTTCCCAGTCGTTGCTCAGGCCGTTCTGGTCGCCGTCGGCGACGATCGTGCTCGGTGCGGCGTACGCGGGCGCGAGCCACAGCACCGGCAGCGTCACGAGCGCGATGGCTGCGGACAGCACGACGCGCACGGCGACCGAGAGAGCGGAAGGCCGCGCGACGGTGCGTGCGCGGCGGAAAGGCTGACTGGCCACGATCCCCCCAAGGATCCGTTCGGTCAGCCACCCCGAAGGGTTGGTGCCGGGCGGTCGCGCGCGCACCGGCAGTGCGTGCACGCGCGGTCGCACGACCACCGAGGCCCCCCACGGTGGCGAAGTGAGTGCCGCCCGGCGTTCTCCCCCCGGCCGACGTGACGCCCCCCGAGCGAGCGCCGTTTGCAGCGCTGTCCGGTGCCTACTGCCCCCAGCTGACTACCGGACGCTGAAGTTTCGTACGCGCAGGTAGCCCGAGAAAAGGCCTATGTCCGGATCTAGCCGATAGATCACCCTGTCGGGTTCCGGCGCAGCGGTCTGAATGGCGCGATCGGGTGGTTTCCGCATGGCCCACACGTGCCATCGGCCTCCCCACGGTGCGGGAGACGCCGCGGCTAGGGTGACCGCCATGACCACGCTCGAGGACCACGGCCCGGTGGTGCGACCGGCCATCGCGAACATCCCCGCCTACGTGCCCGGCAGGCCGCCGGCACCGCGCCCCGGGCTGACGACGTACAAGCTCTCCTCCAACGAGAACCCCAACGACCCGCTGCCCGGCGTGGTGGAGGCGGCGATGGAGGCCGTGCAGCGGATGAACCGCTACCCCGACATGGGGTGCACCGGGCTGTACGCCGCACTCAGCGAGCGACTCGGCGTGCCGACCGAGCACCTGGCGGCGGGGACCGGGTCGGTGGCGGTGCTGTACCACCTGCTGCAGGCGTTCTGCGAGGCCGGCGACGAGGTCGTCTACGCGTGGCGGTCGTTCGAGGCATACCCGATCGCGGTCGCCGTCACCGGTGCCACCTCGGTGCACGTGCCGCTGACCGCCGACGCGCGGCACGACCTCGACGCGATGGCCGCCGCGATCACCGAGCGCACCAAGGTCGTCGTCGTCTGCACGCCCAACAACCCGACCGGGCCGGCGGTGACGCGGCGCGAGCTCGAGGAGTTCCTCGCCAAGGTGCCGCCGCACGTGCTGGTCGTCGTCGACGAGGCCTACCGCGAGTTCGTGCGCATCGACGACCCGGTGGACGCCGTCGACCTCTACCGCGACCGCGAGAACGTGGTGGTGATGCGGACGTTCGCGAAGGCGTACGGGCTCGCCGGGTTCCGCGTCGGGTACGCCGTCGCGCCGGCGCCCGTCGCCGCGGCGATCCGCGCGTGCGCGCTGCCGTTCGGCGTCTCGAGCGTCGCCCAGGCCGCGGCCGTCGCGTCGCTGGAGCGCGAGGCCGAGCTGCTCGAGCGGGTCGACGGGATCGTGGCCGAGCGCGAGCGCGTGGTGGCGGCGCTGCGCGACCAGGGCTTCGACGTACCCGACGCGCAGGGCAACTTCGTCTGGCTCGCCCTCGGCGACCGCACGCTGGAGTTCGCGCAGGCCGCCGAGGAGGCCGGCGTGATGGTGCGGCCGTTCGCGGGCGACGGCGCGCGGGTGTCGATCGGCGAGCCGGCCGGCAACGACGTGCTGCTGTCGGTGACGCCGCGGTTCGCCTGACGCGCTGGGGCAACGCCTGAGACGACAGGACCGTCATGGGTTGATAGCCCTTACGCTGGTCCGGTGACCACGACCCTGCCCGCGCCCTCGGCGACCGCCCATCGCCGACCGGCGCTGGGCTTCGGGCTCGTGGTGCTCGGCGCCTGCCTGTTCATCCTCAACGCGGGCGTCTCCCGCGTCGCGCTGCGGGCGGGTGTCGACCCGGCGATGCTGACGACGATCCGGATCACGGGTACGGCGGTGCTGCTCGCGGTGTTCGCCGCGTTCTTCCGCCGCACCGCGCTGCGCCCGCCGCGCGGCCGGCTCGCGTGGCTGCTGCTCGTGCACGGCCTCATCGGCGTGGCGGGCCTGCAGTGGACGTACTTCGTGGCGATCGACCGGCTGCCGGTCGGGATGGCGCTGCTGCTGGAGTACCAGGCACCGATCCTCGTCGCGGTGTGGGCGCGCGTGGTGCAGAAGGAGCAGGTGCTCGGCCGGATGTGGGTCGGCCTCGCGTTGGCGATCGTCGGCCTCGCCGCGGCGACCGGCATCTGGCAGGGCCTGGCGTTCGACGTCGTGGGCATCGCCGCCGGCTTCGGTGCGGCGGTGTGCTTCGCGACGTACTTCCTGATCGGCGAGCACGGCGTCGGCCTGCTCGACCCGTGGCGGGTGATCCTCTGGGCGTTCGTGGTCGCGGCGGTCGCGATGAACCTGGTCTCCCCGCTGACCGGGCTCGACACCGGCCTGCTCGACGACGTGGTGCCGCTGCTCGGCCGCCTCGACGCGTTCGCAGCGCCCGTGTGGCTGCTGCTGGTGTGGGTGATGCTGCCCGGGACGCTGGTGCCGTTCGCCGTCGAGCTGGTGGCGCTGCGCCACCTGCGCGCCACGACTGTCACGATGATCGCGATGCTGGAGCCCGTCGGAGTCGCTGCCCTGGGTTGGCTGTGGTTCCGCGAGTCGCTCGGTCTGGTCGGCACGCTGGGCTGCCTGGCCGTGGTGGCCGGGATCGTGCTCGCGCAGACCGCACGCCGCGCGCCCGTCGTCGTGGAGCCTCCGCACCTGTGAGCGACCTCTACTTCCTCGCCGACCGCTGGCTCGAGGGCTGGGCGGTCAGCCGCGGTGCCACGCTGACTCGCCGTACCGACGTGGTCGACGTCGACCTCGGCCCGGACAGCCGTTCACGGCGCCGCGAGCTGGTGATGGTCGTGCCTTCTGTGTCGGTGCTCCAGGCGGCGCTGGCGGAAGTCGCCATGACGGACGACCTGTGGGCCACGGTCATCGGCGAGCGCCCGCACGTCGGACACCCGGGCGTCCCGGTGCAGGACGAGGACGAGGCCCTGATGACTGTCTCCCTCCCGCAGGATGCGGAGCTGCCCGACGGGGTTTCGCTCGAGGCGGACGGTCGGCGCGCGTTCGCGCGGATCAACGTCGACGGCGAGCACGCCGCTGAAGGGCAGGTCGGCCTCGCCGACGGCTACGCGGTCTTCGACCGGATCCGCACGCAGGACGCCTTCAAGCGTCGAGGCCTGGGCAGCCGGGTCATGCAGGCGCTCACCGCCTGGTCGGTCGACCAGGGGGCGACGACCGGCGTGCTGGTGGCGTCGGCCCAGGGGCAGTTGCTGTACGAGCGCCTGGGCTGGACGCGCCGGGCACCGTTGACCACGTGGGCGCGCGCGCCGCGGACGTGGTGATCCGCCGCTGACCCTCGGTCGCTGTCAGAGGCCTCGCAGGTGGGAGACGTCGTTGAGCGTCTCCACGGCCCGATTGTGGAAGTAGTCGTCCTCCGCAGCACCGTGATGCCGCCGCTCGTCGATCGGAACGACGCGTAGCCGGCCGACTCGATCGGCATTCCGATCCAGGCGCAGACGACGAACGTGAGCGTCCCTCCGTGGGTCACGACGACCTGGTGCGCGCAGTCGCGCGCGAGGATCTGCGCGACGGCGCGGTAGGCGCGTTGCGCGAGCTCGGCCTTGGTCTCCGCACCTCGATGCCTCCGTCGTGGTGCATGCGCTCCCCCGCTGGTGGTGGCGGGTTGAAGCGCTCGTCGAGCCATTGCTGCGGCTTTCCTCCGGCGACGCCGTACGACTTCTCGCGCAGGTCGCTCATCGGGACCGGCTGAAGGTCCAGCCTGCTCGCGATGGCCTCGGCGGTCTGCACCGTACGGCGAAGGTCGGAGGTGAACAGCTCGACCTCGACGTCGCCTGGAACGAGCTCGGCCAGACGGTCCGCGATCGCGGAAGCCTGACGCTTTTCGCGGTCGGTGAGCTCCGAGTCGAACTGACCACCGACGACCCGTTCGACATGGTGCGTGGCCTCGGGGTGTGCGACGACGTACAGCGTTCTGATCTCGATCACCCCCTGGTCACCTCCGCCCGTCCTTGGCGGTCGCGGATCGGCTACCTATCGTGGGTCGGACAAGGGAAGGCGGCTTATGAGTCTTGCCGACGCAGCGATCCGCGGCATCGCCGCCAGCGTGGCGTTCCGCGCCAGCGCGGCTCCCTACCTGCTCCTCGACCTGGACCTGCGGATCCGTGCGGCCAACGCGGCTTACGAGATTGCCACCCATCACGGCATCGATGACATGGCCGGCGAGCCGATGTTCGACGTGTTCCCCGACAACCCGGCCACACCCGAGGCGCACAGCGTCGAACGTCTGGGCGAGTCCTTCGAGCGGGCCCTCACCCGTGGCGACGCGGACCGGATGGGGCTCCAGCGCTATGACGTGCTCACCGAACCTGGTGGCTTCGTCGAGAAGAACTGGCTTCCGGTCAACCTGCCGCTCCGGGATGGGGACGGCCGGATCGTCGGCATCCTGCACCACGTCGAGGACGTCACTCACTTGCTGGCCGCCACGGCACTGGAGCGAGATCTCCTCACGCCGATGGTCCACGCCGATTCGCTTCCTTTGGCCGGTACGTCGGCCTGGGTGCAGGCCCTGCGACGCGACGCCCTGCAACGGCGTACTCGCGCCAACATGTTGCTCCAGGACTCCCACCATGCGCTCGAGCGAGTGTCGCGACGGCTCGAGGTCGGCCCGACATGAGCGCGTCGCTATGTTCGTCCGATGACCGGCCCGATCGTCGACGCCTGTCCAGAGTGTGGGGCGACCGGTCGCTTCGGTAGCTGCGAGCAGATGTTCCAGGCCTTGTTGGCGCTGGACCACCAGCGACTGCAGCCATGGGGAGAGTTCCACGGGCTCAACGTCGCGTGCTACCTGCTCCAGCACCCGTCGCAAGCTCCGCACGGAGTCGATGCCGCGCACCTCGAGCTGGTGACGGCGTTCCTGGAGGGCGGTCTGCCTGCTGCTCGCCTCTGGGAGCGCGGGCGAGTCCGCCTCAACCGTCAGCAGCAGATGTCGTCGTCTCGGAGGCCTGTCCCGTCGCGCGCCCATCACCCGGCGTACACGATCGAGGACCTCTCCGTGGACGGCACGTTCCCCGCCGACGGGTACGAGGAGCGCATGAAGCAGTGGGCCGAATCGGTCATCCACGAGCGCGTCGGAAACACTGGTTGACGACTGCTTCCCTGATCGTGAGTCCGTACGGCGCTGCGCACGGGCGAGAAGAACCCGGCCACACCAAACGCTTTCGCGGTGGCCAGAGTGGTCAGTGTCCACACGATTCGGTGTCGCCTGGCGAACCGATCCACCCGCTGCCTCACGGCCTCACCGCTGCGGGAAGCTGATGCCGACCGCCGCGTGCTCCCGCCGAACGTCGGAGACAGGGAGCTCGGCGACGCGGGTCATCTCGCCGCTGCGCGGGTTCCACGTCACGAGGCTTCGGTCCATCGAGATGAGCACTCGCTCGCGGTCCCACCAGCCATGGACCCGAAGCCACGTGCCGCTGCGGCGGGACCAGGTCAGGATCCCGACAGCGTCTCCATTGGCCAGGTCCACCACGCGCAGCGCATGGCGGCTGCGCACCGTTTCCCGGTTCCCGTGGGCGATCAGCCCGCGGATGGACCACGACTCGAAGCTGCGGCCGGCCATGAGCGGACTGGCCGGCACCTGCGCCATCACCGCCGTACCGCTCTTGCCGTGACCTGTCACAACGTCGTGGCCGCCGCGCCGTACGACGGACACCTGCTCGCCGGAGGGAAGAAGTCCCAGGGCGGGGAAGGGAACGGCGGCTCCGCTCACGGAACCGGACGTCACGTCTACGATCGCGTCGGGCTCGCGGCGTTGCCGGTCAGCGGTCAACTGCCGTCCGTCGGGATGCCACCTGACGCCACCGATCCAACCGCGCTGCCCGAACTGGTGGCGGAACGCACCTGACTTGAGGTCGATGACCAGAAGTCCTTCGGCGGCTCGCAGCGCCAGTCGAGTGCCGTGCACATTCAGTGAGCCTGCGCCGATCGGATCGGCTCCTGGCCAGAGGTCCGCGGGGATTCCCAACCTGGACGGGTTCAGGCGCGCCCACGTGCCGTCGTGCTGAAGGAGCGCGGTGGTCTCCGAGGACCAACCCGTGCCGTCGTGGAGGGTCTCGCGCGGGCGGTACGAGAGCCTCACGCCGGACACCCGGCTGCCGAATCGCACTTCAGGCATGCCCGCCACAGACAGTGGAAACCGCGTGGGTACGTCGTCGAGCCTTACGACCTTGCCCGCGAGCCGTCGCGGCAACCGGTCGACCCGCTCCGTCGGCACTGCGTTGGTCGTGGGCGACAGGCGCTGGCTCTAGTCTCGTCGACCGCACTCGGCAGCCGCTCTCGCAGCGACGCGGCAGACTCCTCCAGGAACGAGAGCTTCTCCCCGGTTCTGCGGATCCACGATCTCGACTGCGACGAAGCCCTCCTGTCCGTCCAGCTCGATCCGGACGGCGCTGCCGACAGCGCCGGTGTTGGTGCTGGCCTCGGGCACGAAGCACAGCGCTGCAGCCGTTCGACCGCGTGACAACGCAGCGATGCCGACGTCCCCCAGGGGAGCGGTTGAAACCCACACGTCCTCGCTCGCGGCAGTCACGACCACACGCGTTCCGGCCGCTCCGCTCGTCGTTCCCTCCGTTGGAGTGACCGAAGAGGACGGCTCGTCAGCGGGGGCAGGACTACTGCCACAACTGGTGCATGAGAGCGCAACCAGCACGGTCGCAATGAGCGCCTTCACGTGTCCCCGTTCGCCTTCACCTGACGGTGAGTCTGGCAGGCGGACTGCACTCACCTCGTGATCTTGCGACGGAAAGTCGGCTGCGGGCTGACGTCCGAAAAACTGTCGGTGCGCACTGATCCAATTGGTCCATGGCAGCGATCCCGGCACACG
>NZ_CAMPGZ010000104.1 GCF_946885725.1 uncultured Nocardioides sp.
CCTCCCGAGGACGTCGAGGAGATCGTCGCCGGAAACATCTACCACCGGCACGTGCTGCTCGGGCCCGAGATGGAGCTGCGGATCACCAGCAACCTCTCCGCGGAGGTGAAGCGCGACGGCGTCGAGGTCGCCCGCACCGACGAACCCGAGGCGCTCACCGGCGACGTCGCGGGCGTGCTCGCGTCGATGGCGGACACGCTTGCAGAAACGGGCGGGACGACGGCCGCCGGTGACGTGGTGATCACCGGGTCCGTCGTCCCGCCCGTGCCTTTGTCGGCGGGGTTGTGGGCGGTCACCTTCACCGGTCTCGGCGAGGTGACCGTCCGCGTCACACCCTGACCGGCTCGGCGACCGCGGGGCCCTCCGCCTCGGCCGCCGCGACCAGGCGGGCGTGCCGCAGGCCCATCAGGGCCAGCGCCAGCAGGACCGCCGCCGCCACGAACGCCGCCACCGCGGCCCACCCGGCGATGGTGCCGATGGTCGCGAACGCGAAGCCGTAGAGCAGCAGGCCACGCAGGGTGTTGCCCATGAACAGGGTCTGCCGCAGCTGGCCGAGAGCCTGGCCCTCCTCGGACGCCTTCTCCTCGTCGCTGAGCGCGAGGTACTCGCTGCTCACCTCGGAGTAGGTGCGCCCGTCGGAGGCCGCGTTCATGTGGGCGAGGATGTAGTGGTCGGCGTACGCGCGGGCCTCGGGTCCGCTGTCGAGCGGGCTGCCGGCGAACTCCTCCAGCGCGGCGGCGTCCTCCTCCGGCAGGCTGGCGAGCGCCTCGCCCTCGGGCATCACGATGTCCTGCGCGGACAGCTGGTCGGCCACCTGGTTCCCGACGAACACGTTGGCCCACGTCAGCAGGCCGCCCGCGACGAGCAGGACGACGACGAGCGCGAGGCCCGTCCAGGAGACGAGTCGGTCGAGGGCGGATCTCATGACATGTGCCTTTCGGAGTCGGTTTCGGACATGTCCATTCCACCGACCCGGAGGCACGTGCCGGATGGGTCTTCCGGCCCCCTCGGCCGGGCCTCAGGTCACCAGCTGACGGCGACGTACTTCGACTCGAGGTAGTCGAGCATCCCTTCATGCCCGCCCTCGCGGCCGATGCCGCTCTGCTTGGTGCCGCCGAACGGCGCGGCCGGGTCGCTGACGAGGCCGCGATTGAGCCCGACCATCCCGGAGTCGAGCGCCTCGCTGACCCGCAGGCCACGCGCGAGGTCGCCGGTGTAGACGTAGGACACCAGGCCGAACTCGGTGTCGTTGGCCATCCGCACCGCCTCCGCCTCGTCGGTGAACGTGACGATCGGCGCGACCGGCCCGAAGATCTCCTCACCCAGGATCGGCGCCCCCAGCGGTACGTCGGTCAGCACGGTCGGCTCGTAGTAGAAGCCCTCGCGCTCCGGACGCGTCCCGCCCACGACCACGCGGCCGCCGGCGTCGACGGTGCTCGTCACGAGCTCGTGCACCTTGGTCACCGCGTCCTCGTTGACGAGCGGACCGACCTGGGTGTCGTCGTCGATGCCCGGCCCGACCCGCAGCGCCGACATCCGCTCGGCCAAGCGGCGGCTGAACTCGTCGGCCACGGATGCCTCGACGTAGAAGCGGTTCGCGGCCGTGCACGCCTCGCCGCCGTTGCGCATCTTGGCGATCATCGCGCCGTCGACGGCGGCGTCGAGGTCGGCGTCGGCGAACACCAGGAACGGCGCGTTGCCGCCGAGCTCCATCGAGCAGTTCACGACCTGGTCGGCGGCCTCCTTGAGCAGGATCCGGCCGACCTCGGTGGAGCCGGTGAACGACAGCTTGCGCACCCGCGGGTCGTGCAGCATCGCAGACACGACGGCTCCCGAACGCCGGGCGGGAAGCACGTTGACCGCGCCGGCCGGAACGCCCGCGTCGGCGAGGATCTGCCCCATCAGCAGCGCGGTGAGCGGGGTGTCGCTGGCCGGCTTCAGGATCACCGTGCAGCCGGCGGCGAGCGCCGGGCCGATCTTGCGGGTGGCCATCGCAGCCGGGAAGTTCCACGGCGTGACGAGCACGCAGATGCCGACCGGCTGGTGCAGCACGACGATCTTGTTGGCGCCCGACGGCGCGGTCATCACGCTGCCCGCGCCGCGCACCGCCTCCTCGGCGTACCAGCGGAAGAACTCCGCGGCGTAGGCGACCTCGCCGCGCGCGTCGGTCAGCGCCTTGCCGTTCTCCAGCGAGATCAGGTGAGCCAGCTCGTCGGCGCGGCCGGTCATCAGCTCGAACGCGCGCCGGAGGATCTCCGACCGCTCGCGCGGCGACGTCGCGGCCCAGCCGGCGGCCGCGGCCTCGGCGGCGTCGACGGCCTTGATCGCGTCGTCGACCGAGCCGTCGGCCACGGTGGTGAGCACCTTGCCGGTCGCCGGGTCGATCACGTCGAAGCGGCCGCCGTCCGACGCGGCCGTCCAGGCGCCACCGACGTACAGGTCGGTGGAGAGGTCGCTGATCTTGTCGAGGCTGAAGTCGCCCATCGTGTGTCTCCTTCTGCTCGGCTGGTCTCGACAGGCTCGACCAGCCGGCGGGTGTCAGTACGGGTTCGCGACGACCAGGTCCTGCGCCGGGAACAGCGTGAGGATCTTCGGGCCGTCCTCGGTGACGACGACCTCCTCCTCGATCCGGGCGGCGGAGAAGCCGTCGCTGGCGGGGCAGTAGGTCTCGAGCGCGAACACCATGCCGACCTGCAGCTCGACCGGCTCCTTCATGGAGTTGAGCCGGGAGATGATCGGCCGCTCGTGCAGCCCGAGCCCGAGACCGTGCGCGAACTGGAGGCCGAACGCCTCCATCTCGCTGCCGAAGCCGAACTCCTCGGCCCTGGGCAGCAGCGCGGCGACCTCGTCGGTGCCGACGCCGGCCTTGATGCCGTCGAGGCCGCGGTCCATCCACTCGCGCGCCTTCTTGTAGGCGTCGCGCTGCGGCTGCGTCGCCGAGCCGACGGAGAACGTGCGGTAGTAGCAGGTCCGGTAGCCGTTGAACGAGTGGATGATGTCGAAGAACGCCTGGTCGCCCGGCCGGATCAGCCGGTCGGTGAAGTTGTGCGGGTGCGGGTTGCACCGCTCGCCGGAGATCGCGTTGATCGCCTCGACCTGGTCCGACCCCATCTCGTAGAGCCGCTTGTTGGCGAGCGCGACGATCTGGTTCTCGCGTACGCCGGGCTTCAGCGTCTCGACGATGTCTTGGTAGACGCCGTCGACCATCGCCGCGGCCTGGTTGAGCAGCATGATCTCGTCGGGCGACTTGATGCAGCGCGCGTCGAGCATCAGCTGCTGGGCGTCCACGACGCGCAGGCCCTGCCGCTCCATCTCGAAC
This sequence comes from uncultured Nocardioides sp., assembly GCF_946885725.1. Next base: position 3,320 of record NZ_CAMPGZ010000104.1, read on the forward strand.
AGGAACGGCGGCTCCACGATGTCGACGCCGACCGGCATGTCGGCGACGCCGGCATCGACAAGCAGCCCCTTGATCTCCTTGACCGCGTCCTCCATCAGGCCGACGGTCGGCGCGACGGCGCCGCGGAAGCCGAGGAAGCCGGCGCGGTAGTTCTCGTCGGGCACCCAGCGGGAGTACTTCTTGTGGTGCTTCACCGCCGAGCCGAAGTCCCACAGCACCGGGTCCTTGCCGCGCGCGAGCAGCGCGTAGCGGATCATCTTGTCGCCGAGGGCACCGCCGATCCACGTCTGCGTGGTGTAGCGGATGTTGTAGAAGTCGAAGAGCAGGAACGCCCCGCACTCGCTGCTCTCCAGCGCCGACTTGGCGCGCCCGATGCGATAGTCACGCAGCCGCGCGAAGTCGACACGCTCCTCGTAGTCGACCCCCATGTGCCCCGGCGCGGGAAGCGGCGCCTGACCGCGCGACTGGCCCCCGTCGGTCACGGCTCAACCCTCCCTGGACTCGTCGTCTGCGGCGCCGAGGCCGTCGTCGACCTCGACGTTCTCCGGCTTCAGCTCGATGCCTGACGCTGCGGCCTGCAGGTCGAGCAGGATCGCGAAGTCCTCGTCGACCCGGCCGCTGCCGACACTGGCCTGCACCAGCTGCGCGGTCACGGCGGCGACCGGCATCGGTACGTCGAGCTGACGCGCCGCCGCGAGGCCGAGGTCGAAGTCCTTGCGCAGCAGGATCGGCGTGAACGTCGGGGTGTAGTCGAGGTTGACGAACGCCGGCGTCTTGTAGCGGGTGAACACCGAGCCCATCACCGAGTTGTTGAGGAACTCGAGGAAGGCGTGACGCGGTACGCCGCCCTTCTCGGCGAGCACGGTGATCTCGGCGAGCGACTGGGTGACCACGCCGAGCATCAGGTTGTGGCAGATCTTCACCAGCCGGGCGACGTCGCCCTCGCCGACGTACGTCACCGACTTGCCGATGTGGTCGAGCAGCGGCGCGTAGCGGCGGTAGGTCTCCTCGGGCCCGGAGACGACCAGGGTGAGCTGGCCGGCGCGGACCACCTTGCCGTTGCCGCTGACCGGCGCGGAGAGGAAGTCGACGCCGCGGGCCTCGCACGCCTCGCGCATCGCGGCCGAGGAGTCGGGCGACACCGTCGAGCAGTCGACGACGGCGCCGGGCACGTGGTCGGGGTCGGCGATCAGGCCGCCCTCGCCGAGCAGCACCTGCTCCAGGTCGGCGGGTGTGGACACCATCGTGAAGACGACGTCGAGGTCGCGCAGGTCGCCGATGGTGTCGGCGACGGTGCAGCCGAGCTCGGCGAGCGGCTCGGCCTTGGCGCGGGTGCGGTTCCAGACGGTGAGGTCGGTGCCGGCCCTGGCGAGCCGGGCGGCCATCGCAGCGCCCATCCGGCCGGTGCCGATCCAGCCGACGCGGGGCCCGGTGCTGTCCTCGCTGCTGTCCCGCCTGTTGTCCTCTGGGCGGGGCTCGGCGGCGGGGTCGGTCGTGGCGACGGTGTCAGTCATGGGCCACCTTTGCAATCGTTTGTACCAGCGTCACGGTAGGGGTCGGTGTCAAGCCTGGTCAAGCGGGGCCGAGCAGGTGCCGGGCGAGCCAGTCGGCGGTGCGCGGACGGTGCCACGGGGCGACGTTGGCGCAGCCGTGGTTGCCGTTCTCGAGCATCAGCATCTCGACGGGACCGGACACCGCGGCGCGCAGCTTCTCGGCCTGCTGCCAGGGGAACAGCCGGTCGCGCCGGCCGAAGACGATGAGCAGCGGCGCGACCAGGTCACCGGCCACGTCGGCGATGCCCAGGGTCAGCGCGATCGCGCGCGCGGTCGCCTCGTCCGAGGCACCGGACCGCACCCGGAACGTGTCCCGGGTCAGCTGGGGCAGGCCCTCCCAGCACTCGCCGAAGTTGAACGGGCCGGCGAGCGAGACGCACGCCTTGACCCGGTCGCCCAGGGCCGCGCTTACGCGCGGCGCGTAGTAGCCGCCGAGGCTCACGCCCCAGGTGCCGAGCCGCGCCCGGTCCACGCCCTCGCAGTCCTCGAGGAAGTCCCAGACCGCTTCCGCGACTGGGGACCAGTCGCCGCGGATCGGTACGTCGTACTCCGCCTCACCCTGCCCGGGACCGTCGATGCTCAGGGTGGCGAGGCCACGGACCAGGAAGGTCTGCTCGGTGGAGCGCAGCTCCTCCTTGGTGGAGTCGAGTCCGGAGAACAGCACCACGACCGGGTGCCGGCCGACGCCGTTCGGGAGCCGGAGGACACCGGCGAGGTGTGTGCCCTCGAACGGGATCTCGACACGGCGGCCGGGCGGGTCGAGGTAGGGCAGGGCGTCGTTCAGGCAGGCGACCGCCTTCTCGTGCGCGGCGCGCATCTGGTGGCGGTCGACGACGAAGACGAACTTGGCGAAGTGGTAGTAGACCGCGGCCTGGCTCAGGTGCTCGCCGGCCGAGCGGGTGCGACCCTCGTCGAGCGCCTCGCGGCCGAGCGCCTCGTGCTCGGCGGCGACCGCCGACCAGGCGGCGCACCAGTCCTCCCAGTGCTCGAGGCCGGCGGTGACGCGCTCGAAGTCGGCCACGGTCACGCCGTTGACGGTGAATCGCGGACCCCAGTGCGCCACGGCCGACGCCACCAGCGGGTCCTGCACCATGCGCCTGCTCCTCCCGTCCATCGACCGCGCCTGCAACGTCCTGCAAACGAGTGCAGCCTCACGCACGAATGGCGCGCTGTCAAGCCCATCGCGGGGCTGCAACCGGTGCTGCAAACGCTTGCATCTTGCGCTACGGTGACCCCGTCGCCGCGCCGCCTCGAGGAGCCGCCATGCCGGACCGCACCGCCGTCGTCGCATCGTTCACGCCCTCCGTCGTGCTCGACCTCGCCGCGTCGACCGGGCGCCTCGACGCGGCCGGCGTCGCGGTGCGCGAGGTGCCGGTGACGTCCTCTCCCGGCCAGTTCCGCTCGCTGCTCGACGACGAGATCCAGGTCGCGCTGACCAGCCCCGACAACGTGCTCGCCTACCGCTACAACCCGGCCAACCCGCTCGGCACGCTGGCCGACGTGCGGATGGTCGCGGCGGTCGACCGCGGCATGGGGCTCGGTCTCTACGCGCGACCGGGCCTGGGCGTCGACGACCTCCGCGGCGCGCGGGTCGGCGTGGACGTGCCCACCTCCGGCTTCGCGCTGGCCCTCTACGCCTTGGCCGACTCGCTGGGCGTCGGCCGCGACGACTACGAGCTGGTCACACTCGGCTCGACCCCGCAGCGGCTCCAGGCGCTGCTGGCCGGAGAGTGCGACGCGACCATGCTCAACGCGGGCAACGAGCTCGCCGGCGAGGCCGCCGGCTGCGTGCGGCTGGCCCGGGCGACCGACGTGTGCTCGCCGTACCTCGGCGTCGTGGTGGCGATCGCCGGCGACACCCACCTCGACCTGGCCCGCCGCACTTCCGACGCGATGCTCGACGTCGCGCGGACGATCGTCGCCGGCGGCCTGACCGACGAGGCGGCCGAGTCCGCGGCCCGCCGGCTGGGGCTCGACGACGACGCGGCGCTGCGGTACGTCGACCGCCTGCGCGACCCGGCCGACGGGCTGGTGCCCGACGGGGTCGTCGACGCCAAGGCGCTGCGCACGCTGGTCGAGCTGCGCAAGCGCTACCTCCCGACGCCCGCGCCCGACGGCGGCGACCTGCTCGACCGGGCGCTCGACGATCCCGGCCTCGTGATGACCGGGGCGTGATGCGGTCCCCCTCGTCGATCCGGCTGCTCCAGCTGGTCGCGGTCGTCAGCACGCTGGACCGCTACGCGATGCCGCCGCTGCTGGTGGCGATCGCGCTCGACCTCGACGTGTCGCTGGCGTCGGTGGTGCAGGCGGCCGGGGCGTACTTCCTCACCTACGGACTGATGCAGCCGGTGTGGGGGACGGTCTCCGACCAGCTCGGCCGCGTTCGCACGATGCAGGTGACGCTGGTGCTCGCCGGGCTCTTCGGCTTCACGTCGGCGTTCGCGATGACGCCGCTGATGCTCGGCGTGACGCGCGGCCTGACCGGCGCGTTCTTCGGTGCGGCGTACCCCTCGGCGCTGATCTACCTCGGCGACACCGTGCCGATGAAGGTCCGTCAGCGCGAGATCGCCCGGCTGATGGTGGGCGTCGCGATCGGCACCGCGGTGGCCTCGCTCGGCGCCGGCGCACTGGCGCAGTGGACGACCTGGCGGGCGGCGTTCGTGATCACGGCACTGGCCGCGCTCGTCCTGGCGGTGCTGCTGCGCCGTCTGCCCGAGCCGGAGATCGAGGGCGGGCAGCGCTCGATCCTGGAGCCGCTCGTCGACATCGCCCGCTCGCGGGTGACGCTGTTCGTGCTGCTGCTCGCGTTCACCGAGGGGATGATCCTGCTCGGCGCACTGACCCTGCTGCCGGCCGCCGTCGAGAGCTCCGGCGCCGACGCCGCGGTGGCCGGCGCCGTGGCCGCGGTCTACGGCGCGTCGGTCTGGTACTGCGCCCGGCTGGTCGGCCGCCTCTCCCAGCGGTGGCACCCCTCGCGGCTGATCGGCGGCGGAGCAGCGGCCGCGGCGGCCGCGTGCGGAGCGGTCGCGGTGTCCCCGACGATCTGGGGCGGCGTCGCGGCGGCGCTGCTGCTCGGGCTGGCCTGGACGTCGATGCACTCGTCGCTGCAGACCTGGGCGACCGAGGTGCTGCCGCGGGCGCGGGCCAACGTGGTGTCGCTGTTCGCCGGCTCGCTGTTCGTGGGCAGCGCGCTCGGCGCGATCCTCGTCTCGGGTCTGGCGGACACCGGCCGCTACTCGCTGATCTACCTGCTCGGCGCCGTGTGCTGCGTGCCGTTGGGCGTCGCGGCGAGCTGGGGGAGGTTGCGTTGGCAGCGCCCCGCCGCGTGACGCCGCGGTCGCGGGACGGCGACAGGTCTAGGCTGCGGCCTGTGTCAGCACCGACCCTGCGCGACGTGGCCGAGGCCGCCGGCGTCCACGCCGCGACCGCGTCCCGCGCGCTGAACCCCGCGACCCGCGGGCTGGTCAACGCCGACACCGCGCGCCGGGTCATCAAGGTCGCCGAGCAGCTCGGCTACCGCCCCAACCCGATCGCGCGCGGCCTCAAGACGCAACGGTCGAGCACGGTCGGCCTGGTCATCCCCGACCTCACCAACCCGCTGTTCCCGCCGATCGTCCGCGGCATCGAGGACGTGCTCGAGCCGGCCGGATACAGCGGCCTGATCGTCAACACCGACAACGACCCGCAGCGCGAGCGCACCCAGATCGAGCTGCTCCGGTCGCGGCAGGTCGAGGGGCTGATCGTCGCCACCGCGCTGCTGGAGCATCCGCTCATCGAGCAGCTGCACCGCGAGGGCGTGAAGATGGTGATGGTCAACCGGCGCACCGAGGGCGTCGACGTCCCGTCGATCACCCCCGACGACGCGGCCGGCGTCACGATGGCCGTCGAGCACCTCGCCGAGCTGGGCCACAAGCGCATCGCGCACCTCGCCGGGCCGGTCACCACGTCGACCGGTGTCGTGCGGATGCGCGCGTTCCGCAACGCCGTACGCGACCTCGACCTCGACGACGACCCCGGCCTCGTCATGGCCTGCGACGAGTGGCGCGAGGAGGCCGGCGCCAAGGCGCTGCGCAAGCTCCTCGACTCAGGCCAGGAGTTCACCGCGGTCGTCGCCGGCAACGACCTGATCGCGCTCGGCTGCTACGACGTGTTCAACGAGCGCGGGCTGCGCTGCCCTGAGGACGTCAGCGTCGTGGGCTTCAACGACATGCCGTTCCTCGACAAGCTGCGCCCGCCCCTGACCTCGGTGTCGATCCCGCACCACCAGATCGGCGTCGAGGCCGCGCGGATGCTGCTGGAGTCGATCGAGGAGCCGGAGCGCCCGACGCGGTCGGTGCTGCTGCCGCTGACGATGTCTGTGCGCGGGTCGACGGCACCACCGCCCCGCTGAGCCTCCACGTGTGTGCCCCTACGCGAGGGGGTACGTCGTCGGCATGCGGACGTTCTGGAAGACCGCACCACTCGCCGCGCTCGGCGCCGTCGCCGCCCACGACCTGCTGCAGCGCAAGCACGCGATCCTGCGCAACTTCCCGGTGCTCGGCCACGCACGCTACTGGCTCGAGACGATCGGGCCCGAGCTGCGTCAGTACATCGTGGCGTCGAACGACGAGGAGCGGCCGTTCAGCCGCGACCAGCGCCGCTGGGTCTACGCCTCGTCGAAGCTGCAGAACAACTACTTCGGCTTCGGCACCGACAACGACCTCGAGCACACCGACGGCAACGTGATCGTGCACCACCGCACGTTCGGCCGCGCCTACCCGACGCACGGCGTCGTCGGGCAGGAGGCGCAGCTGCCGTCGGCGAAGATCCTCGGCGGTCCGCGCGGTCGTCGGCACGCGTTCCGGCCGGCCTCGGTCGTCAACATCTCCGGGATGAGCTTCGGCTCGCTGTCGGGCCGCGCCATCGAGGCGATCAACCGCGGCGCGGCCGACGTCGGCTGCCTGCACAACACCGGCGAGGGCGCGATCTCGCCGTACCACCGCCAGGGCGGCGACCTGGTCTTCCAGATCGGTACGGCGTACTTCGGCTGCCGCGACGCCGACGGCCGCTTCGACCTCGCGAAGCTGAAGGACCTCGTGGCGAGCGCGCCGGTGCGTGCCCTGGAAGTCAAGCTCAGCCAGGGCGCCAAGCCCGGGCTCGGCGGCGTGCTGCCGGCCGCGAAGGTCTCGCGTGAGATCGCCGAGACGCGCGGCGTGCCGGAGGGGGTCGACTGCCTGAGCCCGTCGCGGCACGCGGAGTTCGACGACGTGGACTCGATGCTCGACTTCGTCGAGCTGCTCGCCGACGAGACCGGCCTGCCGGTCGGCATCAAGTCCGCTGTCGGCGACATGGACTTCTGGCACGACCTGACCGACCTGATGAGCCGCGGTGACCGCGGCGTCGACTTCGTGACCGTCGACGGCGGCGAGGGCGGCACCGGGGCGTCGCCGCTGATCTTCACCGACGCCGTGTCGCTGCCGTTCCGGCTCGGCTTCGCCCGGGTCTACGGCGAGTTCGCGAAGCGCGGCCTGCACGAGGACGTCACCTTCATCGGGGCCGGCAAGCTCGGCCTGCCCGACAACGCCGTCGTCGCGTTCGCGCTCGGCGCCGACATGGTCAACGTCGCGCGCGAGGCGATGCTGGCGGTCGGCTGCATCCAGGCGCAGAAGTGCCACACCGGCGAGTGCCCGACCGGGGTCGCCACGCAGAACCCGTGGCTGGCACGCGGCCTGGACCCGGAGTCGAAGGCGGAGCGGGTGGCCAACTACGTGCGCACGTTGCGCCGCGACCTGCTCAAGGTGTCGGAGACCTGCGGCGTCGAGCACCCCGGGCTGATCGGGCCCGGCTCGGTGGAGCTGCTCGACACCCTGGCCGACGGGCGGCTGCTCGACGAGGTCTACGGCTACGAGCCGGGCTGGGGACTGCCGTCGAAGGCGGACCGCGACGAGATCGCCGCGATCATGTCGCGGATGCCGGAGGAGGAGGCGCGCACCGAGGGACCGCCGGAGACCGGCGAGGGCGGCGCGCCGGGCACCGAGGCGGCCGGGGAGGAAGAGGTCAGCGAGTAGACCTCACACCTCCACGCGGTCACGTCCGTCGAGTACCTCGGCGACGGGCCCGCGCGGACGGGTGCCGAGCAGCGTGGCGTTGACGAAGTCGGCGGCGTACCTCTCGAACCGCGGCCCGTCCCGCAGCATCGCGTGGCGCGCACCCTCGACGCTGATGAAGCCGACGCGCGCGGTGCGCGCGAGTCGTCGCGCGGCGGCCTCCGCTCGCTCGGGTACGGCGATCCGGTCCTCGGTGCCGTGCACGATCAGCACCCGCCGGCCGGTCGCGTCGAGGTCGCCGTCGCTGGGGTAGACCCACGGGTTCAGCGCGACGACCGACCGCACCTCGGGGCGGTTGGCGGCGAGCAGGGCGGCCCGGCCTCCCAGGGAGTGGCCGACGAGCGCGACCGGCGGCAGGTCGCCGTGCTGCTCATGCAACCGGGCGAGCGCCCAGTCGACGTCCTGGACCGGGGTGTGCCCGGTGTCCCAGCCGCGTGAGCTGTTGAGCAGGCGGTGCACCGCGAGCCGGCCGCGACCTGCGCGGGCGATCCGTTGCGCGACCGGGACCATGCGCAGCACGGACAGCTGGGTCGGGCTGACCATCATCGACTCGCGTCGGGCGGCGCCGCCGTGCAGGACGAGCACGAGCCCGTCCGGGTCGGAGGGCTCGCGGGTCGGCAAGAGGCGGGCACGGCCGTTCACCCGACCGCCCGTACCCGCCTCCGCCTGCGACAGGCCTCAGACCCAGCCGGGCACGACCACCGCGAGCCAGACCAGCAGCGGTCCGACCGCGACGACGATCGCGCTGTAGGTGAGGATCTGCCGGTAGAACTTCTCCTCGCTGATCGTGTCCGGCCGGTTGGCCACCATCAGCGCGCCGTTGGTCGAGAACGGGCTGACGTCGACGATCGTCGACGAGACCGCCAGCGCCGCAGCGAGCCCGATGGCGCTGATGCCACCGTTCTCGATCAGCGGGATCGCGATCGGGATGATGATCGGCAGCAGCGCGGTCGACGACGCGAACGCCGAGACGACGCCACCGACGTAGCAGAGGATCAGCGCACCCAGCACCGCCGCACCCAGGCCGGCCGCCCAGTTGCCGACGTACTCCGGCGCTCCCGCGGTCTCGAGGATCGTCGCGAACGTGCTGACGCCGGCGACGAGCAGCACCGTCGCCCACGCGACCTGGGAGACCGCTCCCTTCTGCTTGGCCGGGAACAGCGCGGTGAGTACGACGGCAGCGGTGATCGCGGTGAACCCGATGTTGCGGTCGAACGCCAGCGACAGCACGGCGACGACCAGGAACGCCAGCAGCGTGCAGATTTGGTCCCCGGTGACCTTGCCGGGCGCGGTCTCGGTCCGGGTCTCGGTGACGGTGGTGCCGGAGGCGCCCGCAGCGCGGGCCGCCCCGGGACCGGCCGTGGGCGGCGTACCGCCACCGGACTCACCCGCGCCGCCGACGTCGTCCACCTCGATGCGCCGCGACATCAGGTCACGGCCGCCGAGCACGACGAACAGCACGATCGCGATGAGCAGGTTGACGATCAGGCTGGTGAGGAACAGCGCGATCTCGCCGCCCGGATAGCCGTTGTCGGCCATGACGGAGTTGGTGATGACGCCGTAGATGCTGATCGGCGAGAAGCCGCCGCCCTGGGCCCCGTGCACGACGAGCATGCCCATCAGCAGCGGGTTGATCTTGTAGCGGCCGGCGAAGCCGAGCGCGATCGGGCCGATGATCGCGCAGGCGGCCGGGCTGGCCGCACCGATGGCGGTGAGCACCGCGGTGACGGCGAACATCACCCACGGGATCAGTGCGACGCGTCCCCCGACGGCCTGGACGGCCTTGCGCACGATGAGATCGACGGTGCCGTTGTTCTTGGCGATGGCGAAGAGGTAGGTGACGCCGACGAGCGTGAGGACCAGGTCGCCGCTGATGCCGGCGATGATCTCCTTCTCGTCGAGGCCCAGGGAGTACATGCCGACGAGCCAGGCGGCGACGAAGGCGAGCGCGCCCATGTTGATCGGCAGCACTGTGCCGACGACGAACAGGGCGATGAGGGCCAGGATGGCGACCCATTCAGGGGACATGTCGGGGGCTCCTGTTCCCGAGAGAGTGACAGCGGTCACATAGTTCCCCCGTCGGCGCCCGCCGACACACCATTACCGTGCGTGTCGTGGACTTGCCCGGGATGCTCGCGGTCATCGGCGCTGGGCTGGGTGCCGGCATCGTGGTCACCGCGATCGGCGCGGGCTCGCTGGTGAGCTTCCCGATCCTGCTCGCCGTGGGCGTCAACCCACTGGTGGCCAACGTCAGCAACACGGTCGGCCTGGTGCCGGGCGGCCTGAGCGGCACGTGGGGCTACCGCTCCGAGATGGCCGGCTACCCGCACCTCGTGCGCCGGGTCGCGATCACGAGCGTCCTCGGTTCGCTCGCCGGAGCGGTGCTGCTGCTCGCGTTCCCGCCCGGGGCCTTCGAGGCCGTCGTGCCCTACCTGGTGCTGTTCGCCGCGACACTCGTGGGCGTCCAGCCGTTCGTCTCCGCCGCGGTACGCCGGCGGGCGGAGCGCCGCGGGGTCGTCATCGCCTCCGACCGCGAGACGATGGGGCCGCGGCTGACCGCGGTCTCGTCGGTGATCGGGGCGTACGGCGGCTACTTCGGCGCCGGCCAGGGCGTCATGCTCGTCGGGTTCCTCGCCCTCGGTCTCGACGTACCGCTGCAGACCATCAACGCGCTGAAGAACCTCGCCATCCTGGCCGCCAACGTCGCCGCGACCGCGGTGTTCGTCTTCGTCGCGCCGCTCGACTGGCTGGTCGTCGCGCTGATCGCCGTCGGGTCGATCGTCGGCGGTTGGATCGGCGCGCACCTCGGCCGGCGGCTGCCGCCGGCGGTGTTCCGGACGCTCGTCGTGCTGTTCGGGTACGTCGTCGCGATCAGGCTGATCATCGCCTGATCGGGCACTGAGCCGTCCCACCACAGCCGGGTCCCGGATCACGGGAAGCCGTCCCACATAGGCTGACCCTCGATGAGGCGCTGGGGACTGCTCGCGGCGGCCGTCGCCGCGGCGACGGCGGTCCTCACCCTCGTCGGCGCCCCGGCCGCGTTCCACCTCGGCGCGCTGATCGGCGGGCTGGTGGTCGCGCTGACCATCGGCGGCCCCCACGAGCCGGCCCGGGCGGGGAC
>NZ_CAMPGZ010000105.1 GCF_946885725.1 uncultured Nocardioides sp.
CTTCGGCTGCACTGTCCTTGGGACCGCGAGCAGACCCACCGGTCGCTGGCGACGTACCTGGTCGAGGAGGCCTACGAGACGCTCGAGGCGATCGAGACCGGCGACTCCGTGCACCTGCGTGAGGAGCTCGGCGACCTGCTGCTGCAGGTGTACTTCCACGCGCGCATCGCCGCCGAGTCTCCGCCCGAGGACGGCGGCTTCACCATCGACGACGTCGCCGGCGGCATCGTCGACAAGCTCGTGCACCGGCACCCGCACGTGTTCGCCGGTCTCGACGTCGCCGACGCGGCGGAGGTCGAGGAGAACTGGGAGGCCCTCAAGGCGTCCGAGAAGGGCCGCAGCTCGGTGCTCGAGGGCGTGCCCACGGCGCTGCCCGCGCTGCACCTGGCCGCCAAGGTCGTCGGCCGCGCCTCGCGCGTCGGGGTCACCCCGCAGCCGGGCGACTCGCTCGGTGACCGGCTGCTCGCGCTCGTCGTCGAGGCCCGCGCCGCCGGCGCCGACCCGGAGCAGGAGCTGCGGGACGCCGTACGACGCCTGGCCGACGCCGTACGGGCCGCGGAGGTCTGACCGCCGGGCCGCTTGCGGTTTGGTCCCCAACCGCAACATCCCGGCGTTGCGGCGTGCGGTTCGCGACCAATGGATCGTTCACAAAGCCGGGCGGGCTCGTCTGGTCAGACCAGCGCCTCGCCGCCGCCCTCCGCCAGCGCCGCCGCCACCTGCCGGTTGTGCTCGGCCAGCAGCTCGGCGTCGGTCCGCGGCAGCACGTCGTCCCACAGCTGGAGCATCCAGCCGCGCGCCTGCATCATCCCGAGCGGCCGCGCCGAGAACGACATGTGGAAGTGCGCGCTGCCGTCTCCCCAGCGGGCGAAGTGCGTGCGCGCCACCCCCTTCAGCCCCTGTACGGCGTCGGCGAGACGCTGGATCACCGTCCCGAGGGTCGCCAGCTCGCCGGGCCCGAGCTCGTCGAGCCGGAGGTGTGCGTTCGGCGCCAGCCCGCCGAGCCACGGCAGACCGGTGTCGAACGCCCCCACCACGTGCCAGTGCTCGTCCGTCCAGATCCAGCGGTCGCGGCCGCGCTCCGGGCAGTGCCAGCACTCCGAGGGGTCGAGCACACCGGACCGCGGCTCCTCGGGGACCAGCATCGGCGCCAGCGGCTCCAGCCGGAGCTCCTCGAGCGGCACGAGCGGGTGCGCGAGAAGCTCGTCAGCGTCGTACCGCTCGCCGACGGTGACGCCGTCGTGCCAGCGGGAGGTCGCGGGGCGGCTCAGGTACTCGTCGGTCACCCGCCGGAGTGTGCCAGGCAGTGTGTTCGGCCGGCCGCCGACCACGGGGCGAGCCGTCGCGGCGAGACCCCGCGACGCCGTTAGGCTGAGGCCGTTCGACTGCCGTCTTCCCCTCAGGAGCACAACCGTGGCCAGCATCGAAGCCGTCGGCGCCCGCGAGATCCTCGACTCGCGCGGCAACCCCACCGTGGAGGTCGAGGTCGCCCTCGACGACGGCACGATCGGCCGCGCCGCGGTCCCGTCCGGCGCGTCGACCGGCGCGTTCGAGGCGGTCGAGCTGCGTGACGGCGGCAAGCGCTACCTCGGCAAGGGCGTCGGCAAGGCCGTCGACGGCGTGCTCGACGTGATCGGCCCCGAGCTCGTCGGGTTCGACGCCTCCGAGCAGCGGCTCGTCGACCAGCGCCTGCTCGACCTCGACGGCACGCCCAACAAGGCCAAGCTCGGCGCCAACGCGATCCTCGGCGTCTCGCTCGCCGTCGCGCGCGCCGCCGCGGACAGCGCCGGCCTCCCGCTCTTCCGGTACGTCGGCGGGCCCAACGCGCACCTGCTGCCGGTGCCGATGATGAACATCCTCAACGGCGGCGCCCACGCCGACACCGGCGTCGACGTGCAGGAGTTCATGGTCGCGCCGATCGGTGCGCCGACGTTCCGCGAGGCGCTGCAGCAGGGCGCCGAGGTCTACCACGCGCTCAAGAGCGTGCTGAAGGAGAACGGCCTCGCCACCGGCCTCGGCGACGAGGGCGGCTTCGCCCCCGACCTGGCGAACAACCGCGCGGCGCTCGATCTGATCAGCACCGCGGTCGAGAAGGCCGGGCTCAAGGTCGGCCAGGACATCGTCTTCGCGCTCGACGTCGCGGCGACGGAGTTCTGGAACGACGGCTCCTACACGTTCGAGGGCGCCACCAAGTCCAGCGACGAGATGATCGCCTACTACACCGAGCTCGCCGCGGCGTACCCGATCGTCTCCATCGAGGACCCCCTCAACGAGGAGGACTGGGACGGCTGGAAGGCGATGACGACCGCGCTCGGCGACAAGCTCCAGCTCGTCGGCGACGACCTGTTCGTCACCAACGTCGAGCGCCTCGGCCGCGGCATCGCCGAGGGCGCGGCCAACGCGCTGCTCGTCAAGGTCAACCAGATCGGCTCGCTCACCGAGACGCTCGACTCCGTCGACCTCGCCCACCGCAACAACTTCCGCTGCATGATGAGCCACCGCTCCGGCGAGACCGAGGACACCACGATCGCCGACCTCGCGGTCGCCACCAACTGCGGCCAGATCAAGACCGGCGCCCCGGCCCGGTCCGAGCGGGTCGCGAAGTACAACCAGCTGCTCCGCATCGAGGAGGAGCTCGACGACGCCGCGCGGTACGCCGGACGCGGCGCGTTCCCGCGCTACACCGCCTGACCGAGCAGACCGAGCAGACCGAGCAGCACCAGAGACCGCGAGGAGCCAGCGCACCATGGCCGACCGCCGCCCGACGTCCCGGGGACACCGCCCCGGGGCTCCCGGCGCGTCCTCGCGACCCCGCGGCGGCCCCAGCCGGCCGCAGCGCCCCGGGCCTCGTACGCCGGGCCGGGGCGCGGCGCGGGGTGCCTCGGCCACGACGGCGCCGCCACGGCCACGGTTCACCGGGCGGGCGGCGATCCTCGTGCTCGTGCTGGCGGTGCTGACGGTGTCCTACGCGTCGAGCATGCGCGCCTACCTCGAGCAGCGCGCGCACCTCGAGGCCCTCGAGACGCAGATCGCCCAGTCCGAGGCCGACATCAAAGCCCTGGAGCGCGAGAAGGAGCGCTGGGAGGACCCGGCCTTCGTGCGCGCCCAGGCGCGCGAGCGGTTCGGCTGGGTGCTGCCGGGCGAGATCGGCTTCCAGGTCATCGACGAGAACGGCGAGGCGCTCGACCACGAGGACTCCCTGCCCGACGTGGAAGTGGAGACCGAGGAGGAGCCGCCGCCGTGGTGGCAGACCGCCTGGGACAGCGTCGCGGCCGGCGGCATCCCGGAGGTCGTCGAGGGCGTGCCCCAGCCGATCCGCCGGATCCGGGCGAACCAGCAGCCCGCGCACCGATGACCCCACCGATCGACCCCGCCGACGTCGAGAAGGTCAGCGAGCAGCTCGGCCGACCCGCGCGGTCCATCCACGCGGTCGCGCACCGCTGCCCGTGCGGCAACCCCGACGTCGTCGCCACCGAGCCCCGGCTCGACGACGGCACGCCGTTCCCGACGACCTTCTACCTCACCTGCCCGCGCGCCGCGTCGCGCATCGGCACGCTCGAGGCGTCCGGCCTGATGGCCGAGATGACGCAGCGGCTCCAGGACGACCCGGAGCTCGCAGCGGCGTACCGGCGGGCCCACGAGCGCTACCTCGAGTACCGCGAGTCCATCGGCCACGTCGAGGAGATCGCCGGCGTCTCGGCCGGCGGCATGCCGAACCGCGTGAAGTGCCTGCACGTGCTCGCGGGCCAGTCGCTCGGCATGGGCCGCGGCGTCAACCCGCTCGGGGACGAGGTCGTCGACGCGCTGGGGGAGTACTGGAAGCCAGGACCCTGCGTATGAAACGCGTCGGTGCCATCGACTGCGGCACCAACACGATCAAGCTGCTCGTCGCGGACCTCGATCCCGCCACCGGCACCGAGCACCAGCTGGTCCGCGAGATGCGCATCGTCCGGTTGGGCCAGGACGTCGACCGCACGGGCCGGCTGGCCGACGAGGCGGTCGCGCGCACGCTGGCCGCGGTCGACGAGTACGCCGAGATCCTGGCCGCCCACGACGTCGAGGCGGTGCGCTTCTGCGCCACGTCGGCGACCCGCGACGCGTCCAACGGCGACGCGTTCCGGGCGGCGGTGCGCGACCGGCTCGGGATCGAGCCCGAGGTGCTGTCCGGTGACGAGGAGGCGGCGCTGTCGTACGACGGCGCGACCCGGTCGCTGCAGGCGGCGGACCACCCACGGCCGTTCCTCGTCGTGGACATCGGCGGTGGCTCGACCGAGCTCGTGCTGGGCGACGGCACGGTCGACGCCGCGCGCTCGCTCGACATCGGGTCGGTGCGGCTGACCGAACGGCTGATGCCGTCCGACCCGCCGACCTACGACGAGGTGGTCGCCGCGGTCGCCGCGATCGACGAGGCGCTCGACACCCTCCCGTCGTACGGCGTACAGCCGGAGCGGGCCGGCACGGTCATCGGCGTCGCCGGCACGGTCACCACCGTGGCCACGCTCCTCGCCGGCCTCGACCACTGGGACCGGGACCGGATCCACCACGCGACGTTCCCCGTCGACGAGGTGCACGCGCTGACCGAGCGGTTGCTGCACATGACCGTGGCCGAGCGTCGCGCACTCCACGTGCCCGAGGGCCGTGCGGACGTGATCGGTGCCGGGGCGCTCGTGCTCGACCGCGTGCTGCGCCGCACGCCGGCGGACGATCTGCTCGTCTCCGACGCCGACATCCTGGACGGGATCGCGTGGTCCCTGGTCACTTCGCACGCATGACCTCTTGACCGGTCGGGTAGTCCTGTATGACAGGACGACGACGAGCAAGGAGCGACGACGATGAAGAAGCTGCCCCTGTTGGCGGCCGGCGCCGTGGGCTATGTCCTCGGCACCCGCGCCGGGCGCGAGCGCTACGAGCAGATCAAGAGCGGCGCTCAGAAGATCGCCAAGGACCCGCGAGTCCGCTCCAAGGTCGACGAGGCCGGCCACGTGATCAAGGAGCAGGCGCCGCACGTCAAGGACAAGGTCGTGGAGACCGCCTCGCACGCCACCCAGGCCGCGAAGGAGAAGGTCGGCAGCCACAGCGGCGGGCCGGACCAGACGACGCCCTACCCGCAGTCGTAACCGGCTGCACCCCGGACAACGGGCCGGGCCATGGACCCCTGGAGGATGGGGCCATGGTCCGGCCCGTTCCACTTCCGCACCCGGTGACGGGTGCGCTGTTCGACAGCCCGGTCCCGCCCGGCACCGGGTGGCCCGACGATCCTGCCTCCGCCGGTACGCCGGTGGCGCGCTCCGCCGACGACGTACGACGGATCGCCGAGGGCGCGCCGCTCGACGACCTCACCGCCGCGATCTCGGTGTGCTGCGCGTGCCCGCGGCTGGTCGCCTGGCGCGAGGCCGTCGCGGTGCAGAAGCGGGCGTCGTTCGCCGCAGAGCCCTACTGGGGCAGGCCGATCGCCGGCTGGGGCGACCCCGAGCCCGCCGTACTCATCCTCGGGCTGGCACCGGCGGCCAACGGCGGCAACCGGACCGGCCGGATCTTCACCGGCGACAAGTCGGGGGACTGGCTGTTCGCGTCGCTGCACCGCGTCGGCCTGGCCGCGCAGGAGACCTCGCTGCACGCCGGCGACGGCCAGCGGCTGATCAACACGCGCATGGTCGCCACCGTCCGGTGCGCGCCGCCCGACAACAAGCCGACCGTCGAGGAGCGCGACACCTGCGCACCGTGGCTGCACCGCGAGCTCGCGCTGGTCTCGACCCGGCTGCGTGCGGTCGTCTGCCTGGGCTCCTACGGCTGGGACGCCGCGCTGCGCACGTTCCGGGCGATCGGCTGGACCGTGCCCCGGCCGAAACCGCGGTTCGGGCACGGCGCGGAGGCGGCACTCGGTGCCCCGGACGGGCACGAGGTCGTGCTTCTCGGCAGCTACCACCCGAGCCAGCAGAACACCTTCACCGGCAAGCTCACCGAGGCGATGCTCGACGACGTGCTCGGCCGGGCGGCCGAGCTGGCCCGGACGCTGGAAGACTGACCCCTAGCCGTACGGCCCCCGTAGCCCAATGGCAGAGGCAGAGGTCTTAAACACCTCTCAGTGTCAGTTCGAGTCTGACCGGGGGCACCGGACCACTGGACGACTACTGGACCCGGATGACCACCCGTCCCGACCCGTCCTCGTTGGTGTGCTCGACCGCCGTACCGCTCATGCCGGCGAACCGACCGGTGCCTCCGGTGATCGCGATGTTGTTCACATTTCCGGTCGCGCCGAGCACGGCGGCGCCGACGAGGGTGCCGCCTGGCAGTGAGTACGCGCCGGTGCACAGCAGCTTGGCCCGAGCCGGGTCCTTCGCCCTGGTCGGGAACACGCACGTCGCGTGCAGACTGCCGACGGGCTCGCCACCCCGCAGCATCTTGTTCGCCAGCACGAAGTAGTCGCCGGCCGAGGGGGGCGAGCTCTCGTCCTTGGCGAGCGGTGGCACGTCGACGAACTTGAAGCTCACCTGCTCGAACCGGAACCGCATGGTGACCGCAGCGGATGCGGTCGCCTGGCTGCCCGCCACGACGACGGTGGCGGTGAGGGCGGCCGTCGCGCCGAGCACGGCGTAGCGACGGCGAGGGCTGGGGGAGAGACCGGACATGTCGACCTCCTGTCGACGGGGGCCACGGGGGCTTGCGTCGCGCACGCTAGGAGGACGGCCGCCGACAGGCATCGCCTGATTGCGTGAACCGGGCTACTGCGTAAACGTCATGTTCCGCAGCGCGAACTTCTGGATCTTCCCGGTCGCGGTCTTGGGCAGGGGACCGAAGACCACGTGGCGCGGCGCCTTGTAGCGCGCGATCCGCGACTTCACGAACTCGATCAGCTCGTCCTCGGTCACCGCGTCGGCGCCGTCGGCCAGCGTCACGAACGCGACCGGCACCTCGCCCCACTTCTCGTCCGGCCGGGCGACGACCGCCGACTCGCTGACCGCCGGGTGCTCGGCGAGCACGCGCTCCACCTCGATCGAGGAGATGTTCTCGCCGCCGCTGATGATGATGTCCTTGGCGCGGTCCTGGAGCTGGAAGTAGCGGTCGTCGTGCTGCACGCCCAGGTCCCCGGTGCGGAACCGGTCCTCACCGACCGTGGCGGCCGACGTCGCCGCCTCGTCGTGGTAGTAGCCGGCCATCACCGTGTTGCCCTCGATGGTGAGCTCCGACAGGCCGCGGCCGTCGTCACCGGGGACCGGTTCGAGGGTCACCTTCGCGCCGATGACGTTCGGGATGCCCTGCCGGGACAGCTTGACCGCCTGCTCCTCCTCCGGAAGCGCGTCCCACTCCGGCTGCCAGTCGCAGATCAGCGACGGGCCGTAGGTCTCGGTCAGGCCGTAGAGGTGGACGACGTGCAGCCCCAGCTGCTCGGCCCGCCGGATCAGCGCCGGAGTCGGCGGCGCACCGCCGGTGGCGACCGTCAGCGGATGCTCGACCTTCCTGGCAGCGGTCGAGTGGAGCAGCGAGGTCAGCAGCGTCGGCGCGGCGCAGAAGTGGGTGACCCGCTCCTCCTCGATCAGCTGCCAGAGCCGCTCGGGATCGGTGGTGTCAGTGCACAGCGAGGTCGCGCCGGCCGCCGCGACCGCCCACGGGAACGACCAGCCGTTGCAGTGGAACATCGGCAGCGTCCAGAGGTAGACCGAGTCCATCTCGAGGCGCAGGTGGTAGGCCATCGCGATCGACTGGAGCGCCGCACCTCGGTGCCGGTACATCACGCCCTTCGGCGACCCGGTCGTGCCGCTGGTGTAGTTGAGCGTGATCAGGTCGAGCTCGTCGGTCACCCCGTGCCGCTCCGGTACGGCGTCCGGCGCGGCCGACAGCAGCTCGTGGTCCGCCCGCACCGGCACGTCGAGACCGTCGATCGCCTCGGCCGCCAGGTCCGCGAGGCCCGCCTCGGCGACGAGCAGCCGCGGCTCGGCGTGCTCCAGGATCCCGTGCAGCTCGCCGGCGGAGAGGCGATGGTTCAGCGCGACCAGCACGCCGCCGGCCCACGGCACCGCGAAGTGCGCGAGCAGCGCCACCGGGACGTTGCGGGCCAGCACCGCGACCCGGTCGCCCCGCCGTACCCCCTCCTGCGCCAGCAGCCCCGCGGCACGGCGTACCTGCTCACGGAACTCGGTGTAAGTCGTCGACGTCCCCTCGAACCGGTACGCGACCCGGCCCGGGAGGTAGTCCGCGGCACGGTCGAGCTGGGCGAGCGGGGTCAGGGGCGACAGGCCGAGCGCAGCGTCCATGCCCCCGAAACTAGCGGCCGGAGTGGCCGCGGGTTTACCCACAGGAACCCTGGGCACCCGGAGGTCATGAGCGCACCGCACGGGACCGACCACAGGTCCGCCGCCGACAAGGAGTCGCTGGGCGCCCTGGTCCACGACCTCTCCGAGCAGACCAGCGCCCTGGTCCGCAGCGAGATCGAGCTGGCCAAGGCCGAGCTCGCGGTGAAGGGCAAGAACGCCGGCATGGGAGCCGGGCTCTTCGGGGTCTCCGGCATCCTCGGCCTGTTCGGGCTCGGGGTGCTGATCACCACGGCCATCCTGACGCTCGCGCTCGTCCTGCCGGCGTGGGCCGCGGCGCTGATCGTAGCCGTCGTGCTGTTCATCGCGGCCGGGATCGCCGCGCTCGTCGGCAAGGGCAAGGTGTCGAAGGCGACGCCCGCCGCACCCGAACGTGCCGTCGAGGGCGTCAAGCAGGACGTCGAGACCATCAAGGGAGGCCACGGCCGATGAGCACCACTGGTACCGACGTCGACCCCACCATCGCCGCTGCGCAGGCCGAGGTGGAGCGCAACCGCGAGCAGCTCGCGCAGACCGTCGACCACCTCCAGCAGAACCTCGAGGCCAAGAAGCGCCCCGCGGCCATCGCCGTCGCGACCGTCCTGGTGGTCGGTGTCGCGTTCCTCGTCTGGAGGAAGCGCCGCTAGATTGTCCACGTGATCAGTGGACTTTCTCGGGTCTCCGGCGACGGTCACCTCGTCCCGCTGCGCGTCTCCACCCGTGCGTGGTTCCTGATCTCGCTGCAGACCTTCGGCGGACCGGCCGGCCAGATCGCGGTGATGCACCGCACCCTGGTCGACGAGCACCGCTGGATCGGTGAGCGCCGCTTCCTGCACGCGCTCAACTACTGCATGCTGCTGCCCGGTCCCGAGGCCACGCAGCTCGCGGTGTACGTCGGCTGGCTGCTCAACGGCGCGATCGGCGGCGTCATCGCCGGCGTGCTGTTCGTGCTGCCGGGCGTGGTCGCGCTGCTCGCGCTGTCGGCGCTGTACGCCGGGTTCGGCGAGACCGCCTTCGTCGCCGGGCTGTTCGCGGGGCTGGCACCCGCCGTCGTCGCGGTCGTCGTGCAGGCGGTCGTGCGCATCGGCCGACGCGTGCTGCACCACCCACTCCTGGTCGCCCTCGCGGTGGCCGCCTTCCTCGCGCTGGCCGTATTCCAGGTGCCGTTCCCGCTGGTGGTGCTGGGCGCCGGGCTGGTCGGGGCCGTCGTGCACCGGTGGCGTCCGGACGTCGTGTCGATGCCGGAGGAGTCCGCCGACCCGGACGACGAGCCTCCGCTGGTGTCGGACGACGCCCTGCATGCCGCGCGGCCGACCGGGCGGAGGGCAGCGCTGGTGCTGGGGATCGGCATCCCGCTGTGGCTGCTCCCCGTCGCCGTTGCCGGACTGCTCGCCGGCGGCGACAGCGTCTACGCCCAGCAGGGACTGTTCTTCAGCGGCACGGCGCTCGTCACGTTCGGGGGCGCCTACGCCGTGCTGTCCTTCGTCGCGCAGCGCGCGGTCGAGGTCTACGGCTGGCTCGCCCCGGGCGAGATGGCGCGCGGACTCGCGCTGGCGGAGACGACCCCCGGACCGCTGATCATGGTCGTGCAGTTCGTCGCGTTCCTCGGCGCGTTCCGCGACCCCGGCGCGCTCGACCCGTGGACGGCCGGGGTCGTCGCCTCGCTGCTCACGACGTGGGTGACGTTCGTGCCGTGCTTCCTGTTCATCTTCCTCGGGGCGCCGTACGTCGAGCGCCTTCGCGGCAACGCCGCGCTGTCCGCCGCGATGACCGGCATCACCGCGGCCGTGGTCGGCGTGATCGCCAACCTGGGCGTCTACTTCGCGACGCACACGCTCTTCGACGAGTCGCACCGCGCCGCGTTCGGGCCGCTGACCGTCGAGGTGCCCGACTTGTCCACGCTCGACCCGGTTGCCCTGGGCGTGGCGGCGATGGCGGCGGTGCTTCTGCTCCGGCTCCGCTGGAGCGTGCTGCGGACGCTGGCGGTCTGCGCGCTGGTCGGGTTGGTCGCGCAGTTCCTGATCTGACGGTGCTCGGACCGGGTGCGCTGACCTCGGAGTTCTCATGGAACAGTTGCCCGCGCTGGATCGTTGACCAGACGTCAGGTCCGTACGATGGACCTGTACCCCGACGGGACGTTCCGCCCGGAGCAACCCCAGGCCTCCAAGGAGGAGACCGCACCATGCGCAGCAGCAACCCCGTGTTCGCCCGCAGCGAAGGCTTCAACGGCCGGGCGAGCGGCATGACCTACCCGAGCTACGACGCGCCGCCGGCCACCCAGCACTCCTCGCGCGGCGGCTTCGACGCCCCGCCGCCGTACACCCAGGCGCCGGTCGACACCGGCCGGATGACGATCGACTCGGTCGTGCAGAAGACCGGCATCACGCTGGGCACCACCATCGTCGTCGCGGCCGCGACCTGGTTCCTGACCGGCCCGATCGACAACGAGGCGGCCCTCCGGGGTTTGTACACCCTGAGCATCACCGGCGCGCTGATCGGCTTCGTGCTGGCGATGGTCAACTCGTTCAAGAAGGTCGTCTCGCCGGGCCTCGTGCTGGCCTACGCCGCGGTCGAGGGTGTGTTCATCGGCGCGTTCAGCAAGTCGCTGGAGGCGATGGTCGGCGACGGGCTCGTCTTCGGCGCGGTGCTCGGCACGTTCGCAGCCGTGGCCGGCACGCTCGCGGCGTACAAGTTCTTCAACATCCAGGTGAGCAACAGGTTCCGCAAGTGGACGATCGCGGCACTCTTCGGCTTCGTCGCGGTCTCGCTGTTCGACTTCGTGCTGGGCCTGTTCGGCCACGCCATCGGTGTCAACGGCTTCGGCGGCCTCGGCCTGGTGATGAGCTTCATCGGCCTCGGTCTGGGTGTGCTGATGCTGATCCTCGACTTCGACTTCGTCGAGCGCGGCATCGCGGCCGGCCTGCCGGAGCGCGAGTCGTGGCGGGCGGCGTTCGGCCTCACCGTGACGATCATCTGGATCTACATCGAGCTGCTCCGGATCCTGGCGATCCTGCGCGGCCAGGAGTAACACCGGATACATACAGAGCTCCCAGGGGAGAGCCCCGCGGCGATTGCCGCGGGGCTCTCTTCGTGTCTGGCGGGAATCAGGACGTGGCTGCCGCTTGGGCGTCCTCGGTCGCGGCGGGCACCTCGGCGTCGGCCTCGGCGTGCCGGCGGCGGTGCCGCAGCTGCACCCAGCGACCGAGTGCGCCGCGCTTCTGGCCGGCGACCTCGGTGCCGCCGAGCTCGGTGCCCGGCACCTTGGCCGCCTCGACCGCCGCGGTGGCGATCGGCAGCACGGTCTCGCCGCGGGCGGCTTCCGGCACGAGCTCCTCGTCGGGGATCTCGCCGAGCGCCGCGAGCACGGACGGCAGCAGCACCGACGCCAGCGACGAGTAGCCGGCCGCGGACGGGTGGAACCGGTCGGGACCGAAGAACACCTTGGGCGTCGCCGCGAACTCCGGACCGAGGATCGACCCCAGCGACACCGTGCGGCCGCCGGCCTCCACCACCGCGATGGCCTGGCCGGCTGCGAGCCGGCGCGACAGCAGCCGGGCCAGCTGGCGCAGCGGCGGCGCGATCGGCTCGACGGTGCCGAGGTCCGGGCAGGTGCCGACAACCACCTCGACGCCCGCCTCGCGGAAGCGGCGGACCGCCTCGGACAGCAGCCGCACCGACTCCGACGGCGGCCGCGTGTGCGTCACGTCGTTGGCGCCGATGAGAATCACCGCCACGTGGGGCTCGACCTCGAGCGCCTCGGTCACCTGCTTGTCGAGGTCGCGGCTCTGCGCGCCGACCACGGCGACGGAGCGGAGGTACACGCGACGGTCCGCCGCCTCGGCGAGACCCGACGCGAGGTGCGCCCCCGGCGTCTCCTGCACCGAGTCCACGCCGTACCCGGCCGCAGACGAGTCGCCGAGCAGCACGACCTTGTACGCCGGACCGGGGCGGCCGTGGCCGTACCAGCCGGTGGCGTCGGGCGGGTCGCCGTTCGGCAGCCCGATCGTGCGACGCGCGAGCAGCGCCTCGGCGCGGAGCAGGGCGTAGACGGACGCACCCAGCACTGAGAGACCGCCGCCCCCGTAGGCCGCGGCGGCCGCCAGCCGTCGTGCTGCTGCAGCCTTCCCCACAAGCCCAGTTTAGAAAGCCGGGCCTAGACTCCGCCCGTGGACTACGTGAACTCGCTCCTCGACCTGGTGGGCAACACCCCGCTCGTCAGGCTCCAGCACGTCGTGCCTACCGGCGACGACGCCCCTCTCGTGCTCGCGAAGGTCGAGTACCTCAACCCCGGCGGCTCCGTGAAGGACCGCATCGCCCTGCGCATGGTCGAGGCGGCCGAGCAGGACGGCTCGCTCAAGCCCGGCGGCACCATCGTCGAGCCGACCTCCGGCAACACCGGCGTCGGACTCGCCATCGTGGCGCAGGCCAAGGGCTACAAGTGCGTGTTCGTCTGCCCCGACAAGGTGAGCGAGGACAAGCGCAACGTTCTGCGGGCGTACGGCGCCGAGGTGGTCGTCTGCCCGACCGCCGTACCGCCGGAGCACCCGGACTCCTACTACAACGTCTCCGACCGGCTCGTCCGCGAGATCGAGGGCGCCTGGAAGCCGGACCAGTACTCCAACCCCAACAACCCGCGCTCCCACTACGAGACGACCGGTCCGGAGATCTGGCGGCAGACCGACGGCCGGATCACGCACTTCGTGACGGGCATGGGCACGGGCGGCACGATCAGCGGCACCGGCCGCTACCTGAAGGAGCAGAACCCGAACGTCAAGGTGGTCGGCGCCGACCCCGCCGGCTCGGTGTACTCAGGCGGCACCGGCCGGCCGTACCTCGTCGAGGGCGTCGGCGAGGACTTCTGGCCCACGACGTACGACCCCGAGATCGCCGACCGCGTCATCGAGGTGTCCGACGGCGACTCGTTCGCGATGACCCGCCGTCTGGCGCGCGAGGAGGGGCTGCACGTCGGCGGTTCGTGCGGGATGGCGGTGGTGGCGGCCGCGCAGCTCGCCGAGGAGCTCAAGGGCACCCCGGAGGGCAAGGACGCGGTGATCGTGGTGCTGCTGCCCGACTCCGGCCGCGGCTACCTCACCAAGATCTTCAACGACGAGTGGCTCGCCCAGTACGGCTTCCTCCCCGCGTCCGGCGAGGAGACCGTCGGCAGCGTGCTGCGCCGCAAGAGCGGCGAGATCCCCGCCCTCGTGCACACCCACCCCAACGAGACGATCGCCGAGGCGGTGCACATCCTGCAGGAGTACGGCGTCTCGCAGATGCCCGTCGTCCGCGCGGAGCCGCCGATCGTCGCCGCCGAGGTCGCCGGGTCGGTGTCCGAGCGCGCGCTGCTCGACGCGCTCTTCTCCGGGCACGCCAAGCTCACCGACCCCGTCGAGGAGCACATGGAGAAGGCGCTGCCGTCCATCGGAGCCGGCGAGTCGGTGTCGGAGGCCGTCGCGGCCCTGGAGGGCGCCGACGCGCTGCTGGTGCAGGAGGACGGCAAGCCGATCGGCGTCGTGACTCGGCAGGACCTGCTGGCCTACCTGGTCACGAGCGGGGCCTGAGGACTGACCACGACGGTCAGCCCCAGCGGTCAGAGACCCGCCGAGGCAGCCATCCACTCGTCCAGACGTCCACGCGTGCTCGTCGAGAACACGTGCGGACGTCGGCCGAGGGGTCAGTTGTGCACCGACACGCCGCCCACGAGGCTGAATAACTGACCCCTCAGCGGTAGGTCGCGCAGCGACGGGCACGTGCGCAACTGATGCCTCGGTACCAACAG
>NZ_CAMPGZ010000106.1 GCF_946885725.1 uncultured Nocardioides sp.
GAGCCCGAGCCCGAACGCGACGCCGGCCGGGAGCAGCTTCGTCCGCCGTGCGAGGGTCGCGGCGCGGTCCACCCAGGGATCACTCCTGCGCACACCGCCTCCTCGCCGATCAGCCGTGCAGGGTGTCCCCCGCCGGCACGCTCATCCTGCGCACGAACCAGTCCGACCGCGCGTCGGAGACCGGCTCGACCCGGCCGACCGCGTTCAGCACCGTCGCGCCATCGGCGCCGGCGAGGATCAGGTTGAGGTCGAGGGCACGCACCTGCGGGAGGTCGTTCTTCAGCTGGGCGATGCGCAGCAGCAGGCGCTCGATACTGACCACGTCGACCTTCTCGCTGCCGCGGTAGCCGAACAGCAGCGGCGCGGCCTTGATCTCGCGCACCATCTCGGCCGCCTCGCCACTGTGCATCGGCGGGATCCGGTAGGACCGGTCGCCGAGCAGCTCGGTGGCGGGCCCGGAGACGCCGAACGACACGACCGGGCCGAACAGCGGGTCCTCCATGCCGGCGATCGCCACCGGTACGCCGGGCTCAGCGTTCTTCTGCACCACGAAGCCGGCCGCCTCGGGATGGTCGATCAGCTCGTGCATGGTCTGCCACGCATCGCGCATCTCGGCCTCGGTGTCGATGTTGCGCCACACGTGGGCCAGGTCGGGGCGCTGCCGCAGGTGCTCGGCGGTCGCCTTCAGGACGACGTCGTACCCGAACGCCTCCGCCGCCTCGACCGCCTCGTCCTCGGTCTTCACCTCGCGGCGGTCCCACAGCTCGATGCCGTAGGCGTCGAGCAGCTCGCGCAGCTCGGCGAACGTGAGCTCGCGACCCTCCGGCGACTCGGCCAGCGCGCGGTTGACGATGCTGCGGGCACGCGGCAGGTCGACCTCGTCAGGGGTCACCAGGTCGCCCTCCGGCTTGCGTCGCCACTCGGCGTAGTCGACCACCCGGGCGAGCGCGCGGACCGCCGCCTCCACCGCGGGGTACGACGGGACCGAGCCGCGCCCGGCCGTGGAGCCGGCGACGTCCGGCACCCGCAGCAGCTCGGGGATGCCCTCGACGCCGAGGAAGGTCGAGACCAGCGGCTTGTCGGACTGCTCCCCCACGGCGGCCAGCACGTGCGCGACCTCGGCGCCCGAGGTGTTCAGCGGCGGGATGAACACAGCAACGACCGAGTCGACCTCGGGGTCGTCGATGGCGGCGTCGAGCGCCTCCTCGAAGTCCTCCGCGGTCGCTTCCGAGCCCAGGGCCACGGGCTCGCGGGCGACGAGCCCGACGGACGCCGCGGCGTCGGCGGCGAGCAGCCCGAGCGCGTCGGAGTTGCCGACGACCGCGACCCGGCGCCCACGCGGCAGCGGCTGGTGCGCGACGAGCTGCGCGACGTCGAACATCTCGTCGAGGGTGTCGACCTGGATCACGCCGGCCTGCCGGAACATCGCGTCGACCGCGGCCTGCGGCGCCTGCATCGACCGGACCGCGTGGCCCATCGGCACGCCCTGCGTGCTGCGCCCGGACTTCACCGCGATCACCGGCTTGCGGCGCGAGACGCGGCGCGCGATGCGGGAGAACTTGCGCGGGTTGCCGATCGACTCCAGGTACAGCAGCACGACCTCGGTCGCGTCGTCCTCCTCCCAGTACTGGAGCAGGTCGTTGCCGGACACGTCGGCGCGGTTACCGGCACTGACGAACGTCGACAGGCCGAGCCCGCGGCGACCGACCTTCTCGAGGATCGCCACACCGAGCGCGCCGGACTGGCAGAAGAAGCCGGCCCGGCCGCGCGGCGGCATGGTGGGCGCGAGCGAGGCGTTGAGGGAGTACTCCGCGGCGGTGTTGATGATGCCGAGGCAGTTCGGCCCGATCAGCCGCAGGCCGTAGCTGCGGGCGAGTCCGACCAGCCGGCGCTGCCGCTGGCGACCCTCGTCGCCGGTCTCGGCGAAGCCGGACGACACGACCACCAGCCCGTGCACGCCCTTGTTGGCACAGTCGAGCACGACGTCGGGCACGGCCTCGGACGGTACGGCGACGATGGCGATGTCGACCTCGTCGGGGATGTCGCTGACCGAGGGGTACGCCGGGAGGCCGGCGACCGACTTGGCGGCCGGGTTCACGACGTACACGCGGCCCTGGTAGTCGCCGAGGACCAGGTTGCGCACGAGGGTCTGGCCGATCGTGTCCTGCCGCCGGGACGCGCCGATGACGGCGACGCTGCGGGCGTTGAAGAAGTTCTGGATCGACCTGGCTTCGGCGCGGTGCTCGCGGGCCTGCATCACGCTGACGGAGGTGTCGGTGGCGTCGATCGGGAACACCAGCCGCATCACGCCGTCCTCGTAGCCACCGGCGACGTGGTAGCCGGCCTCGCGGAAGATCTGGATCATCCGCTGGTTCTCGGGCAGCACCTCTGCCTCGAACATGTCGACGCCGCGCTCGCGTCCGGCCTGCGCGAGGTGCTCGAGGAGCAGCTGGGCGATGCCGCGGCCCTGATGGGCGTCCTGCACGAGGAACGCGACCTCGGCGACCTTCGGCTCACCCGCCTTGTGCGGGATGGTGTCGAACCGGCCGACCGCGATGATCTTCTGCGCCACCGTGAGCACGAACGCCACCCGCTCGTGGTGGTCGACCTCGGTGAACCGCTTGATGTCCCGCTCGGAGAGGTGCGGCATCGGCGCGAAGAAGCGGAGGTACTTCGACTCCGCCGAGACCTGCTCGTAGAACTCCACCAGGAGATCCCGGTCCTCCGGGTGGATCGGCCGCAGGTGTGCGGCCTGCCCGTCCCGCAGCAGGACGTCGGCCTCCCAGTGCCGCGGGTACCCGGTGGACTCGCTCACGTGAGGAATCTATCGGTTGCCCTCCGCGTGCCCCCTCGGGACCGGTCGGTGGCACGGGTGAGAATGGCGCCATGGCACGTGGTTCGAAGAAGACGGCTCTCCCGCCCGACGACTTCGAGGAGCACATCCTCGACATCGACGTCGGCGACGAGATGCGCACCAGCTTCCTGGAGTACGCCTACTCGGTCATCTACAGCCGTGCCCTGCCCGACGCGCGCGACGGCCTCAAGCCGGTGCAGCGCCGCATCCTCTACACGATGGCGGACATGAACCTCCGTCCCGACCGCGGCCACGTCAAGAGCGCCCGCGTCGTCGGCGAGGTCATGGGCCGGCTGCACCCGCACGGCGACGGCGCCATCTACGACGCGCTGGTCCGCATGGTCCAGCCCTGGTCGCTGCGCGTCCCGCTGGTCGACGGCCACGGCAACTTCGGCTCGCCCGACGACCCGCCGGCCGCGATGCGATACACCGAGTGCCGGATGGCGTCCCCCGCGCTGGCCATGACCGGGTCGATCGACGAGGACACCGTCGACTTCAAGCCCAACTACGACAGCCGCGAGCTCGAGCCGTCGGTGCTGCCGTCGGCGATCCCGAACCTGGTCGTCAACGGCGCCTCCGGCATCGCCGTCGGCATGGCCACCAACATCGCCCCGCACAACCTCGTCGAGGTCGTGCAGGCGCTGCGCCACCTGATCACCCACCCCAAGGCCGATCTCGACGCACTGATGCGGTTCATCCCCGGCCCCGACCTGCCCACCGGCGGCAAGATCGTCGGGCTCGACGGGATCCGCGACGCCTACGAGACCGGCAAGGGCTCGTTCCGCATGCGCGCCACCGCCCGCGTCGAGAACGTCACCCCTCGGCGCAAGGGCATCGTCGTCACCGAGCTGCCGTACGGCGTGGGCACCGAGAAGGTCATCGAGCGGATCAAGACGCTCGTGCAGACCAAGAAGCTGCAGGGCATCTCCGACGTCAAGGACCTCACCGACCGCGAGAAGGGCCTGCGGCTGGTCATCGAGGTCAAGAACGGCTTCCACCCCGAGGCGCTGCTCGAGCAGCTCTACAAGCACACCCCGATGGAGGACTCCTTCGGGATCAACGCGGTCGCGCTCGTGGACGGGCAGCCGCGCACGCTCGGTCTCAAGGAGATGCTGGAGGTCTACCTCGAGCACCGCTTCGACGTCGTACGTCGTCGCTCGCGCTTCCGTCGCGGCAAGGCGGCCGACCGGCTGCACCTCGTCGAGGGCCTGTTGCTGGCGATCCTCGACATCGACGAGGTCATCCAGCTGATCCGCTCCAGCGACAACGCCGACCAGGCGCGCGAGCGGCTGATGAGCGTGTTCGACCTGACCGAGATCCAGGCCAACTACATCCTCGACATGCCGCTGCGCCGGCTGACGAAGTTCTCCAAGATCGAGCTGGAGAAGGAGCAGTCCGAGCTGGAGCGCACGATCGCCGAGCTCGACGAGATCCTCGCCGACGACGCCAAGCTCCGGAAGGTCGTCTCCGACGAGCTCGCCGAGGTCGCCAAGACCTACGGCACGCCGCGGCGCACCGTGCTGCTGGAGTCCGCCGGCCAGTCGGTGTCGGCCGCGGTGCCGCTCGAGGTGGCCGACGACCCGTGCTTCGTCTACCTGTCGTCGAGCGGGCTGCTGGCCCGCACCACCGACGTGGAGACGCCGGGCGAGGGCGGCGGCCGGGCCAAGCACGACGTCGTGGTCTCCGCCGTACGCACCACCGCTCGCGGCCAGGTCGGCGCGCTGACCAACCTCGGCCGGCTGGTGAGGCTCGACGTGCTCGACCTGCCGAGCCTGCCGGCGACCGCCAACGCCCCGCATCTGCAGGGCGGCGCACCCCTGAGCGAGTTCCTGTCGCTCGACGCCGGCGAGAAGGTGCTCGCGCTGGCGCCGCTGACCGAGGAGGGGCCGGGGATCGCCCTCGGCACCAAGCTCGGTGTCGTCAAGCGGGTCAATCCCGAGGTCTTGTCCAACAAGGAAGCCTGGGAGGTCATCCGGCTCAACGACGGCGACGAGGTCGTCGGCGCGGTGCCGCTGTCCACCGGCGACGAGGAGCTGGTCTTCATCACCAGTGACGCGCAGCTGCTGCACTTCCCCGCGCCCGGAGTGCGCCCGCAGGGTCGCTCCGGGGGCGGCATCGCGGGCGTCCGGCTCACGGCCAAGCAGCAGGTGGTGTTCTTCGGCGCGTTCACGCC
The DNA here is from genome assembly GCF_946885725.1 of uncultured Nocardioides sp. The sequence continues at coordinate 5,028 of NZ_CAMPGZ010000106.1, forward strand.
GAGCGACGACGCGGTGGTCGTCACCGCGTCCGGGTCGTCGTCGGCCCTGCCCGGCACCGAGGCCGGTGCGGTGAAGGTGACGCCCTGGTCGGAGTACCCCGGCAAGGGGCGCGGCACAGGCGGTGTCCGCTGCCACCGGTTCCTCAAGGGGGAGGACACCCTCGTCCTGGCGTGGGCCGGCAACGGGCCGGCCCGGGCGGCGGCCGCGAGCGGTGCGCCCGTCGACCTGCCGCCCGCCACCGGCCGGCGCGACGGGTCGGGCACGCCCGCGTCGCAGCCGATCCTGGCCGTGGCCGGTCCCGTCGGCGAGCTGCTCCCGTGAGCCGCGCGCGCAGGATCCTCGCCACGACCGCCCTGCTGGTCGGCCCTGTGCTGCTCGCCGGCTGCAGCGGCGACGACGCGACGGACGAGCTGACCCCGGAGGAGCGGTTGGCGGAGGCCAAGACCGCGCTCGACGAGACCGAGGGTGTGCGCATCGCGCTGAAGACCGACGAACTGCCGCCCTCGGTCAACGGTCTGCTCACCGCCGACGGCGTCGGCACGCACGCGCCGGCGTTCGAGGGCGACATCCAGGTGTCGACCAGCGGCCTGACCGCCAAGGCGGCGGTCATCGCGGTGGACGGCAAGGTGTGGGCGGTGCTGCCGTTCACCACCGACTACGCCGAGATCGACCCGGCCGACTACAGCGCGCCCGACCCGGCGGCGCTGATGGAGACCGAGGGCGGGCTGTCCTCGCTGCTCACTGCCGCCGAGGGCGTCGAGGAGGGCGAGCAGGTCCGTGAGGGTGAGAACGTGCTCACCGAGATCACGGCGACGCTGCCCGGCGAGGCGGTCTCCGCGGTGATCCCGAGCGCTGAGGAGAGCGCCGGCTTCGACGCGGCGTTCACCCTCGACGACGACAACCGGCTGTCCGAGGTCACGATGACCGGGCCGTTCTACCCGAAGGCCGACGACGTGACCTACACGGTGACGTTCTCCCAGTACGGGGTGGCGAAGGACATTCAGGCGCCGTGACCGGGACCGGCCGGGCCGGGCGGACCCTGCTCGTCCTCGCCGCAGCGGCGGTCGGCTTCGCGGCCGCGGACACCTACGTCGTCGTGCTCGCGCTGCCCGACATGATGACCGGGGTCGGGCTGGCGATCGACGAGCTCCAGCGGGCCGCCCCGATCGTGTCCGGCTTCCTGCTCGGGTACGTCGCCATCCTGCCGCTGATCGGGCGGATCGCGGACCTGCGCGGGCGGCTGCCGGTGCTGGTCGGGTCGCTGGTCGTGTTCGCTCTCGGCTCGCTCGTCACCGCCGCCGCCTTCGACCTCGAGACGATGGTCGCGGGACGCTTCTTGCAGGGCGTCGGCGGCGGCGGGCTCGTCCCGGCCACGCTCGCCCTGGTCGCCGACCTCTACCCGCCGCAGCGCCGCGGCGTGCCGCTCGGCGTCGTCGGCGCGGTGCAGGAGCTCGGCAGCGTGGTCGGCCCGCTCTACGGCGCGCTCGTGCTCGCGGTCGGCACCTGGCACGCGATCTTCGCGCTCAATCTTGTTGTCGGCGCTGTGCTGGCGGTGGCGATCCGCCGGCTCGGCCCACACCGCCCGCTCGACCGGCTCGGGCTCGTGCTGGCGCTCCTGGCGGCGGCGGCGCTGGCGCTGGTGATGCTGCAGCCACCCGCGATCGCGCGCGACGTCACGTGGGGTCTGGTGTTCGTGCCGCTGGCGGGCGACAGCCGGCTGCTCGCGCCGGCCGGAATCGTGCTGCTGGTGGTCTTCGCGCTACTCGTCGCCCGATGCGTCATGGCCGCCTCACCGCTCGTCGACCTCCGGGGCTGGCGCCGTACCGCCGCCGAGATCGACGTCCCCGGCGCCACCCTGCTGGCGTTGGCGCTGTCGGGCGTGATCCTTGCCTTCGCCACCGCCGACCCCGAGGTTTCGGTGTTCTCCCCCGCCGGGCCGTGGCTGCTGCTCGGCTCGGCCGTCGCGGCCGCCGGGTTCGTCCGGCGCAACCGGACCAGCCGTCACCCGCTCGTGCCGCACGGCGCGCTCGCCGAACGGCCGGCCTGGGGCGCGCTCGTGGTGAGCCTGTTCATCGGGGCGGCGCTCATCGCCGCGCTCGTCGACATTCCGATCTTCGCCAGGATCACCGTCCACCAAGACTCACAGCTGATGGCCGCGCTCGTGCTGGTACGGCTGCTGGTCGCGCTGCCGGTCGGCGCACTGCTCGGCGGCTTCCTCCTCCGGCGCATCCCGGCCGGCTTCGTCACCGCGGTCGGCATGGCGATGGCGGCCGTCGGCTTCGTGTGGATGGCGCAGTGGGGTCTGACCAGCCTGGCGCACTGGGTGGCGACGGTGCCGCTGGTCGCCGCCGGTCTCGGCTTCGGCCTCGCGCTGGCGCCGGTGAACGCCGCGCTGCTCGCCGCGACGGAGGACGCGGTGCACGGCGTCGCGAGCGCCTTGCTCGTGGTCGCCAGGATGGTGGGCATGCTCGTCGGGATCAGCGCGCTCACCACCATCGGGCTGCGCCGCTACTACGCCGTCCAGGTCGACCTGCCGACGCCCGCCGAGGTGTGCGCGTCCGGCACCCAGTGCGCGGAGTACACCCGGCTGCTCAAGGAGGCCGGCCTCGCCCAGCTGCAGACGGTGTTCTGGGGCGCGGCCGTCTGTGCGGTGATCGCCGGCGTCGTCGCCCTGCTCGCGTTCCGCGGCGCCGCCACCCGGGCGCTGACCCCGGGCGAGGCCGTGCGGGGTGTGGCGTGACCGAGCCGTCCTGCTCGGCCGCGTCCGCACTGGTCGGGGAGCAGCTGGCCGGCTCGTCACCCCAGGCGGTCGGCTGGGTCGCGCTGGAGCAGCGCGGCCCCTGGGGCGCCAAGGCGTTCACCGCCAGCCACCTCGACCCCGAGCTGGGCCGCACGATCGAGGCGGTCGCCGCCGAGCACGACGTGCGGCCGGTGCTGATCCGGCGTCCCGGGCCGCACGCGGACGAGCACGCCGCGGGTCACGACGCCCGCCGCCTGCTCGTCGCGCACACCCGTCCCGGCGCGTCCTGGCTGCTGTCCGGCGTGATCCCCACCCCCTCCGACGTGCTCACGCTCGACTGGGCGGCCGTGCGCGACGGCGACGCGGAGGCCGTACGTCGGTCGCTCCCTGCGCTCGCGCTGGCGGACCGTGCGGAGCTGCTCGTGTGCACCAACGGCACCCGCGACGTCTGCTGCGCCGTCGTCGGCCGGCCGGTCGCGCTCGGCGCGGCAGCGCTCCACCCCAGTCGGGTCTGGGAGGTCACGCACACCTCCGGCCACCGGCTGGCGCCGACCGCGGTGCTGCTCCCGGCGGGCACCCTGCACGGACGGCTCGACGTCGCCGGGGCGGCTGCGCTGCTCGACGCGGCCGACCGCGGCGCCACGGTGGTGGCCGGCGGCCGCGGCCGGTCCACGTGGCCTGCTCCCGCGCAGGTCGCGGAGCTCGCGGTGCGTGACGCCACCGGCGAGGACTCGCTCGACGCCCTGGACGTACCCACGTGCGAGGCCGCCGGCGAGCACGCATGGACCGTCACCGTCACGCACGCCGACGGTCGCCGATGGGACGTGCGGGTCGTGTCGGAGGCGACGGATGTCGTCCGGCGCGAGTCCTGCCGCAAGGACGCCGTACCCCTGCGACGGTGGACGGCCGACGTGCCCTCGCCCGCGCTCCGGTAGGTTCCGGAACGTGACCGACGGCTTCGACGACCTGCTCGCCGCCAACCGCACCTACGCCGAGACGTTCGAGCTCAGCGGCTTCGACGGCGTGGCCCACGCGGGCATAGCGATCGTCACCTGCATGGACTCGCGCATCGACCCGCTGGGCATGGTCGGCCTGTCCCCCGGCGACGCCAAGATCTTCCGCAACCCCGGCGGCCGCGTCACCGACCAGGCGCTGGAGGCGCTGGTGCTGGGCGTGCACCTGCTCAACGTGCGCCGCGTGCTCGTCGTGCCGCACACCCGTTGCGCGATGGCGAGCGCGACACTCCAGGAGCTGCGCGACCGCGTCGCCGCCTCGGCCGGCCAGGACGCGTCGTGGCAGACGTTCGGTGTCGTGGCCGACCAGGTCGCCGCGCTCGAGGACGACGTGCGCAAGGTGCGCAGCCACCCGCTGATCCCGGACACGGTCGAGGTCGGTGGCTTCCTGTACGACGTCGACACCGGCTTGCTCGACCGCAAGGTCTAGCCGGCAGGCGGGGCGATCGGCCACTCCTCGAAGTGGGTGCAGCGCCCGTCGTCGGCGAAGCGGACCACCCACAGGTCGCGCCACCGCTGCTCCCACTTCGCACCGCCGTACTCCACCTCGAGCCCGACGACGGCGGTGTCCCCGTCGACCGCGACGACCTCGCTGGTCATCGTGAACGGCTCGTCGGGACCGTCCCGCTCGGCGTCCCAGAACGTCGCGATGTCGTCGATGCCGCGGATCGGGTCGGCCCAGGGGCCGGTGAGGTACTCCGCGTCCTCGGTGAACAGCTCGCGCACCGCGTCGGTGCCCGGCGTGCGCCAGACCTCCTCGTAGCGCCGGACCCAACGACGGACGGCATCGCGATCGGCCATGGCGCCATGCTGCCAGCCCGGCTAGCGTCGCGTCCGTGACTGACGATCGTTCCTGGGCGAGAGCAGCCGACCGGTTCGGGACCGCGGCTGTGCGCGACGGCGAGCCGACCCGGTGGTTCGAGGAGCTGTGGTCCGCGGCGGCACGCGACGAGGTCGACACCCCGTGGGACCACACCGACCCGATGCCGGCCGTCGCCCGGCACCTGGATGCCATCGAGCCAGGCGAGGGAAGGCGAGCCGTCGTCGTCGGCGCCGGTCTCGGCGCGGACGCGCAGGCCACCGCTGCGCACGGCTGGGACACGACCGCGTTCGACATCTCCCCCACCGCGATCGAGCTGGTGACAGCGCGCTACCCCGACAGCCCGGTGGACTTCCGGGTCGCGGACCTGCTCGACCTCCCGGACGACCTGCGCGGGGCGTTCGACCTCGTGGTCGAGGTGTTCACAGTGCAGGCGATGCCGCCGACGGTGCGTGACCGCGCCGGTGCCGGGCTGCGGGCGCTGCTGCGGCCGGGCGGCGAGTTGCTCGTGGTGCAAGGGATTCGTCCGGACGGTACGCCGTACACCGAGGAGCCGCCGTGGCTGCTCGACGAGGCAGAGATGCGTGCGCTCGCCGCCGACGACGTACGCCTGGTGTCGCTGGACCGGCAGGACTCCGCCGAGGAGACGCCGTGGCCGCTGTGGACCGCGGTGTTCCGCCGGGACGGCTGACTCAGCCGCGCAGCTGCGCGTTGAGCCGGGCGGCCTGACGGGTGAGGTGGTCGCGCTCCTGCGTGCTGGCCGCCGAGCGCGCGGCCTCGACGTAAAGCCGGGCCGCGGCGGCCGGGTCGCCATCGCGCTCGTGGAGGTACGCCGAGACGGCGGCGTAGCGCGGCAACGCGGGGTCGAGCTCGGCGAGCGCCGCCAGGCCCGCCCGCGCGCCGTCGGCCTCGCCGACCGCGACCGCCCGGTTCAGCCGGGCGACCGGGCTGCCGGTGAGGCGCACCAGTTCGTCGTACCACTCGACGATCTGCACCCAGTCGGTCTCCTCGACCGTCAGGGCGTCGGCGTGCAGCGCGGCGACGGCCGCCTGGGCCTGGAACTCGCCGAGTCGGTCTCGGGCCAGGGCAGCCTGGAGGATCTCGACGCCCTCGGCGATCAGCGCGGTGTCCCAGAGGCCACGGTCCTGCTCGGCGAGCGGCACGAGCCGGCCGTCGGCGCCGGTCCGGGCCGGCCGCCGGGCGTGGTGCAGCAGCATCAGCGCGAGGAGGCCGGCGACCTCCTCGTGGTCGATCCGGGCCGCGAGCTGCCGAGTGAGCCGGATCGCCTCCGCGGCCAGGTCGACGTCGCCGGAGTAGCCCTCGTTGAACACCAGGTAGAGCACGCGCAGCACCGTGGCGACGTCACCAGGCTGGTCGAACCGGACGTGGGAGACGGTGCGCTTGGCGCGGCTGATCCGCTGCGCCATGGTCGCCTCGGGCACCAGGTAGGCCTCGGCGATCTGCCGCGTTGTCAGCCCGCCGACCGCCCGCAGCGTGAGGGCGACCGCCGAGGCGGGTGTCAGCGAGGGGTGCGCGCACAGGAAGTACAGCTGGAGGGTGTCGTCCGCGGCCGCACCTGGCCCGGGCACCGGCTCGGCCTCCACGTGCTCCTCGCGACGCCGCCGCGAGGTGTCCGCCCGGGCGGCGTCGAGGAACTTGCGCCAGGCCACGGTGACCAGCCAGCCCTTGGGATCGCGCGGCGGGTCGTCCCGCCAGGTGCGGACGGCCTCGACCAGTGCGTCCTGGACGGCGTCCTCGGCCGCCGCGAAGTCGGCTCCGCGGCGGACGAGGACCCCGATGACCGCGGGCACGAGCTCCCGCAGCAGCGTCTCGTTCACGTGACCGGGCGGGTCACTCGGTGACGGTGCTCGGCTCGTCGTCGTAGAACGGCCGCACCTCGAGCCACTCGTGGATCGGCTTCCCGCCGGCGCCGGGGGCCGCGGACAGCTCGGCCGCCAGCTCGAGCGCGCGCTCGTAGCTGTCGACGTCGATCGCCATCCAGCCCGCGATCAGGTCCTTCGTCTCCGCGAACGGGCCGTCGGTGACGGGCGGCCGGCCCTCCCCGTCGTACCGGACCCACGCCCCCTCAGGAGCCAGTGCCTGGGCGTCGACGAACTCGCCGGTGCTCTCGAGGCGCGCGGCGAAGTCCCGCATGTACTGCATGTGGGCGGTCACCTCGTCGGGCTGCCACTGGTCCATCGGCACGTGGTTCACGGCCTCCGGCGCGCCCCGGTAGTGCTTGAGCAGCAGGTACTTCGCCATGGTGTCCTCCTCGGTCCGGCACGGCCATTGTGGCCGCGTCCGACCCTGGGACGGAGCCGCCGTGGCGTTCTCGACATCCCCGGCAACACTTCTCGGCCGACCTTTGTCGCAGGCGGTCACCCCGGTGACGGCGTCAAACGTGCGTGATCGCAAGGCGGACGAGCGACGGCGTGATCAGGCGAAGCCCACGCCGAGCGAGGACAACGCCGCGAGCGCGTGCGTTTCACGCCGTCAGGCGTCCAGGGTGTCGGCGTCGACCTCGTAGGCACCCTGGATGATGAAGTCCTTGCGAGGCGCCACTTCCGAGCCCATCAGCAGCTCGAAGACGTCGGCCGCCTTCTCCGCGTCGTCGAAGGTGATGCGGCGCAGCGTGCGGTGCATCGGGTCCATGGTCGTCTCGGCCAGCTGGTCGGCGTCCATCTCACCGAGACCCTTGTAGCGCTGCACCGGCTCCTTCCAGCGCACGCCCTTCTTGGACAGCTCGGCGAGCTTCCGCTGCAGGTCGGGGTCGGAGTAGGTGTAGAGGTACTTGTCCATCCCCTTCTTGGGGTTGGCCAGCTCGATCCGGTGCAGCGGCGGGACCGCGGTGAAGACGCGGCCCTCCTTGATCAGCTCGGGCATGTACTTGAAGAACAGCGTGGTGAGCAGGCACCGGATGTGCGCACCGTCGGAGTCGGCGTCGGCCATGAAGATGATCCGGCCGTAGCGGCGCGCGTCGATGTCGAACGTGCGGCCGGAACCGGCACCGACGACCTGGATGATCGCGGCGCACTCGGCGTTCTTCAGCATGTCGCCGACCGACGCCTTCTGGACGTTGAGGATCTTGCCCCGGATCGGCAGCAGCGCCTGGAACTCCGAGTTGCGGGCGAGCTTGGCGGTGCCGAGCGCCGAGTCGCCCTCGACGATGAACAGCTCGCTGCGGTCCATGTCGTTGGAGCGGCAGTCGGCCAGCTTGGAGGGCAGTGCGCTGGACTCGAGGGCGCTCTTGCGGCGCTGGGTCTCCCGGTGCGTGCGCGCGGCGATGCGGGTGCGCGAGGCGTTCGCGACCTTCTCGAGGACTAGCTTGGCCTGGGCCTTCTCGGCGCGCTTGGTGGAGGTGAGGAACTTCTTCAGCTCCGCCGCGACGACCTTGCGGACGATGGCGCGCACGGCCGGGGTGCCGAGCACCTCCTTGGTCTGCCCCTCGAACTGCGGCTCCGCCAGCCGGACCGTGACGACCGCGGTCAGGCCCTCGAGCACGTCGTCCTTGATGACGTCCTGCTCGGCGGTCTTGAGCGTCTTGGTGGCGCGCAATGCGTCGTTGAACGTCTTGGTGAGCGCGGCCTCGAAGCCGGCCACGTGCGTGCCCCCCTTGGGCGTGGCGATCACGTTGACGAAGGACCGGAGCTCGGTCTCGTAGCCGGTCCCCCAGCGGACCGCGACGTCGACGACCAGGTCGCGCTCGACGTCCTGCGGGGTCATGTGGCCCTTGTCGTCCAGCAGCGGCACCGTCTCGGTGAAGCGCTCCTCCCCTTGCAGCCGGAGGACGTCGGTGACGGGCTCGTCGGAGGCGAGGAAGTCGCAGAACTCCGAGATTCCGCCGTCGTGCTTGAAGCTCTCCTCGACCGGCTCGTCGCCGCGCAGGTCGCGGATCACCAGCTCGAGGCCGGGCACGATGAACGACGTCTGCCGGGCCCGGGTGACCAGCTCGTCGTAGACGAACTGGGCGTCCTTGGTGAAGATCTGCCGGTCCGGCCAGAACCGGATGCGGGTGCCGGTCACGCCCTTCTTGACGCGCGGGCCCTTGCGGGTCAGCCCGGACTGCGGCGTGAAGCCGGCGGTCGGGCCGTCGCCGTCGAACACGCCGGGGTTGCCCCGCTGGAACGACATGCCCTGGACGGACGGGGAGCGCTCGACGTCGATGTCCATCCGCGCCGACAGCGCGTTGACGACGGACAGGCCGACGCCGTGCAGACCGCCGGTGGCGACGTACGACGAGCCGCCGAACTTGCCGCCTGCGTGCAGCTTGGTGGCGACGACCTCCACGCCGGGGAGCCCGGTCTTGGGCTCCTTGTCGGTCGGGATGCCGCGGCCGTCGTCGTGGACCTCGGCAGAGCCGTCGGGGTGAAGGGTCACCTCGACGCGGCTCGCGGCGCCGGCGAGCGCCTCGTCGACGCCGTTGTCGATGATCTCCCACAGGCAGTGCAT
>NZ_CAMPGZ010000107.1 GCF_946885725.1 uncultured Nocardioides sp.
CCCCAGGAGCGGGAGTGGCCGCTGTACGAGGTGTTCGTGCGCGGCAAGCGCGGGCTCAACCACGTGCATGTCGGTTCGCTGCACGCGCCCGACGACGAGATGGCGATCCGGCACGCCCGCGACGTCTACACGCGCCGCAACGAGGGCGTGAGCATCTGGGTGGTGCGCGCCGACGCGATCACCGCGTCGAGCCCGGACGAGAAGGACCCGCTGTTCGCGCCGAGCGGCGACAAGGTCTACCGGCACCCGACGTTCTACTCCATCCCCGACAACGTCCCCCACATGTGACTCCTCCCCAGCGGATTCTTGGCCTCCCCCGCTTCGCTCCTCCGACCAACAATCCGCCGGGGACCCCGGAAGGCAACGCCACGATGTCCCATTCAGCACCTGACCCGAGCCACGAGGACGGCAGCGTCTACGACGCGCTCCTCGGCACCGACGCGTCGCACTGGGCGTTCGGCACCGACTTCGAGGACCCGCTGGCCGGCGTCGACACGACGCTCCCGGAGGGCGTCGACGGGCACGCGCTGGCGACGTACTGCCTGATGCTCGGCGACGACGCGCTGGTCGCCTCGCACCGGCTGTCGGAGTGGTGCAGCCGCGCGCCGGACCTCGAGGAGGACATCGCGCTGGCCAACGTCGCGCTCGACCTGCTCGGCCAGGCGCGGCTGCTGCTGGCCCGCGCGGCCGCGGCCGACCCGTCGGTCGTGCCGACGCTCCCCGAGGGGTCGCCGGTGCCCGACGAGGACGCGCTGGCGTTCTTCCGGGAGGCCCACGACTTCCGCAACGTGCGGCTGGTCGAGGCCCCCAACGGCGACTTCGGGCACACGATCGCCCGGCTGCTGCTGTTCTCGACCGTCCGGCTCGCGCTGCTCGAGCGCCTCACCCGGAGCCGTGACCACGTGCTCGCCGCCGTCGCGGCCAAGGGCGTCAAGGAGATGACCTACCACCGCGACTACGCCGGCCGCTGGTTCCTCACGCTGGCGCAGGGCACCGACGAGTCCCGCCGCCGTGTGACGGACGGGCTGGCCGAGATCTGGCCGCTGTACGCCGAGCTGTTCCGGTCGCACCCCGTCGAGGCCGAGCTGGCCGCCGCCGGCGTCGGCGTCGACCCGGCGTCCGTCGCGGACGAGGTCGACGTCGTGCTCGAGCAGGTGCTCTCGGTCAGCGCCGTGGAGCGGCCGGACCGTCCACCGCTGGCCGGCGTCGCCGGTCGCTACGGCCGCGACGGCATGCACACCGAGGCGCTCAGCCGAATGCTCGCCGAGATGCAGGTTGTCGCCCGCGCGCACCCCCTCGGGAGGTGGTGATGACCCTCATGACCGTCCGCGGCCCCGCCTACGCAGTCGCCGCCTCGGTGACCGACCCCGAGATGCCGATGCTCACGCTCGAGGACCTCGGCGTGCTGCGCCGCGTCGAGGAGCGCGGGGACGGCTCGGTCGTCGTCACGATCACCCCGACGTACTCCGGCTGCCCGGCCATGGCCAGCATGCGCGACGACCTGGTGCGGCGGCTGCAGGAGGCCGGTTACGACGACGTACGCGTCGACATCGAGCTGTCGCCCGCGTGGTCGAGCGACTGGATCACCCAGCGCGGCCGGCAGGCTCTCGCCGAGCACGGCATCTCGCCGCCGGGCAAGGCGCGGCAGCGGTCCGGCCCCGTCGTGCTCGACCTGCTGCCGACCCGGCGCGCCATCACCTGTCCGCGCTGCGGCTCCGCCGACGTCGAGCTCACCTCCGAGTTCGGGGCGACCGCGTGCAAGGCGCTCTACCGCTGCACGTCCTGCCTCGAGCCGTTCGAGCACGTGAAGGAGATCTGATCCGATGACGACGCTCGCGACACGTCCGTCCACGCGGGCGGCCGCCTTCTACAAGCTCCGCGTCGCCGAGGTCGAGCGGCTGACCGATGACTCGGTCGCCGTCACTTTCGACGTGCCCGAGGAGCTCGCCGAGGAGTTCCGCTTCGCGGCCGGCCAGTCGCTCGCACTCCGGCGGTACGTCGACGGCCAGGAGCACCGCCGCCAGTACTCCATCTGCACCCCCGTCGGCAGCCGCCCTCGCATCGGCGTCCGGGCGATTCCCAACGGGATGTTCTCGCGCTGGCTGGTCGAGGAGGTCCGTCCCGGCATGGAGATCGAGGTGCAGACGCCGAGCGGCACGTTCTGCAAGGACCCGGCCCTGCTAGAGGCCGGCCGGCATCTCTGCATCGCGGCCGGCTCCGGGATCACCCCGATGCTGTCGGTCGCCGGCACCGCGCTGGCCGCTCCGGTCGAGCCCGGCGCCGAGGTCACCCTGCTCTACGGCAACCGCACCAGCCAGTCGGTGATGTTCGCCGAGGAGATCGGCGACCTGAAGAACCGCTACGGCCCGCGCTTCCAGGCCATCCACGTGCTCAGCCGCGAGCCGCGCGACGTCGAGCTGTTCTCAGGCCGGCTCGACGCCGATCGGATCCGGCGGCTGCTGCAGGTGCTGGTGCCGCTGTCGACGATCGACCACGTGTGGCTGTGCGGCCCGTTCGCGATGATCCAGGACGCGCGGAAGGTTCTCGACGAGATGGGGTTCCCGTCCGAGCGCGTCCACTTCGAGCTGTTCTACGTCGACGAGCCGCCGCCGGAGCTGCACCGCGCCGACCCGGTCGTCGAGGGCGACACCTCCGACGTCACGATCGTGCTCGACGGGCTCAGCTCGACCGCGCCGATGCCGCGCGTGCAGACGATCCTCGACGCGGCGCAGCGGACGCGCTCCGACCTGCCGTTCGCCTGCAAGGGCGGCGTGTGTGGCACCTGCCGCGCGCTGGTGCGCGAGGGCGAGGTCGACATGCGGCGCAACTACGCGCTGGAGGAGGCCGAGGTCGACGCGGGCTTCGTGCTGACCTGCCAGTCGCACCCGGTCAGCGACGCCGTGACCGTCGACTTCGACGCCTGAGTCCTAGCGGGCGAGCCCGTCGAACGCGACGGTCGCCACGGCCCGCGCGAGAGTGTCGGGGTCGACTGGTCCACCGGGGCGGTGCCACTCGACGAGCGAGTTGACCATGCCGAACAGCAGCCGGCTGACCACGTCGGGGTCGATGTCGTCGCGCAGCGAGCCCTCCTCGATCGCCTCGCGCACGAGGTCGGCGAGGCGCGCGTCGAGCTCGCGCCGGCGGCGCAGGGCGGCCACCTCGACGGGGCTGTTGCCGCGCACGCGCAGCAGCAGGGTCACCGCCGGCTGGTGCGCGACCAGGACGCCGACGCTCTCCTCGACGACGGTGCGCAGCCGCTCGTACGCCGACCGCGAGTCGGCCTCGGACGTGGCGCGGTCGACCGCGGCGGCCAAGCCGTCGAGCGCCTCGTCGAGGGCCTGGCTGAGCAGGTGCTCCTTGCTCGGCACGTGGTGGTAGATCGCGGACTTGCTCAGCCCCAGCTCGCGGGCGATGTCGCCGACCGACGTGCCGTCGTACCCCTGCCGGTTGAACAGCTCGATCGCCCGGCGCAGCACGGTCTCCTGGTCGTAGCCGGGACGGCCACGGCGCGGGACGGTCTCCGCGGTCTCCTCCACGGAGGTCAGCGTCTCACGCGCCCCGGGACGGGAGGGGCAGGTGTGGCCAGGCGGGCCCAGGCGGGGTCAGGCGGCCCGCGGGTGGTCGACCACGTCGGCGCCCTGCGTCCGCGTCGCGCGGGAGGTCGCGACGGCCGGAGCGTCGACGGGTTCGAGGCGGGACATCAGGGCGAGCAGCCCCGCGAGCCCGGACAGGAACGACACGACGATGAGCACGGCGAACATGATCTGATCTCCCCATCCGCGCTTCTTCTGCGCGGCAGATTGCGTTGCCAGGCTCGTGCCCACGAAGCCTTTCGATAAACGCCGGAAACGGTCAGAACCGGGTGAACGTGACAGCCGTCACCCACTCTCCGCCGCTCGGCCGGCGGACCAGTGTGGAGCCGACCCCGATGCGCCGCGGCTTCGGGCTGAGCAGCACCGTGCGGTGGTACGGCGAGCGCATCCACGCGCGCACCAGGCCCTCCGGCGAGAAGCCGCCGCGGCCCAGCGTCTCGGCGGCGTACCGGACGCGGCACGTCGACAGCATCCGGCCGGCGTCCTGGTGCACGAGGCCGCGGGTGGTGGCGAGCCGGGCGGCCCAGCTCTCGGCGAGCCCGTCGGTGCAGCGCTCGAACCGCAGCGGGCGCAGGCCGTGCGCCGTCCGCACGCGGTTGACGTGCCGCTGCACCCGCGCCTCGTAGGTGTCGCTGCTCGTGATCCGGGCGTCGTCCAGCCCCGCGGAGGAGGCGGTGCCGGCCGTTGCGATGACCAGTCCGGAAGCCGTGACCGCGAGGGCGGCGCCGGTCACCAGGGCCCGGGTGAGCCGGTGCAGGGCGTGCGAGACAGCGGTCGTGACCAAGACCCCTCCCACAAGGCCTCGGGCGGCGACCCGGCGCTACTCCCGTCGCGCGGGTCGCGTGCGTGCGGTGTCAATCAGGACGTGAAGACACCGCCTCGTTGACCCGGTCGGGTCGGGTGAAACAGAGAAAAGGGACCGGTCTGGACGACTCAGGCGAACCAGACCTCGCCGCAGGCGCAGTCGAACTCCTTGATGCAGCCGCCGTCGGTCCAGTCGACCTGCACCAGGCGCCAGTCGTGCTCGTGGGGCGGAACCACCTCGAGCTGTGGCCGGGCAGCCTGCCGTGGCATCCGCGCCGATCGCGCCGCCGGGCGGTCCGCGCGCCGGTCATGTCGGGCGGAGCGCGCGGTCGGTCGGGAGCGCACCGGCACCGGTGCGGTGGCGGTGTCGACGGCAGTAGCGGCGAGCACGGTCATGCGGACTCCTGACGACAGGCGAGCACCCGATCCGGTGGTCATGCCCGGACTGGCGAGTTTCATGCCTCGCCTTCCTTTGTACAGACCAACTCAAGGGCGGGGGTCCCGGCGCATCGGGACGTGCGGGATGCCGTCGTCGAGGAACTCCGGGCCGGTGGCGACGTACCCGAAGCGGGCGTACCAGTCCTGCAGGTACGACTGTGCGTCCAGCACCGACGGCCCGTCCCCGACGAGCTCCAGGGCCTTCCCCATGAGCGTCTCGGCCAGCCCGCGCCGACGGTGCGACCGCGCGACCGCGACGCGGCCGATCCGCGCCGTGCCGTCGTCGTCCAGCACGCGCAGGTAGCCGACCGGTGTGCCGTCGTCGGTGACCCACACGTGCCGGGTCGCCGGCTCCAGGTCGCGGCCGTCGAGGTCGGGGTAGACGCAGTCCTGCTCGACCACGAAGACGTCCTGGCGCAGCCGCCACAGCTGGTACGCCGTACGCGCGTCGAGCTCGTCGAACGTCGCCACGTGGACCTCGAGGTCAGGCATGCCCGGGAGGATGTCACAACGGCTCTGCTCGACAGGGAACTCCTCGTCGGTCGCGAGCGTTAGGGCCGCGTGAGCAGCGTTGACCTCGCCGACCTGCTGGACCGCCAGCTCGACACCCTGATCGCCAAGGGCTACCCCGCGCTCGCCGGCCTTGACGACGCCGCGTTCGCCGCCCACGTCGACAAGCTCCGGCCGCTGCTCGACGACGTGCGCGCGTCCGATGACGCCGCCCTGCCGTTCCTGCTCGTCGTCCGCTCCAGCCTCGTGCCGACCGTCGCCGCCGTCGAGCGCCTCGAGGTGATGGGCAAGGCCGGCTGGACCGACATGCAGGACGAGATCGACACCTACAAGCCGATCGACGGCGTCGACGTACCCGACGCGCCGGTCTACCTCCTCACCGACGTGAGCACCGGTCGGGAGTCCCTCGGCGTCACGCCGGCGGACGCGCTGCCCGCGATCCGCGCGGCCGGCCGGACGCCGCTGACCGTCGACGAGGGCGTCGCGCTGGTGACCCAGCTGCCGTCGAGCCTGACCGACCTCAACGCGTTCCAGGCGGTCGGCTCCCGCGCGGCCAACAAGCGCATCCCGAGCTTCTGGATGAGCAAGGGCGCGCCGCGGCTGGGCTGGTGCTGGGAGGGCAACCCGCACTCCTGGTTGGGCTCCGCGTCCGCCGCCGCCCGCCTCACCGCCTGACGCTGAACCGGGTGGTCGGCCTGTCGAGACCACCCGCACGCTCAGCAAGAAAAGTCATTCGAAACTGTCGGTGGTGGGGTGCACGATCGAAGCATGGCCGTGGCCGCAGCGTGGGTGCTCGATCTCGCCGCCTCCCTGCCCGAGACGGGTGAGCGGGAGTACATCGAGGACTCGGTCGCGTTCACCTTCCGCGGCCGGGGCATCGGCTACGTCTCGGCCGACGGCCGCTACCTGTTCGTGAAGTCCACGCTCGCCGAGCGCGACGCGATGGTGCAGAGCCGGCCCGACGTGTTCTCGGAGTGGTACACCTCCGGCCGCTTCGGCTGGGTGCGGGTCCGCCTCGACAGGGTCGACGCCGACGAGGTCCGCGAGCTGGTCATCGACGCGTGGCGGCTGACCGCGCCGGCTCGGCTGGTGCGCGAGTGGGAGGAGTCCCAGGCGGCCGCCGCCTCCTGACCGCAGCAGCGGGTCAGCGGCAGACGAACGCCGCCAGCTCCCGGCGGGCCGGGCCCGCCTCCGGCACCGGCAGCACCGGGTAGACGTGCAGCAGCCCGGGCTCCTCGCGGTACGTCGTCGCCACCCTCGCCTCCTCGAGCCGAGCCACCAGCGCTCGCACCTGCGGCAACAAGAGATCGCGCGTGCCGCACATGACCAGCGTCGGCGGGAGTCCGGCCATGTCGCCGTGCAGCGGGCTCACCTCGGGACGCTGCACGTCGTCGTCGCCGGCCCACCACCCGCCGTACAGCCGGAGCTTGGTCAGCCGCAGCCAGGGGTCGTGCGCGCGCTGCTCCTCGGTGCCGGGGGTGTCACCGGCGAGGTCGACCCACGGCGCCAGCAGCGCGAGCCCCGTCGGCTGCGGGCCCGCGGACGCGGCGACCTGCTGGGCGAGCGCCAGGGCGAGGCCGCCGCCAGCGGAGTCGCCCAGCATCGTCACGCCCTGCGGGGACTCGATCGCGAGCTGCTGGAAGAGCCGGAGCAGCGGCGGGTGGCTGTCGCGCCAGGTGTGCGTCGGCGTCAGCGGGTATGCCGGGAGCACGACGCGTGCCCCGGACGCGACGGCGAGCCGCGCGGCCAGCCGCCACTGGAACGGGTCGATGCCGCCGACGAAGCCGCCGCCGTGCAGGTACAGCACCGTCCGGCTCGCGGTCGGACCCGGCGGGCGCAGGTCGAACACCGGGAACGGCTGGTCCGGCAGCTCGGCGACCGAGCAGCCGCGCAGCAGCCTGCCGCCCGAGCGCGGTGCGGTCGTGCGGCCTCGCCTGGCCTGCCGGTCGAGCACCTCCCGGCGTACCGCCTCGGGGTCGGTGACCTCGCCGCTCCGCCGGATCCGAGGGATCGCCAGGGTGAGCAGCTCGTGGGCGAGACTCGGTCGGCCGGAGAGCACCCGCACAGGGTAGGGTCGAGGCGAACGACAGGGGAGCGTCACCAGGGACGCTGAGAGTGCGGACAGCCGCAGACCCTCGAACCTGCTCCGGCTCATACCGGCGAAGGAAGTCGAGTTCTCGACCGCGCACGCGGTCCCCTCCCGACCTCAGGGAGTGCACCAATGCGTTTGACGAAGCACCACCGGTGGCCCGCCGCGGCCGCCACCACGGGTCTCCTGCTCGCCGGGTGCTCGCTCGGCACCGTCGAGCAGAACGACGCCGGTGACAACGGCGGCGTCGGCTCTGCCGGCGAAGGCAGCAAGGAGGTCGTGGTCGCCACCCACGACTCGTGGAACATGAGCAAGTTGGTGCTGCGCGACTTCGAGCGGCGCACCGGCTACGACGTGAAGATCCAGCCGTCCGGCGACGCCGGCGCGCTGACCAACAAGCTCGTGCTCACCAAGGGCTCGCCGATCGCGGACGCCGTCTACGGCATCGACAACACGTTCGCCTCGCGCGCGGTCGACGAGGGCGTGCTCGCGGAGTTCACCCCGGCCGAGAACCCCGGCGAGGAGTTCGAGCCCGAGGACCCGACGGCGGCGGAGCAGCTGACGCCGGTCGACTACAGCGACGTCTGCGTCAACGTCGACGACGTCTGGTTCGAGGAGCACGACCTCGAGCCGCCGGCGACGTTCGAGGACCTCGCCGACCCGAAGTACAAGGGCCTGTTCGTCACCCCGGCGCCGAGCACGTCCTCGCCCGGGTTGGCGTTCCTCGCCGCGACCGTCGCGGAGTACGGCGAGGACGGCTGGCAGGACTACTGGCAGCGTCTCGTCGACAACGACGTGAAGGTCACCGCGGGCTGGTCCGACGCCTACCAGGTCGACTTCACCGCGGGTGGCGGCGGAGGGGACCGGCCGATCGTGCTGTCCTACGCGAGCTCGCCGCCGTTCACGATCCCGGAGGGGAAGAAGCGGCCGACCACGAGCGCGCTGCTCGACACCTGCTTCCGTCAGGTGGAGTACGCCGCGGTGCTCGACGGTGCCGAGAACCCCGATGGCGCCCAGGCGTTCGTCGAGCTGATGGCGAGCCGGGAGTTCCAGGAGGCGCTGCCGGACCAGATGTACGTCTTCCCGGTCGACCCCGACGCCGCGTTGCCCGACTTGTGGGCGCGCTTCGCGAAGCCGGCGAAGGACCCGGCGACGCTGCCGGAGTCGGAGATCTCCGAGAACCGGAGCCGCTGGCTCGCGGAGTGGGCGGACATCGCCCAGTGACCTGGTGATCTGGTGACCTGGTGATCTGGTGACTCTGGTGAACCCGTGGCACTGACCCGGAGGCGGCCGGCCGGCTGGCTGGTGACCGCCGCGCTCGCGGTGGTCCCGCTGGCGGTCCTGGGCGTCTTCTTCGTGCTCCCGGTCGCCGGCATGGTCTCGCGCGGGCTGTTCACCGAGGACGGGTTCGACCCGTTCGGGGCTTCGGAGGTGCTCACCCGGAGCCGCACGCACCGGGTGCTGTGGTTCACGGTCTGGTCGTCCGCGGCTGCGTCGCTGGCGACCCTGCTGCTGGGGCTGCCGCTGACGTTCGTGCTCTACCGGCTGCGGGTCCCCGGCCGGCAGGCGGCCCGCGCGTTCGTGGTGATGCCCTTCGTGCTGCCGACGGTCGTGGTCGGCGTCGCGTTCCGCACGCTGCTCGCCCCCAGCGGCCCGCTCGGCTTCCTGCGCCTCGACGGCACCCCGGTCGCGATCGTGGCCGCGATGGTGTTCTTCAACCTCGCCGTCGTCGTGCGCACGGTCGGCGGGATGTGGGAGAACCTCGACCCGCGCCGCGAGCAGGCCGCCGCCGCTCTCGGCGCGTCGCCGTGGCAGGTACTGCGGACGGTGACGCTCCCGGCGCTCGCCCCGGCGATCGTGTCCGCGGCGAGCATCGTGTTCCTCTTCTGCGCCACGGCGTTCGGCGTGGTGCTCACCCTCGGCGGTCTGCGCTACGCGACGGTGGAGACCGAGATCTACCTGCTCACCACCCAGTTCCTCGACCTGCGCGCGGCCGCCGCCCTCAGCATCCTCCAGCTCGTCGTCGTGACGGGTCTGCTGTACGCCGCGCACGTCACCCGCACCCGGCGCGAGCACGCCGTGGAGCGCGCGGACGTCCGCTCGACACTCCGACGGGTACGCCGTACCGACGCGCCGGTGGTCGCGGTCGCCGTCCTCGCGCTCGCGTTCGTGGCGGCGCCGCTGCTCGCGCTGATCGTCGGCTCGCTCCGGGTCGGCGACGGCTGGGGCGTCGACCACTACCTCGCACTCGACGGGCGCGAGACGGGCTCCGCCACGGCTCTGGTCGTGCCGGTGACCCAGGCCTTGTCCAACTCATGGCGGGTCGCCGTCGACGCGACGGTGCTCGCCATGGTCCTCGGCTGCCTGGTCGCCGCCGTGGTCAGCCGACGAGGCCGCAGCCGGGGCGAGCGGCGGGCGCTGGCCATGCTGGACGGCGTGTTCATGCTGCCGCTCGGTGTCTCCGCGGTGACGCTGGGCTTCGGCTTCCTGATCACCCTGGACCGGCCGCCGCTCGACCTGCGCACCTCGCCGCTGCTGGTCCCGATCGCGCAGGCGATGGTCGCGCTGCCGCTGGTGGTGCGCACCCTCACGCCGGTGCTGCGCTCGATCGACCCTCGGCAGCGGCAGGCGGCCGCGTCGCTGGGGGCCTCACCGCTGCGGGTGCTGCGCACGGTCGACCTGCCGGTGGTGTGGCGGCCGCTGCTCGCCGCGACCGGGTTCGCGTTCGCGGTATCGCTCGGGGAGTTCGGCGCGACCAGCTTCCTGGCCCGTCCGGAGGCGCCGACGATGCCGGTGCTGATCTACGACCTGGTCTCGCGGCCGGGTGCGGACAACTACGGCATGGCGCTGGCCGCGTCCGTCGTGCTCGGCCTCCTCACGGTCGCGGTCATGGCAGCGGTGGAGCGGCTCCGCCTCGCCTCGACGGGAGCGTTCTGATGGGCACCGACGGCAAGGGCCTGGAGGTCCACGGCGCGACCGTCCGGTTCGACGGCAAGGCGGCGATCGAGGACGTCGACCTGACCCTCGCGTCCGGCCACGTGCTCGCGGTGCTCGGCCCGTCCGGCTGCGGCAAGTCCACGCTGCTGCGCGCGATCGCCGGGCTCGAGGAGCTCGACGCCGGCACCATCGCTTTCGACGGTCGCGACCTGGCCGGGGTGCCCACGCACAAGCGCGGCTTCGCGCTGATGTTCCAGGACGGTCAGCTCTTCCCGCACCAGACCGTCGCCGGGAACGTCGGCTACGCGCTGCGCCTGCGCGGCCGCTCCCGAGCGCACCTGCGGGAGCGGGTCGAGGAGCTGCTCGAGCTCGTCGGGCTGCCCGGGTACGGCGACCGGATGCCCGCCACCCTGTCCGGCGGCGAGCGCCAGCGGGTCGCCCTGGCCCGCGCGCTCGCGGTGGAGCCCCGGTTGCTCCTGCTCGACGAGCCGCTGAGCGCGCTCGACCGCGGCCTGCGTGAGCGGCTCGCGGCCGACCTGCGCTCGATCCTGGCGGCCGCGGGGACCACCGCGGTGATGGTCACGCACGACCAGGAGGAGGCGTTCGCGGTCGCCGACCGGATGGCCGTGATGCGCGCCGGCCGGGTCGTGCAGAGCGGAACGGTCTCGGAGGTCTGGCGTGCTCCGGTGGACGGCGAGGTCGCGTCGTTCCTCGGTTACGCCACCGTGCTGCGGGGCCAGCCCGCCTGCGCGGTGCTGGCCGCCGGCGGCCGCTCGGCCGACAGGTCGGCCGAGGTCGCGCTGCGCCGGTCCGCGCTGCGCTGCACCGACGACGGCCCGTTGCACGGCCGGGTCCTCGAGGCGCGGGTGACCCCCGAGGTGACCCGGCTCGTCGTCGACGTCGCGGGCGTCGGCACGGTCCACGCGGTCGCGGGCCAGGATGCGGAGATCAGCGTCGGCCACGACGTACGCCTGGCCGTGGACCTCTCACGCGCCGCCGTGCTGTCCTGACCGTCGTGAGCGACCACTAGCATGCGCCGTGTGAGACGGCGCGCCTACGGACTCCTGGTCTTGGTGGCGCTGGTCATGGGCACGCTCGCGATCGTCGCGAGCATCCGGCTCGGGGAGCCGCTCCGCGACCCCGACGGCTTCCTCGGCCCGTCCTGGCTGCGCCTGCCGCTGATGGTGCTCGGCGCGTTCGTGATCGACGTCGTGCCGCGCTCGCTGTGGCGGTCCCGGGGCTCGTGGCGCTCGTTCCCGGACCATGCGCGCCAGATCATCCGCGAGCACTGGACTCGAGACCGCATCACGCTGGTGACGATCGGGCTGGCGTCGTTCTTCATCACCTACGTCAGCTACCGCAACCTGAAGAACTTCCTGCCGTTCCTGGCCGGCGAGCCGCAGGATGCCGCCCTTCACCAGATCGACCAGATCCTCGCCTTCGGGCACGAGCCCGCGGTCCTGCTGCACCAGGTGCTCGGCGAGAACATCGCCGCGCACGTGCTGGCGTTCGTCTACGTGCTGTTCCTGCCGCTCTCGCCGGCTTCGCTGATCGTCTACCTGGTCTGGTCGCGCAACATCAGCTACGGCTACTGGTACGCCACCGCGCACTGCCTGACCTGGGCGTTCGGCACGCTCAGCTACTACCTGGTGCCGTCCCTGGGCCCCAACTTCGCCTACCCCTGGCTGTACGTCGACCTCGACCAGACCTCGGTGAAGGCGCTCCAGGACGCGCTCTACTACGGCCGTAAGGACGTGCTCTACAACCCGTTCGCCGACTCCATCCAGAGCGTGGCCGGTTTCGCCTCGCTGCACGTCGGCATCATCCTGACGCTGGCGCTGGTCACCCAGTACACCGCGCGCCACCGCTGGCTCCGGATCAGCGTGTGGGTGTTCTTCGTGCTGACCGTGCTCTCGACGCTGTACTTCGGCTGGCACTACATGGCCGACGACCTGGCCGGGGCGTTCATCGCGATCATGGCGGTGTGGATCGGCGGTCTGGCCACCGGTCAGAAGTTCGACCGACGAGGCAGGTCCTCGCACCCGACGACCTCGACGTCGCGCGTCCCGCTGACCGAGGACGAGCCGCCGCGGCCGCTCGACGCGGCACGCTAGGTCAAACCGCGTTCAAAGCGCGTCTTCGAGGCGGCCGCGCGACTAGACTGAGCGTGAGCTGTCCCATCCTCCCAGTGGGACAGGTCGCCGGTCCCGCCCCAACCTCCCAGTGGGGCGGGACCTTTTTCGTGCCCGGACGCTGTCGTGCGGTGGCCGACCGTCGTAGCCAGGCTCGACGGACGGGCGAGCGGGACTTCTCACCGCCCATTCCGCAAATGACATCGTTGTGATTCGTCAAGACGACACGCCGTGTGACTGATGTTTTTTCTGGGGAAAGTGTTCCATTTGTGACGGATGAGCACTAGCGTTCGTCGGGCGACGCCGTCCGGACCCGGTGCTCCGAACTTCGGGACCGGCGGCTCGACCCGGTCGAACCGGTGTCGGCGGTCCACGTCTGGGAGGGCGTGACCGCCGGCCGGTCGGCGGGGCCTGACGACGGTCCACCGAGCCTGCGGGGAAGCGGCTCGGCGGACCCCGACGGAAGGTGCTGCACGGTGCGGCTCCCGCGACTGCTGACGGCCACGCTGGCGCTGACCCTCGCGCTCGGCCTGGGCGGAACCGCGCCGGCCGGGGCCGACGAGGAGAGGCCGGAGCTGCCGTCGCAGGAGCAGGTCGACGAGGCCCGCGCCGAGGTGGCGGACAAGGCCGCCGCGGTGGGCCGGATCAAGGCCGCGCTGCTGATGGCCAACCAGCGGCTCGAGGTGGCGGCCGTCGAGGCCGAGCGCGCCGCCGAGCAGGCCAACGGCGCGCGCTGGAAGCTCGAGGTCGCCCGCCAGGACGTCGAGCGCGCCCGCCGGGACGCCGCCGAGGCGCGACGCCAGGTCGCCCGCCAGCGCGACGCGATCGGCGCGCTCGTCGCGTCGTCGTACCAGCAGGGCAACGAGCTCACCGCCCTCTCCGCGCTGATGACCGCCGAGGGCCCTGAGGGCGTGCTCGACCAGTACGCCGGCTTCCAGGGCGCGTCGTCGTCGCTGGAGGCGGACTACCAGCGGTTCGCCGCCGCCGACGCGCTCGCCGAGGTGTTCGAGCGCAAGGCCGTCGCGGCCGAGCGCCGGCAGCGTGCCGTGGCGAAAGAGGCCGAGGCCGCCCAGCAGCGCGCCGCTGCCGCCGCCGATGCCGCCCAGCGAGCGGCGCAGGACATCGCCGCGGAGAAGGACCACCTGATCCGCGAGCTCGCCGAGGCGCAGGACATCTCGGTGAACCTCGCCCGCGAACGCCAGGCCGCGCTGGAGGAGATCGCCCGGCAGCGTGCCGAGGAGCGGGCCCGCCGCGAGGCCGAGGAGCGGGCGCGCGCCGAGGCGAAGGCTCGCGCGGAGGCGGAGGCCAAGGCCCGCGCCGAGGCGAGGGCCAAGGCCCGGGCGGAGGCCGAGGCGGAGGCGGAAGCGGCTGCGGCCGCAGCGGCCCAGGCCGCGCCGAAGCCGGCCAAGTCCGGCCGGCCGTCGCCCGCCCCGAAGCCGGCCCCGCGGGC
>NZ_CAMPGZ010000108.1 GCF_946885725.1 uncultured Nocardioides sp.
GCCCAGGCTCATCGCGGGATGGCTGATCCGGGCAGGACTCATCCAGGCAAGACTCATCCAGGCCGGCCCTGAGGGCCGTTCCGCCGAGGGGTCAGTTATTCAGCCTCGTCGGCGGCGTGTCGCGACACAACTGACCCCTCGGCCGACGTCTCAGAGGGGCGATGACGGGTCATGACCGGTTACGACCTGCGCGTCCGCGGCCACCTCGACCCGGCCTGGGCGTCCTGGCTCGGCGCCACCTCGCTCGTGCACCGGCCCGACGGCACCACCACCCTGCTGCTCGACGGCGCCGACCAGGCCGCGTTGCACGGCGTGCTCACCAAGCTCCGCGACCTCGGCGTGCCGCTGGTGTCGCTCGCGCCGGTGGGCGGTGGTGAGCCCGCGGGCTTCATGTAAAGCGGAGTTATTGCCACTGCGCACGCGCCCGGCGCACTCGAAGTCTCCATAACTCCGCTTTACATGTCTTGGCCGGCGGGCAACCGGTGCACCTCCAGCCCGTCGGACGTGCGCTCGCCGTCGTACCAGAGGCCTACTCGCCGCAGCACTGCGCGACTCGCGGCGTTGGCCGGTTGCACAGTGGCGGCGACAGGACGGGCCACTTGGTCGGCGGCGACCCCGACCAGCTCGTGGGCGACCTCGGTTGCCAAGCCCCGGCCCCAGCTCGCCGCCTCCAGCATGTAGACGACCTCGACGGCGTCGATCTCGTCGTTGGGTTTCACCTCGGCGTGCCCGACCAGCGACCCGGTCTCGCGCGACTCGATGCCCCACAGCCAGAAGGCGCGGCGCCGGGTCAGGTCCAGCACCCGGTCGAAGACGCCGGAGGCCGACCCGGCGTCGAGCGCGCCGTCGAGGTGGGTCATCACCGTCGGGTCCGAGAACAGGCCCTGGAAGAACGCGCGGTCCTCGGCGTCGTCGGAGTACGGGCGCAGCCGCAGTCGCTCGGTGACGAGCGTCGGCGTGGGCTCCCAGACGGCCGTGTCCATGGTGTTCCTTCCTACTGGTCCGCGATAGCAGTGAGTACGTCGAGCCGGGCGGCGCGACGGGCGGGCAGCAGGCCGGCGACGAGTCCGGTGATGATCGCAGCCGTCACCGCCACCGCCAGCTGGGCGTAGGGCACCTGCAGCGACACGTCCGCTCCGCCGGCCACGGCGTGCACGGCGGCAGCGCCAGTGACGCCACCGAGGACGAGCGCGACCACCAGACCCAGGGCCGCGACGAGGACGGCCTCACCGCGCACCATCGCCGAGAGCTGCCGGCGCGACATGCCGACCGCACGGAGCAGGCCGATCTCGCGCGTGCGCTCCACGATCGACAGCACCAGCGTGTTGGTGATGCCCAGCAGGGCGATCAGCACCGTGAACATCAGCAGGACCGTCACCAGCCCGAGCACCTGGTCGACGGTGAGCATGCGCCCGTCCACGGCCTCCGCCTGGTCGCGCACCTCCGCGGTCGGGAAGTCGTCGAGTGCGGTCGTGAGCGCCTTCTCCACCCGCTCGGTCGCCACACCCTTCGCGGACTTGATGAACAACGTGGCGTCCATCCGCTCCGCGAAGAGCTTGGCGTAGGTGTCGGTCGAGATGATGAAGTTCGTCGACAGCGCCTGCGCGTCCTCGGCGGCGAAGATGCCGACGACCTCGAGCCGCCGTACGCCGTCCTTGGCGAAGGTCATCGCGAACCGGTCGCCCGGCTCGAGCCCGCGCTTGG
Organism: uncultured Nocardioides sp.; assembly: GCF_946885725.1. The sequence continues at coordinate 1,705 of NZ_CAMPGZ010000108.1, forward strand.
CGGCGGCCGCGTCGGAGAGCATGATGCCGCCGCGCGCGAGGTCGGCGAAGTCGCCCTCGACCATGTCGACGTCGGTGACCTCGCCGATGGTTTCCGGCTCGACGGCGGTCAGCGCGCGCACGGCCTTGCCTTCCTTCCAGTGCCCGTACTGCATCCGCGACACGACGTCGACCTCGGGCAGGTCCATCACCGAGTGGTGCACCTCGTGCGAGAGACCGCCGAGCATCTCCCCGCGCGCGGACTCGATGACGAAGTCGGCGGTGACGGTCTCCTGGTACGTCGCGGCCGTGGTCGCCTTGACCGAGGCGGCGAGCGAGCCCATGAAGACGACCAGGCCGAGCGACAGCGCAAGAGCCGTCATGGTCGCGGCGGTACGGCGTGGGGCGCGGGCGGCCGACCGGGCGGCCATCCGACCCGGCACCCCCAGCCGCGCCAGCGGGGCACCGACGAACCGGGCGAGCCGCGGTGCGAGCACCGGGCCGAGCAGCACAAGAGCCACCAGCAGCAGGACCCCGGCAGCCGCCACCAGCACGGCGTCACCGTCACCGGCGAGGCCGAACCAGGCGGACGCGACCGTGAGCACCGCGGCCGTGATCCCGACGATGGTGCGGCGCCGGCCGGCCCGGCCACCGGAGGCGATGTCCCCGGTCCGCATCGCCTCGACGGGCGAGATGCGCGCGGCGCGACGCGCGGGCACCACCGCGGACACGACCGTGACGACGAGGCCGACGAGCACGCCGAGGAGTAGGGTGCCCGGCTCGATCACGAGGGCGGTGTCGGGCAGCGGCACGCCGATGCCGTCGGCCAGCCCGCGCAGTCCTGCTGCGGCGCCGATCCCGGCGAGAGCGCCGACGCCACCACCGGCGAGGCCGACGACGACGGCCTCCCCCAGCACCGACCAGAACACCTGACGGCCGGTGGCGCCCGCGGCCCGCAGCAGGGCGAGCTCGCGCGTGCGCTGCGTGACGACGATCGCGAACGTGTTCGCGATGAGGAACGCGCCAACCACGAGCGCGGCGCCCGCCAGCACGAACAGCGTGAGGCGGAGGTAGCCGAGCTGGTTGCGTGCGGCCGCCGCCGACGCGGCCGCGGTGTCGCGGGCGGCCGTCACATCGAACCCGTCGCCGATGCTCGCGGCAACGTCGTCGGCCAGGCGCGCGGTCGACACCGTGCTGTCGCGGTCAGCGCGCACCAGCAGCTCGCTGTACCCGTCGACGTCGACGATGTCCTGCGCCGTCGCGGGCGAGACCAGCGCCACCGTGCTGTTGGGCAGCCCGTCCTCGTCGCCGAAGCCGGCCAGGCCGGTGACCACAAGGTTTTTGCTGGCATTGCCCTGCACGCGCAGCCGGTCACCGACGCGGATGCCCTCGCGGCGCGCGGTGGCCGCGTCGACGACGACATCCTCGGGGCCTTGCGGAGCGCGACCGCTCCGGACGGCGAACCCGTTCAGGCCGCCGGGCACCCACGACATCAGCAGGGACGGACCGCGCGGGACGATCGCCTCGCCCTCGTGGACCAGCAGGCCGGAGCCCTTGACGACGGGGACGGCGGTGTCGACGCCGGGCACGGCGACGACGTCATCGACGATGTCCTCCGGGAGCGGGTCGCGGTCCACCTCGACGCCCATCGCCGAGTCGAACGCGGCGGCATCGCGGACGGTCAGGTCGACCCGGTCGGTCGCGGTGGCGAACTGCTCGTCGAACGCGCGCTGCGACGTGTCGGTGAGCACGAGCGCACCCACGACGAACGCGACTCCGAGGGTCACCGCGACGACGGTGAGGGCGAGCCGTCCTCGGCGGGCGAGGGTTTGCTTCCAGATCAGTCGGAACACGGCGGTCACTTCCCGGGGCGGTCGAAGGACGCCATGCGGTGCAGGACGGCGTCGGCGGTGGGCTGGAACAGGTCGTCGACGACGGCGCCGTCGGCGAGGAACACGACGCGGTCGGCGTACGCCGCGGCGGTCGGGTCGTGGGTGACCATCACGATGGTCTGGCCGAACTCGTGAGCCGCCTCACGGAGGAACGCGAGCAGGTCCGCGCCGTGCCGGGAGTCGAGGTTGCCGGTGGGCTCGTCGGCGAACACGACGTCGGGACGGGACACCAGCGCCCGCGCGACCGCCACCCGCTGCTGCTGGCCGCCGGAGAGCTCGTGCGGCTTGTGGTGCAGCCGGTCCGCGAGTCCGAGCGTCTCCGTCAGCCGGCCGAGCCACGCGGGGCTGCTCTTCCGGCCGGCGAGCGTGAGCGGCAGCTCGATGTTCTCCTCGGCGGTGAGCGCGGGCACCAGGTTGAACGACTGGAACACGAACCCGATCCGATCGCGGCGCAGCAAGGTGCGCTGCCGCTCGCTCAGCGCCGTGACGTCGACGGGCTCCGCCGTCCCGTTGCCGAGCAGCACGCGACCCGAATCGACGTCGTCCAGCCCGGCGAGGGCGTGCATCAGGGTGGACTTGCCTGAGCCCGACGGTCCCATCACCGCGGTGAACGCGCCGCGGGCGATGTCGACGCTCGCGTGGTCGAGGGCGCGTACGGCGGTGGCGCCGCTGCCGTAGGTCTTCACGAGGTCCACGGCGCGGACGGCGACGTCGTCGGACTGGTCCGCGGACGTGACGGCCGTGGTGATGGTCTGGGTCATGACGGGGTCTCCTGGGTCGGTTGCGGAGTCGGCTGGCTGGGTGGGTGCCGGGTCAGTGGTCGTCGCGGGAGTCGGTCGCTCCGGTGTCGCCCGCGTGGACGACGAACGGAGCAGTGACGACGCGACCGTCGGCGAGGCGGAACTGGGCGAAGAGCCGGTAGGCGCCGGGTCGCTCGAACCGGACGTGCAGGCCGAGGTCGGGGCCGAAGCGGGTGCCGGGGACCGCCAGGACCGCGCGGCCCTTGTCGTCGGTGGTCTCGGCGTGACGGTGCGCGAAGCTGCTGTTGTCGGCGGCGATGACCGCGACGTGCCCGGCGGCGCCCAGGTAGGGCTGCAGGTCGTCGACCGGCTCTCCCGTCTGCACGTCGGTGAACTCGAAGTGCAGGTCGCTCTCGTCGACCAGGACTGCGTCGCCGTGCAGGTCGATCCGGACGCCGGCCCGGACCTGGCTGCGCACGTCGTTCGCCGGGACGCTCACGGGCTTCGCGCGGTCGGCGGCCGTGCGGGACTCGACCTTCAGATGCTGCGTGGCGAGTACGTCCGTCATCTGGCCGCGCTGCCGGAACTCGAGGTGCGCGGTGTACGCACCCGACGTACCGAACTCGGTGGTGACCCTGAAGACGCCGGGCGTCTCGGTGGGTTGCGGGTGGAGGTGCGTGAACGTGCCCAGGTCGTCGCGGGTGACGATCAGGTGCATCCATACCTGGTGGGTGCGGACGATGTCCTCGACGAGGTCGCCGGACTCGGCGTCGCGCACCTCGACGGTCATGGTCACCGGCCGCCCGGGCACCAGGTCGTCGCGCGTGTCCATGGTGACGGTCAGGCCGGCGTCGTTCGGGGTGATCGGGTCGACCTCGGTCTCCTCCATGACGCTCATGGCCGGGCGCATCGGCATGCCCATGCCTTCGGACCAGGCCAGCAGCCCGTTCATGCCGCGCTCAGCGGCATCGGTGCGGGAGGCGGCCGTGAAGCCGGCGCCGAGCGCCAGCGCGACCACGCCGACGGTGGCCAGGTAGGCCCACTGTCCGACCCGGGCGCGCAGCGGCGGGTGCTCGAGCTCGGCGACGCTGGCGGGCGGGGTGAAGCGGCGCAGCCGCAGCGCGTTGGTGACCACGCTGACCGAGCTCATCGCCATGGCGGCCGAGGCCAGGACCGGGTCGAGGAGCAGGTCGTTCCACCAGTAGAGCGCGCCGGCGGCCACCGGGATGAGCAGCACGTTGTAGCCGAACGCCCAGGCGAGGCCCTGCTTGATCGTGGTGACGGTACGGCGGGACAGCGCGATCGCCGAGACGATGGAGCGCAGGTCGCCGCCGACGAGCGTGATGTCCGAGGCCGCGATGGCGACGTCGGTGCCGGTGCCGATGGCGATGCCGAGGTCGGCCTGCGCCAGGGCGGGCGCGTCGTTGATGCCGTCGCCGACCATCGCGACGATCGCACCGTCCCTCTGCAGGGCCTGGACCCGCCCGGCCTTCTGCGCCGGCAGCACCTCGGCCATCACGTGCTCGATGCCGACCTGGTCGGCGACGGAGCGCGCGGTGGCGGCGTTGTCGCCGGTCACCATCCAGACATCGAGGCCGAGGGCCTTCAGGTGGGCGATCGCATCGGCCGAGTCCGGCTTCACCTCGTCGGCGACGACGAGGAGGCCGGCCAGGTGGCCGTCCACGGCGGCGTACATCGGGGTCCCGCCGCGACGGGCTGCCGCGGCCGCGCGGTCGGCGAGGGTGCTGGTGTCGACACCGAGCCGGTCCATGAGCGCCTGGTTGCCGACGGCGACGTCGTGCGAGGAGGTGCTGCTGACGGTCGCGGTGATGCCGTGCCCGGGGACCGCCTCGAAGGACGTCGGGGTCGCAGCGGCGCCGGACGCATGGGTGGCGGCGTGCTCGACGATCGCGGCGGCGACGGGGTGCTCGCTTCCGGCCTCCGCGGCGGCGACGAGGGCGAGAAGCTCGGCGTCGCGGTCCGCCCAGGCGCCGGTGGTCGCCAGCTCGGTGAGGACGGGTCGGCCGCGGGTGATCGTGCCGGTCTTGTCGAGGACGACCGTGGTGACCCGGCGCGCGGTCTCGAGCGCCTCGCCGTCGCCGATGAGGATGCCCAGCTCCGCGGCCTTGCCGGTGCCCACCATCACGGCGGTGGGCGTGGCCAGGCCGAGAGCACAGGGGCACGCGATGATCAGGATCGCGACCGTCGTACCGATCGCGAGCGTCCACGGGCCGCCGTTCCCGACGCCGCTGCCGAGCAGGGCCCACAGCACGAAGTTGGCGGCGGCGACCAGCAGCACGGCCGGTACGAACCAGGCGGCGGCGGTGTCCGCGAGCCGCTGCATCGGCACCTTGGATCCCTGGGCCTGCTCGACCAGGCGGACGATCTGGGCCAGCGTGGCGTCGTCGCCGACAGCCGTGACCCGCACCAGCAGGGTGCCGGTGCCGTTCAGCGTGGCGCCGATGACGGCGTCACCGGTCTCCTTGGCGACCGGGACGGACTCGCCGGTCAGCATGGACTCGTCGACGGTGGAGGTGCCCTCGACGACGGTGCCGTCCACCGGGATCTTCTCGCCGGGCCGGACCCGGACGAGGTCGCCGACGGCGACGGTGTCGACGGGTACGTCGGACTCGGTGGTCGTGCCATCGGGCGCGACCGTGACGAGGCGGGCGGTGGCGGGGACGAGACCGACGAGCGCCTTGATGGAGGCGGCGGTGCGCTTCTTCGCGCGCAGCTCGAGCCAGCGGCCCATCAGGACCAGCGCTGTGATGACCAGCGCGGTCTCGAAGTAGACGTGCAGCGGCAGGCCCCACTTCTCGGCGAGGCCCGGCCAGAGGGTGACGAAAGCCGAGTAGCCGTAGGACACCCCGGTGCCGAGGGCGACCAGGGTGTTCATGCTGGTGCCGCCGTGCTTGGCGGTGGCCCAAGCGGCGCGGTAGATGTCCGCGCCGGCCCAGGCCTGGACGATCGTGGCGACCACGAAGATGGCCGGCATCAGCCAGTCCATCGTGTCGAGGTGGATCGGCACGTACATCACGGCCATCAGGCCGAGGCCGGTCGTGAGTGCGATCTGCCACTTGCGCCGGAGGCCGGCGATCTCGTGGTCGCGGCGGGCGTCGAGCTCGTCGGCCGGCGTGGTCCGCTCGGCGGCGGGTCCGCCGGCAGCCGGGGCGGGAGCCGCGTCGGGGATGCGCGGGGTACCTGTGTAGCCCGCCTTCCCGACGGCCGCGGTCAGCGACTCGGTGTCGGTGGCCGCGGGGTCGTAGGTGACCACCGCGGTCTCGTTGGCCAGGTTGACCGTGGCCGTGACCACCCCGTCGACGCGGGTGAGCGCCTTCTGCACCCGGCCCACGCACGAGGCGCAGGTCATCCCGCCGATGTCGAGCGTGCACTCGACGGCTGCGTCAGCGGCATCGTGGGTGGTCGTGCCGCCCGCGGTGTTGGGCTTTGTGACGGGCTGGTTGACGGGCTGCGGGGTGGTCACGGTCATCGTGAGCTCCTGGGTCGGAAAGGGGACGGATTGGAACGTCAGCGGGCGAGCGCGTAGCCGGCCTCGTCGATCGCGGCGGTGACCTGGTCGGTGTCGAGCGGCTGGTCGTGGGTCACGGTCACGTCGCCGGTCGCGAGGGTGACCTCGACCTCGCTGACGCCCGGCAGGGCGGACAGCTCGCGGGTCACGGCCATCACGCAGTGGCCGCAGGTCATTCCCGTGACCTGGAAGCGGCTGGTGGCGCTGGTGCTGGCAGCGGTGCTGATGCTCATGCGGATCTCCTGTTTTGCAGGTGTCGCGGCGGGGCCGCCGCGTCTGGTGGACAGGGACGATGCTGTTGCCGGAGGCACCGGGGTCGCGCCGGTGGAATCACCGGGTTCTTCGCCGGGTGACCCGGCGACGCCCGGCCTTTTCGGACATATGGGTGAGCGCTGCACACCTCTCCGGAAAACCCGGCCTACCGGCGGGTACGCCGGGTTAACCTCCGGCCGTGCAGATCCACGGGAGGGAGGCCGAGCAGGCCCGGGTGCGCGAGCTCCTGGAGGCGGCTCGAGCGGGCAGCGGCGGTGTGCTCGTCGTTCACGGCGACGCGGGCGTCGGCAAGTCCACGCTGCTGGCCGACCTCGTGCGGGAGGCCCGGCAGCCGGACGCCGACGTCCCGGTCACAGTGCTGCGCACCCAGGGCATCGAGTCCGAGGCTCCGCTCCCCTTCGCGGCGCTGCAGCGCCTGCTGCGCCCGGTGATGCGCCTGGCCGACCGGATCCCGGCGCCGCAGGCGCACGCCCTGCGCGTCGCCTTCGGCGAGGCGCTCTCCGCGGACGGCGCGTCGGCCGGAGCCGGGCACGCCGGACGCGGCGACGGCCAGAGTGAGCGGTTCCTGATGTTCCTCGGCACGCTGAACCTCCTCGCGGCGGCGGCCGAGGAGCAGCCGGTGCTCGCCGTGGTGGACGACGCGCACTGGCTCGACGACGGCTCGGCCGCAGCCCTGCTCTTCGCCGCCCGGCGACTGTCGCTGGAGCCGGTGGCGCTGGTGTTCGGCGCCCGCGACGGCGACGTACGCGAGTTCGAGGGACGCGACCTGCCCAGCCTGCACCTGCAAGGGCTCGACCGCGCGAGCGTGAGCGCGCTGCTCGGTGAGCAGACCGGCACGCCCGTCTCGCCCGAGGTGTCAGCGCAGCTACTGGCCGCGACAGGCGGCAACCCGCTCGCCCTGGTCGAGCTGCCCCAGGTGCTCTCCCCGATGCAGCTCGCCGGACGGGCCCCGCTGCCGGGCCGACTCCCTGTCACCGGCGGCGTGGAACGCGTGTTCGCCGAACGCGCGGAGCGGCTGAGCCAGGACGCGCAGCGGCTGCTGCTCCTGGTCGCCGCGGACGACTCTGCCCAGCCCTCGGTGGTCCGAGCGGCCGCCCGGCACCTGGGGATCGACCCCGACTCGCTCGACGAGGTCGAGCGCTCCGGCCTTGTCACCGTGGTCGAGGACCAGCTCGAGCTGAGGCACCCGCTGGTGCGGTCCGCGATCTACAACGGCGCGACGAGCGTGGCCCGCCGGGCCGCGCACCGGGCGCTGGCCGAGTCGCTGGGGCCCGAGGACGCCGACCGCCGGGCCTGGCACCGCGCCGCGGCCGCCGACGAGCCGGACGAGAGCGTCGTGACCGAGCTGGACGAGGCGGCGGCGCGGGCACACGCCCGCGGCGCCCACGAGGCGGCGGCCGCCGCCTTCGAGCGCGCCAGCGAGCTGACCACCGACCCCGACGGCCGGGCCCGCCGGCTGTACCAGGCGTCGCGGTGCGCCTGGCTGTCCGGCCAGGCCACGCGCGCCCGCACCATGTGCGACGCAGCCCTGGCACAGGTGGAGGAGCCGGGGCTCCGTGCCGACGCCGCCCGACTGCGCGCGCGGATCGAGTGGAACACCGGTTCGGTGCAGGTGGGCCACCGCATGGTGCTGCAGGGCGCCGCGGAGATCGCCGCGACCGATCCCGCGCGAGCCCGCGAGATGGCGATGTTCGCCGCGGCCCTCGCGGTCTTCGGCGGCGACTCCGGAGTCGAGCTCGACCCGCTGGACTTCGTGGCCGACCCCGGGCCGGACGCGCCCGCGCGCGAGCGCGCGTTCGCCGAGATGATCGTCGGGCTCGACCACGTGCGGCACCGTCGCTGGCCCGAGGCCGCGCGGGTGCTCAACGGGCTGATCGCCGGCATCGGCGAGCTGGACCCCGACGACCAGGACCTGCTGCCGAACCTCGGCATCGCCGCGCTGCACATCGGAGACGACGTCGCCGCGAACCGCTTCCACAGGATGCTGCTGTCGCGGGCTCGTGAGACCGGCGCGATGGTGATGGTGCTCTACTCGCTCTCCCGGCAGGCGCTCGTCGACCTCATGACGGGCGCGTGGTCACGTGCGGACGCCCAGTGCGACGAGGCGATCGGCCTTGGTGAGGAGACCGGGCAGCCGGTGCTGTCGACGCTGCCTCGCGCCGTACAGCTGGTGATCGCGGCTCAGCGCGGACGGACCGACGTCTACGAGCCGTTGCTCGCCTCGGTCGAAGCGGTGACCAACGTGCAGTCCGCGGGCATCCTCGACAGCACCGTCCGCGACCTGACCCGGTGGGCGAAGGGCGTCCACGCGATGCTCACCGGGGAGAAGCCGGCCGCCGCGTTCCACCACTTCGGACAGGTCTCCCAGGACAACATCAAGCGGGCGTCGGGCATCGACCGGGTCGAGGCCGCGGTCGCCGCCGGGCAGACCGGGACCGCGCGGCTCTGGACCGACGACCTCGCGGCGTTCGGCGCCGCCACCGGGCAGGACTGGGCGGTCGCCGCCGGAGAGCACGGTCGCGCCCTGCTCGCTCCCGACCCTGAGGCCGCGGACGCGGCGTTCGCCAGCGCCCTGGCCGCGCACGAGCGCGCGGCGGCCGCGGGCCGGGTGCGCGTGTACGACCACGCGCGCACGCGACTCGCGTACGGCGAGTGGCTGCGGCGGCACCGCCGTCGCGTGGACGCCCGCGAGCAGCTTCGCGCGGCCCTGGTGATCTTCGAGGACCTCGACGCCAAGCCGTGGGCGGCGCGCGCGGCGAGCGAGCTGCGCGCATCGGGTGAAACCGCACGCAAGCGCGACGAGCACGAGCCCGCGAAGCTCACCTCGCAGGAGCTAACAGTGGCGACCCTGGTCCAGCAGGGCCTGACCAACCGCGAGATCGCCGCGCAGCTGTTCCTGTCCCCGCGCACCGTCGACTTCCACCTGCGCAACGTGTTCGCCAAGACCGGCGTGACCTCGCGCGTCGAGCTCGCGCAGCTGACGCTCGGCTCCTGACCCAGGCGCGAAGCACACCTACGGGCTCGGAACCCGGCGATTTCACCGGCGCGACCCGGCGACCTCCGCTCCTAGCGTCGTCGCCGTCGACCGCCGGCCCGTGCGGTCACGCCGTACCAGCGGCTCGTGCCGCCCACCGTCAGGAGCACCATGCAGATCGCCATCTTCCTCTTCGACAAGGTCACCGCGCTGGACGCGGTCGGGCCCTACGAGGTCCTCTCGCGTCTCCCCGGCGCGCAGGTGACGTTCGTCGGCCAGCAGCGCGGACCCGTCCGCACCGACGTGGGCAGCCTGTCGCTGCACGCGGACGCCTCGCTCGACGAGATGCCGGAAGCGGACATCGTCCTGGTCCCCGGTGGCATCGGCCAGCAGGCGCACATGGCCGACGGACCGGTGCACGCCTGGCTTCGAAAGGTCGACGCCGGCAGCCTGCACACCACCGCAGTGTGCACCGGTTCGCTGATCCTCGCCTCCGCCGGACTGCTCGCCGGGCGATCGGCCACCAGTCACTGGGTACGTCGGCCGGACCTCGAGGCCTGGGGCGTCACGCCGGTCGACGAACGCGTGGTGTTCGACGGCAAGTACGTCACGGCCGCGGGTGTCTCCGCCGGCATCGACATGGCGCTCCAGCTCGTCGACCGGCTGGCCGGACCGCTCCAGGCCATGGCCATCCAGTGCGGCATCGAGTACGACCCGGCCCCGCCGTACGACGCCGGCCACCCGGACAACGTCGACCCCGCCATCGTCAGCCGCCTCCTCACGTTCAAGGACGTCATCTTCTAGGCGTCCGTCCCACCAACAGCCACGCACCAACGTCCAGGAGCACATGTCATGCAGCACCAGCCCTCCCCCTCACCCGTCTCCCCGCCGGATGCCCTCGACGTCGTGGTCATCGGCGCCGGACAGGCCGGCCTCGCCATCGGGTGGCACCTCGCCCGCCAGGAGCGGCGGTTCGTGATGGTCGACGCCGCACCCTCGCTGGGTCACTCGTGGCGGAGCCGATGGGACTCGTTGCGGCTGTTCTCGCCGGCGAGGTACGACTCGCTGCCCGGGATGCCGTTCCCCGCGCCTCCGGACAGCTACCCCGGCAAGGACGACGTCGCCGACTACCTGACCGCGTACGCCGACCGGTTCCAGCTGCCCGTCCTGCTCGACCACGCGGTCACCCGCCTCACGCACCACCCCAACGAGGACGAGGCGCGGTTCACGGTGCACACGAGCCAGGGCCCGCTGCGCACGCGGCGCGTCGTGGTCGCGACCGGGGCGTTCCAGCGTCCCCATGTCCCGGCGGTGGCCGGTGCCTTCCCCGACGGCGTCGAGCACCTGCACTCGAGCGACTACCGCAACCCGAACGCGCTGCCCGCCGGACCGGTGCTGGTCGTCGGCGCCGGCAACTCCGGCCTGCAGATCGCGGAGGAGCTCGTCACGGCCGGCCGCGAGGTCCACCTCGCCGTCGGCTCGCAGCCGCCGCAGCTGCCGCAGCGCTTCCTCGGCCGCGACCTGTTCTGGTGGCTGACCAAGACCGGCGCGATCCGCAAGCCCGCCACCTCCTTCCTGGCCCGGCGGATGCGCGCCCGTGGCGACCTCGTCATCGGCACCAGCACGTCCCGCGTGGCCGAGCTCGGCGTGACACTGCGCCCCCGGCTCGCGGGCGCCGGCCCCCAGGGCGCGGAGTTCGCCGACGGCACGCACATGCTCCCGTCGACCGTCGTGTGGGCGACCGGCTTCCGTCCGGACTTCCGCTGGCTCGCGATCTCCGACGCGTTCGACTTCGCCGGCCCGCGCGACGGCGCCCTCCCGCTGCACGAGCGCGGGGTCAGCCCGGTGGACGGGCTGTACTTCCTCGGCCTGCCCTGGCAGCACACCCGCGGCTCGGCCCTGCTCGGATTCGTCGGCGAGGACGCCGAGTGGCTCGCGAACCGTCTGGACGAAAACGACGCGCGGCGTGACACCGGCTCCGCCGTACGGCGTACGCAGCCGTCGTCGGTCGCATAGGTTCGGCGTCATGACACAACCCGACGTCTCCCGTCACGCGCTCGTCGTGGTCGACGTGCAGCAGGGCTTCGACGAGGCGTGGTGGGGCACACGGAACAACCCCGCGTGCGACGACAACATCGACGCGCTCGTCCGGCACTGGACCGAGCAGGGGCGACCGGTGGTCCTGGTGCAGCACGCATCGGCGAACCCCGAGTCACCCCTGCACCCGGACAACCCCGGCCACGCGCTGAAGTCGTACCTGAAGGACGTCGCGCCCGACCTGCTCGTCACGAAGTCGGTGAACTCCAGCTTCCACGGCTCCCCCGACCTCGACGCGTGGCTGCGCGACAACCACGTCCCCGGCATCGTGGTCTGCGGCATCACCACCAACCACTGCTGCGAGACCACCGCCCGCGTCGGCGGCAACCTCGGCCACGACGTGGTGTTCGCGATCGACGCCACGCACACCTTCGACCGCACCGGACCCGACGGCGACGTGGTGCCCGCCGACGAGCTGGCTCGGGTCACCGCCGCCAACCTGCACGGTGAGTTCGCGACTGTCGTGACCACGAAGCAGCTGCTGGCGTAGCGCGTCGGGATACCACCGGCTGCTGGGATCCCGGCGCAACCGGGCCGAAACTTCACGTGGGATCCGCCAGGAACGCGTGGGCTGGTCTGTGGATAGCGGGACTGGCTGGGCTGTCGGAATCCCAGCAGAAGGTGTTTCTCCGTCACTTCTGGGCCGATGCACCGCCCCCGGAAGTGACCGAACAAGCCCGCAAGTTCGTACGGCGGAGGGCAAGACGCGCC
>NZ_CAMPGZ010000109.1 GCF_946885725.1 uncultured Nocardioides sp.
AAGATGCTCTCGATCGTGCCGCTGATGAACGGCGGCGGGCTGTTCGAGACCGGCGCCGGCGGCTCCGCGCCCAAGCACGTGCAGCAGCTGGTCAAGGAGAACCACCTGCGCTGGGACAGCCTCGGCGAGTTCCTCGCGCTGGCGGTCAGCTTCGAGCACGAGGCGCAGAAGGCCGGCAACCCGCGCGCGCAGATCCTGGCCGACACCCTCGACCGGGCGACGGGCACGTGGCTCAACGAGAACAAGTCCCCCAGCCGCAAGGTCGGCGAGATCGACAACCGCGGCAGCCACTACTACCTCGCGCTCTACTGGGCGCAGGAGCTGGCGCAGCAGACCGAGGACACCGAGCTCGCCAAGGCGTTCGCCGACCTCGCGACCACGCTCGCCGAGAACGAGCAGGCGATCAACGACGAGCTGCTCTCGGTGCAGGGCCAGCCGGTCGACATCGGCGGCTACTACCGCCCCGACGAGGAGAAGGTCACTGCGGTGATGCGTCCGTCCAAGACGTTCAACGACGCGATCGCCTCCCTGGGCTGACCCCGCACCAACCTCACGACGGGCCCCGCCGACTCCGCCGGGGCCCGCCGTGGTCTCCGGGCTGTCCTGTCACGTCGTTCTCGCTTCCGCTCGGCTCGTCCGTTCGGGGAAGGTCCCCATCAGGTCGACGTCGAAGCCGTCCGGGTAGCTGCGGATCCAGCGCAGGTCCCGCACCCTCACGGGGGTACGACGGGCCGGCAGCAGGCGCTCGAGCCGACCACGCAGTCGCAGGCCTGCACGCGCCAGGGCCACGACCAGTGCCGGGGGAGCGGAGTAGCCGAACGCCCGGAGCAGCGGCTCGTCCATGAGCGACCGCGCGAACAGCCGGACCGCCCACGCCGGCACGCGAGGGTGGAACGTCGTCATCAGTGCGAGCGTGGAGTCGGCGACCCGGCGCCCGCCCTCGTCGTACGCGAAGTGCGCGGCCTCGTAGTCGTCGAGCAGCCGAGCGAAGTCGTCGTACGTGACCGGGAGGTCCTTGACCCCCATCAGCCGGCCCAGCTCGCGGTAGTAGCGCGTGCTCGCGGTGACCTCACCCGGAGTGAACGGGCGCCAGCCGTAGTCGTCCATCCACCGCTTCGGCACGACGACGAACGTCGCCAGCACGTAGCGCATGTCGTCGTTCGAGATGTCGTAGGCGCCGTGCATCTGGTTGATCCGCCGGACCGCGCGCCGGCCGCCGTCGGAGTCGAGGCCGTGCGTGGCGACCTCGTCGAGCAGCAGGCTCGTGTCGTCGTACCGCTTCTGCGGACGTCGCGCGAACTCGCCCGTCTCGTCGAGCAGCCGGCCGATCGACGGGACGGCGTAGGTGCGGAACAGCGCGAACGACAGCGACTGGTTCATGTCCCACGGGAACTCGTGCCGGACCGTGATGCCGTACATCTCCTCGAAGTCGCTCTCCGGGTCGAGCCGCGCGAGCTCACGGAGCCAGTGCGTACGGCGCAGCATGGCGTCGAGTCTTGACAGTGACAGCAACACTGTCAAGGTCGGTGCTCAGGGTCGGAGGCCCTCGGGCAGCGGTGGCAACGGCCACGCCGGGTCGGGGCGGAACTCCTCCCAGCCCTGGTCGTACGGCGCCGCGCCGGCGCGGAACTCGGCGATCGCGGCCTCGGCGTCGGCGCGGAACCGGTCGGCCTGCTCCTGCGTGTAGCGGCCCTGCTCGACCGCCGCGACCAGCTCGTGCTCGTCCTTCATCGAGATCGACCCGTCGGGCTCGATCTCCACGTCGAGCACGTGGTCGCTGGTCCACACGTTGCGCGCGTCGCGCACGTGCGGGTCCTCGAGGTTGACGTACCAGCCGTCGAACGCGCCGTCCTCGCGCCAGAACAGCCACACCGACCACGGCTTCCCGGTCGGCGCGTAGCGGACGTTGCCCTGGCCCCGCCACGCGCCGTACGACTGGATGCGCGGGGCGGTGAACATCTCTCCGAGCGGCCCCCGGCGCGGGTCCCGCCCATCCGACCGACGGGGGAGCGCCAGCGGCGTCCCGGGCGCGATCCACACTGCCAGCCCGTCCGCGTCGTCACGCGCCACCGTGACGGGGTGCACGGTCTGCGGGTCACCCGGCCGCCAGCCCGGTCGGAGGTACCGCCACCAGACCTGGTCGCCGCGCCGCCAGTAGGGCGGCGTGCCGCTCGGCCGGGCCTGTTCCATCGACGACAGTGGCTGCATCGGGGCGATCGTGCCACGCGCCACACCATCCAACGGGAATAGCCCGGTGGCGGCACGTCTTGGGCCAGGTGTGACCGCGACAGCCACGACGACCGAACGACCCCACATCGAGGGGCCGTCCCTGTCGCCCCGTCGCGTCGCCGCAGCGATCGCCGCCCTGTCGGTCGGCTCGTTCGCGATCGGCACCACCGAGTTCGTCACGATGGGGCTGCTGCCCGAGATGGCCGACAGCGTGTCGGTGTCGATCCCGGCCGCCGGCCACGTGATCTCGGCGTACGCGCTCGGCGTCGTCGTCGGCGCCCCGGTCATCGCGATCTTCGGCGCACGGCTGCCCCGCCGGGCCCTGATCATCGCGCTGATGGTCGCGTTCGCGGTCGCCAACGTGACCAGCGCGCTCGCCCAGGACTACCTCCAGCTCGCCGTGGCGAGGTTCGCGTCCGGCGTACCGCACGGCGCCTACTTCGGTCTCGCGTCCCTCGTCGCTGCCTCGCTCGTGCCCGCCGCCCGCCGCGGTCGCGCGGTCAGCCTGGTCATGCTCGGCCTGCCCGTGGCCACCGTCCTCGGCGTGCCGCTGGGCACCTGGATGGGGCAGAACCTCGGCTGGCGGATGACGTACGGCGCCGTGGCGCTCGTCGCGGTCGTCACGGTCGCGCTGGTGCTCGCCGTCGTGCCGTCGACGCCGGGCGACCCGCACGCGACTGGCCGCCGCGAGCTTCGGGCGTTCCGCGAGCCGCAGGTGTGGCTGACCCTGCTGGTCGGCGCCGTCGGGTTCGGCGGCATGTTCGCGATGTACTCCTACATCGCCCCGACCGTCACCGAGGTCACCGGCCAGCCGCGCGGCATGATCCCGTTCTTCCTGCTGGCGTTCGGCGTCGGCGCGGTCGCAGGCACGATCGCCGGCGGCCGCCTCGCCGACTGGTCGGTGCTGCGCGCCCTGGTGGCCAGCGGCACCGCGATGGGCGTCGGGCTTGCGATCTTCTCCTTCACGTCCGCCGCGCTGTGGCCCGGCCTGCTCACGGTGTTCTTCGTGTCCGCCGCGGGCGGCGTACTGACCATCAACCTGCAGCTGCGGCTGATGCACGTCGCCGGCGACGCCAGGACGATCGGCGCGGCGCTCAACCACTCGTCGCTCAACATCGCCAACGCGCTCGGCGCCTGGCTCGGCGGCCTGGTGATCGCCGCCGGCTGGGGCTACACCGCCACCAGCTGGGTCGGCGTCGCGCTCTCCGCCGCCGGTCTCCTGCTGCTCGCGTGGTCGGTGCTGCTGCACCGCCGCGACGTCGCCGTCACCAGCTGAACTCCTCGGCCAGCAGGTCGTAGACGAGGTTGTCGACGACGCTGCCGTCGCGCAGCCGGTCCTGCTTCCTCTCCCGGCCGACGTACGTGAACCCGCTGCGCTCGATCACCTTCTGTGACCCGGTGTTGCCCTCGGCGTGCACCACGACGAGGCGGCGCAGCCCGAGGCCGCCGTCCTCCGCGGGCACGAACGCGTGGCGCGCGGCCAGACGCACCGCAGCGCTCATCACACCCCGCCCTCGTGCGCCGGGGTGCAGCCAGTAGCCGACCTCGGCCGTCTCGCCCGGGCGTAGGTCGAACAACGACAGCGCACCGAGCAGCTCGTCCGAGTCGGGGTCGGCGACCGCCCACGTGACGCCCTCGGCCGTCGCCAGCTGCTCCCGGCGGGTCTCCAGCCAGGCCTCCGCGTCCGCCTTCGTGTACGGCGACGGCAGCCCCGACAGCCACCGCTGTGAGGTCTCGTCCCGGCACGCCTCGACGATGCGCGGCACGTCACGTTCCGCGAGGCCGCGCAGCGTCACGGTCGGCCCGTCGATCCGGGGCACGTCGAGCCACGGCGTGCGCGGCTCGCGCGGCTCGCCGTGCAGCAGCACCCCGACCCACGCGTCGTGCAGCGCGCCGCGCTGCTCGAGCCACTGCCGCACCGTGCCGTCGCACGAGAAGCCCAGCCGCCAGGCCAGCCGGCGCGACGCCCAGTTGCCCTTGTGGGCCCACCAGATCACGGTCTCGATCCGCTTGTCGCGGAAGCCCCAGTCGAGCAACAGCCGGCACGCCCGCTCCATCACGCCCCGGCCGCGCGCCCACGGGTGCGCGCCGTACGCGATCTCGGCCCGTCGCCCGCCCTCGTCGCGCAGCTCGACGGTGCCGCAGAACCGTGGCGTGCCCGTCTCGTCCTCGGCCTCGACGGCGAACGCCCAGGCCCGGCCAGACTCCCACGCCTCGGGGATGATCTTCGTCGCGAAGATCCGTGAGGAGTCCTCCGAGGACGGCACCGGGACCGACGTCCACGCGATCATCAACGGGTCGATCGCCTGCTCCTCCAGCGCCGGCACGTCGTCCTCACGGTGCGCGCGCAGCGTCACAACGCCGTCGGTGAGGGTCGGAACGTCGTCGGGAAAACGCATGGCGCCCACCCTGACGGCGACGGTGGCCGGGGGCAACCTCTTATCCTGGTCGCATGGACGAGTGTCATAGACGGTCGGCCCGACGGTGAACGAAACCCTGGCCAACGTCGGTCTCGTCGTGGTCTTCGTGCTCGTCGGCGGTCTGTTCGCCGCGGCCGAGATCGCGTTGGTCTCTCTGCGCGACACCCAGGCACGGGCCCTGGCGAGCCGCGGCAAGCGCGGCCACACCGTCGCCGAGCTCAACCAGGACCCCAACCGGTTCCTGGCCGCGGTGCAGGTCGGCGTCACGCTGGCCGGCTTCCTGTCGGCCGCGTTCGGTGGCGCGACGCTGTCCGACGACCTCCAGCCGGTCCTCGTCGGCTGGGGCGTCCCGGACGGGGTGGCCGGCCCGATGGCGCTGATCCTCGTCACGATCGCGATCTCGTACCTCTCGCTGGTCCTGGGCGAGCTCGCCCCGAAGCGGCTTGCCCTGCAGCGCGCCGAGGCGTTCGCGCTGGTGCTGGGACCGCCCGTCGACAAGATCTCCAAGATGTTCCGGCCGGTGATCTGGCTGCTGTCGGTGTCCACCAACGTGGTCGTCCGGCTGGCCGGCGGTGACCCGAACGCCACGACCGAGCAGATGAGCGACGAGGAGCTGCGCGAGCTGGTCAACGCGCACGAGACGCTCGGCGAGGAGGAGCGCCGGATCGTCGAGGACGTCTTCGAGGCCGGCGACCGGCAGATCCGCGAGGTGATGATCCCGCGCACCGAGGTGGACTTCCTCGACGCGAGCACCCCCGTCTACAAGGCCGCCCGCGAGGCGCTGACGCAGCCGCACTCGCGCTACCCGGTCATCCGCGGCTCGGCCGACGACGTGCTCGGCTTCGTGCACGTGCGCGACCTCCTCGACCCCGACATGGCCAACCGGTCGGTGCGCGTGGGCGAGCTGGTCAGGGACGCGCTCGTGCTGCCGTGGACCCGACCGATCCTCGCCGCGCTCGCGGACATGCGGCGCGAGGGCACCCACCTGGCGATCGTCGCCGACGAGTACGGCGGCACCGCCGGCATCGTCACCATGGAGGACCTCGTCGAGGAGCTCATCGGCGACATCAAGGACGAGTACGACGTCGACGAGGGCGAGACCACGCGGCTGCGCGGCGGCGCGATCGAGGTCGACGGCCTGCTCAACCTCGACGACTTCGAGGACGAGACCGGCATCGAGCTGCCCGAGGGCCCCTACGAGACCGTCGCCGGCTACCTGATGGCCCGGCTCGGCCGGCTCGTCGAGAAGGGCGACACGGTGGACGTCGCCGGCCACCGGCTGGTCGTGCAGGACGTCGAGAACCGCCGCGTCGGGCGCGTCCGGGTCACGGTGCTGCCCGCCGTCGACGGCACGGCTGCGGGGAGTGATCCCGCGGGCGGGACGGCGGTACCGCTGCCGAGCACCGCGGCGCAGCCGCCGGTGGTGTCCGACGACAAGGCCTCCTGACCGCGCCCCTGGAATCGCCTGACAGAATCCTCTCCATGCCCGACGCCCCCACCTCGGCACCGCGTCCGCGCGTGCTGTCCGGCATCCAGCCGACCGCCGACTCGTTCCACTTCGGCAACTACCTGGGGGCGTTGCGCCAGTGGGTCGCGCTCCAGGAGGAGCACGAGCCGTTCTTCTTCATCGCGGACCTGCACGCGATCACCGTCGAGCAGGACCCCAAGCTCCTGCGGGAGCGCTGCCTGCGCGCGGCCGCCCAGCTCATCGCGATGGGCATCGACCCGGAGCGGTCGGCGATCTTCATCCAGTCGCACGTGCCCGCGCACGCCCAGCTGGGCTGGGTGCTGCAGTGCCTCACCGGCTTCGGCGAGGCCCGCCGGATGACCCAGTTCAAGGACAAGTCGGCCAAGAGCGGCGAGGGCGCCGCCTCGGTGGGCCTGTTCACCTACCCCGTGCTGCAGGCGGCCGACATCCTGCTCTACCGCCCGCAGTACGTCCCGGTCGGCGAGGACCAGCGCCAGCACCTCGAGCTCACCCGTGACCTCGCCCAGCGCTTCAACCACCGCTACAAGAAGACCTTCAAGCTGCCGGAGCCCTACATCCTGAAGGCGACCGCGAAGATCCTGGACCTCCAGGAGCCGGGCGCGAAGATGTCGAAGTCCGCCTCGACCCCGGGCGGCATCATCGAGATGCTCGACGACCCGAAGGTGTCGGCGAAGAAGATCCGCTCGGCGGTCACCGACTCCGGCACCGAGATCCGCTTCGACGAGGAGCACAAGCCCGGCATCTCCAACCTGCTGACGATCTACTCCGCGCTGACCGGGCGCGACATCGAGGCCATCGAGAAGGAGTACGTCGGCCGCGGCTACGGCGACTTCAAGAAGGACCTCGCCGAGATCGTGGTCGGGTTCGTGACGCCGTTCCGGGACCGCACGTTCGAGCTGCTCGAGGACCGCGCCCAGCTCGACGCCGTACTCCGGGACGGAGCCGCCCGTGCCAACGCCGTCGCCGAGCGCACCCTGGCCGACGTGTACGACCGCGTCGGGTTCGTGCGGCTCGGGTAGGGACGGACCCATGACGACGATCGGGGTCGCCGTCGCCGTGCCCGACCCCTGGGGCGCGCGGCTGCAGGCCTACCGCAAGGAGCTCGGCGACTCGACCGCCGCCGGCATCCCCACGCACATCACGCTGATGCCGCCGTTCGAGGTCGCCGACGACGCGATGCCCGCGGTCGAGCAGCACCTGGCGGAGGCGTCCGCGCTGAACACCGCGTTCCGGGTGCACCTGCGCGGCACCGGCACGTTCCGCCCGGTGTCGCCGGTCGTGTTCGTGGTCGTGGTCGAGGGCATCTCCGGCTGCGAGCAGCTCGCGATGTCGGTGCGGCGCGGTCCGCTCGCGTGCGAGCTCCAGTTCCCGTACCACCCGCACGTCACCGTCGCGCACCACCTCGACGACGAGACGCTGGACCGCGCGTTCAACGAGCTCGCGGACTTCGAGTGCGTCTTCGACGTCGACCGGTTCCACCTCTACGAGCACGACGCCGAGCAGGGCTGGGTGCCCACCCGCGACTACCACCTGACGCCGCCCGCGAGCTGAGCTCTCGCCGGTACTTTGGGAGGGTCCCGGGCTGGGTAGGAGACCCCCATGGCGAGCTTCAAGGAGCGCATGAGCGCGCGGGTCGAGCGCGTGCGTGAGCGTTACCCGCTCGTCGACCACCTCGTCCGGATGGTGCGGCACTACAGCGCCGTCGACGGCAACGCGCAGGCCGGTGCGGTCACCTACTTCGGTTTCCTCTCGTTCTTCCCGATCCTCGCCCTCGGCTTCTTCTTCGTCGGCCTGCTCGCGCACATCTACCCCGACCTGCGGTCCGAGATCGCGGTCGAGGTCGAGAACCTCCTGCCGGGGATGATCGGCAACGACGAGGGCGAGATCCCGCTGTCGACGTTCGAGGACTACGGCGGCCGGGTCGGAATCCTCGGTCTGCTCGGTGTGCTCTACTCCGGGCTCGGCTGGCTGTCCGGCATGCGCTCCGCGCTCGAGGTGATGTTCGTGCTGCCCCGGCGCGAGCAGCCGAACTTCGTGTTCGGCAAGCTCCGCGACCTCGGCACGCTCGGCGTCATCGGGGTCACCCTGATCGTCTCGGTCGTCCTCACGGGGTTCATCACCGGCTTCTCCGAGCGCATCCTCGGCTGGATGGGCGTCGACGCCGGGAACCCCCTGCCCTCCGCGGTGCTCTGGCTGATCGGGCACGGGCTCGGTGTCGTCGCCTCGGTCGCGCTGCTGCTCGCGATGTTCCGGCTGCTCGCGCACCCGCACCTGCCCCGGCACGCCCTGCTCACCGGGTCGCTGCTCGGCGCGCTCGGGTTCGAGGTGCTCAAGAGCCTCGCCGGCACGCTGATCGGGCTCACCAAGGGCCAGCCGGCCTTCCAGGCCTTCGGCGTCACGCTGATCCTGGTCATCTGGATCAACTACTTCTCGCGCCTGGTGATGTACGCCGCCGCATGGGCGCACACCTCGCCGGCCGCCGTCGAGCACCGTCGGCAGGAGGCGACCTTCTCGCCCGGCGCCGCGCTCGTCGGGATCGCGGGGGAGCAACCCTCCCACCCCGAGGCCGCCACGGAGGTCGTCCCGGCGGATCCTGCACCTGCTCATCGGGCGGCCTCCGGCGTGGCAGCCTCACGCGCCGGTGCCGTGGTGATCGGCGGTCTGGCCGGCCTCGCTGCCGGCGTGCTGGCCGCCCGCCGCCGTCCCGGACGCTGACCCGCTCGTCGGGCCCTCACCGGCCGGCGTGCAGGATGGCCGGGTGAGGTTCGAACGCAAGCACGCCGTCCTGTTCCTGCTCATCGCGGCCTGGAACGTCGTCAGCTACGCCAACTTCGCCAAGAACCTCGCCGAGGCGCACGCCCGCGGCGAGGACCGGCCCACCGGCTACTGGGTCGCGCACATCGTGCTGATCGTGGTGAACCTGGCGGTCGCGGCGGTGCTCGGCCGGCTCGGCTGGCGGGCCTGGCGCGCCACCGGTACGTCACGCGACGAGTCGCGCGACCAGGTCTCCGCGTGAGCCTGGCCGTACTGCCCGCGCGTGAGGACGTCGAGGCCGCCCGCGAGCTGATCGGCTCCGCCGTCCGGCGTACCCCCGTGGTGGAGGTGGCCGGCGACGAGCTCGGCGTCGACGGACGGGTCTTCCTGAAGCTCGAGCTGCTGCAGCACACCGGGTCGTTCAAGGCCCGCGGCGCGATGAACAACGTCCGCTCGCTGCCCGACGGCACCGCAGGCGTCGCGGCCGCATCCGGCGGCAACCACGGCGCGGCCGTCGCGTGGGCGGCGGCCCGGGCCGGGCTCGCCGCGGACGTGTTCGCCCCGGCCGCAGCGACGCCGGCGAAGCTCGAGCGGATCGAGGCGTACGGCGCCCGGCTGCACCGCGTCGACGGGCACGTCGGCGACGCGCTCGACGCGTGCCGGGTGCACAGCCGCCGGCACGGCATGCCGGTCGTGCACCCCTACGACACGTTCGCGACCGTCGCCGGTGCCGGCACGCTCGGCCTCGAGGTCGAGGAGCAGGTGCCCGGCGCCGACCGGCTGCTGCTGGCGTGCGGGGGCGGCGGGCTCTACGCCGGCGTCGCGACCGCCCTGCACGGCGTCATGCCGGTGCAGCCGATCGAGCCGGCCCTCTGCGCGCACCTGCACGACGCGCTCGCCGCGGGCCAACCCGTCGACCGCCCCGCCGAGGGTGTCGCGGCCGACGCGCTCGGTCCTCCGCGGATCGGCGACCACGCCTACGCGGTCGCGAAGGTCGAGGGCACCACCTCGCTGCTCGTCGACGAGGACGCGATCCTGGCCGCCCGGCGCTGGCTCTGGGACCGGCTGCGCGTGCTGGCCGAACCCGCCGCCAGCGTCCCGATCGCCGCCGTGCTGAGCGGCGTAGCCCCGGTCGCGGCGGGGGAGACCGTCGTCGTGGTGGTCAGCGGCGGCAACAACGCGACTCTCCCGGCGACCTGAGGGGTACGAGGGCACCATGATCCGCACCGTCGTCGCCGCCCTCCTCGCCGCCTCGGTGTCGCTGTCCTGCTCCGGCGGCGGAGCGGGGCCTGACAGCGCGCGTGACCAGGACCGGACGCCGACCGAGAGCCCGTCGGTCTCGTCATTCGCGCGGTCGGCCTCGCCGTCCCCGTCACGGTCCTCCGCCACTCCGCGCGACACGGCAGGCCGGCTGCAGGCCGCCGCCGACGTGCTACGCGACGCGACCTCGGACGCGGTAGCTCTGCGCAAGGCGGGGCAGTCCGTCCAGCTCGAGGTGCGCGAGCTCGCCGACCGGTCCCGCAAGGCACAGCGCGCGGTGCTGGCCGACCTCGAGCCCGACGCGGCGACCGTCGTCCGGGCCTGCCTCGCGGCCGCCACGCCGCTGCGCGACCTCACCCCGCCGCAGAAGAAGCTGCCGAAGTGGCGGATCGTCCGGCCGCCCGCGCCGTCCGTCCTGTTGCGGCACTACCGGGCGGCCGAGCGTCGTACCGGCGTGCCGTGGCAGTACCTCGCCGCCATCCACCTCACCGAGACCCGGATGGGGCGCATCCGCGGCACCAGCACCGCGGGCGCGAAGGGACCGATGCAGTTCCTGCCGTCGACGTGGGAGATCTACGGCGCGGGCGGCGACATCAACGATCCGCGCGACGCGATCTTCGCGGCGGCCCGGCTGTTGAAGGCCAACGGCGCCCCGCGACGGATGGCGCAGGCGCTGTACCACTACAACCCGTCCGACCACTACGTCCGCGCGGTGTCGTCGTACGCCCGGAGCATGCGGAAGGTGCCCTGGGCCTACACCGGCTACTGGCAGTGGCGGGTGCTCTACCGCCATGTGAAGGGCGTCTACGCGCTGCCGGTCGGCTACCCGAAGAAGCGGGCGGTGCTCATCGACCCACGGTGATGACCGGGTCGTGCTCGACGGGGAAGTTCACGCTGTTGGCGATGAAGCACAGCTCGTTGGCGCGGTGGTGCGCCTTGACGGCCGCCTCGACCATGTCCGCCTCGGCGACCGTGACGCGCGGCCGGAGCACGACGCCGGTGAAGCGCCCGCTGCCGTCGGGGTACGTCGTCATCGACCCGTGCGCGTCGTCGACGTACGACGTCACCACGACGCCCTCCATCACGCACACGTGCAGGTACGACAGCAGGTGGCACTCCGACAGCGCCGCGAGGAGGAACAGCTCCGGGTTCCACCTGCTCCGGTCGCCGCGGAACGTCGGGTCCGACGAGCCGAGCAGCTCCGGTCGTCCCTCGGTCGCGATCGTGTGGTCGCGCGTGTAGCTGCGGTAGCCCGCCGTCCCCTCGCCGGTGTTGCCGGTCCAGGTCACGGTGACGTCGTACGCGTGCTCCATGCGCACATCCTGTCTGGTCACGCCGTTTCGGTCTGCGCCGGCGGGCAACTCTCGCCGTGGAGGTATTCACCATGTGCGACGCGAAGTCACCCGGAGGCAACCTGAGCTGTGCGCGGCACAGCTGCGACGGCCGGGGCCACGTGTGGGTGCACGCGAGCTCCGCCCCGGACGCCAAGGCCGAGGCCGACTACGACCTGGACTACTGAGCCCCGCGAGAACATGTAAAGCGGAGTTATTGCGACTCCGCACGCGCCGAGCGTGGTGCGTGGTCGCAATAACTCCGCTTTACATGAAGCCGGTCGACGAGGTCACCCGGCTCACCGCCGGAAGATCAGCGCCCGCTTCACTTCCTGGATCGCCTTCGTCACCTCGATGCCGCGCGGGCAGGCCTCGGTGCAGTTGAAGGTCGTGCGGCAGCGCCACACGCCCTCCTGGTCGTTGAGGATCTCGAGCCGCTGGTCGGTGCCCTCGTCGCGGCTGTCGAAGATGAACCGGTGCGCGCCGACGATGGCCTGCGGACCGAAGTACTGCCCGTCGGTCCAGTAGACCGGGCACGACGTCGTGCACGCCGCGCACAGGATGCACTTGGTCGTGTCGTCGAACCGCTCGCGGTCCTTCTGCGACTGCAGCCGCTCACGGGTCGGCTCGTTGCCGGTCGTGATGAGGAACGGCATCACGGAGCGGTACGCCGCGAAGAACGGCTCCATGTCGACGACGAGGTCCTTGAGCACCGGAAGGCCCTTGATCGGCTCGACGGTGATCGGCTGGGACGGGTTGACGTCCTTGAGCAGCGTCTTGCAGGCCAGCCGGTTCTTGCCGTTGATGCGCATCGCGTCGGAGCCGCAGACGCCGTGCGCGCAGGAGCGGCGGAACGTGAGCGAGCCGTCGAGGTCCCACTTGACCTTGTGCAGCGCGTCGAGCACGCGGTCGGTCGGCTCGGCCGTGACCTGGTAGCTCTCCCAGTGCTGCTCCTCGGACACCTCCGGGTTGTAGCGGAGGATCTTGACCGTGACGGTCATCGTCGAGGTGCTGGCGGCGGGGGCGGCGCCGGCCTCGGGCGTGGCGGTCGTCGTCATCAGTACTTGCGCTCCATCGGCTTGTAGCGGGTCTCCACGACGGGCTTGTAGTCCAGGCGCACGCTGCCGTCCTCCTGGCGGTAGGCCATCGTGTGCCGCATGAAGTTCACGTCGTCGCGGGTGGGGTAGTCCTCGCGGAAGTGGCCGCCGCGCGACTCGTTGCGCGCCAGCGCGGAGACGACGAGCACCTCGGCCAGGTCGAGCAGGAAGCCGAGCTCGATCGCCTCGAGCAGGTCGGTGTTGAACCGCTTGCCCTTGTCCTGCACCGACACGTTGGCGTAGCGCCCCTTGAGGCTCTCGATGTCGGCGAGCGCCTGCTTGAGCGAGCCTTCGGTGCGGTAGACCTGTGCGTTGATGTCCATCGTCGCCTGGAGCTCTTGGCGGATCGCCGCCACGCGCTCCGAGCCGCCGGCGTCGCGCATCTGCTCGATCATGTCGACCACGCGGCCCTCGGGACGCTCCTCGACGATGTCGATGTAGTCGGTCCCCGCGGCGAACTCGGCGGCGTAGATGCCCGCGCGCCGGCCGAACACGTTGATGTCGAGCAGCGAGTTGGTGCCGAGCCGGTTGGCGCCGTGCACCGAGACGCAGGCGACCTCGCCGGCGGCGTACAGGCCGGGGATCACCGTGTGGTTGTCGGCCAGCGCCTCGCCCTTGATGTTGGTGGGGATGCCACCCATGGCGTAGTGCGCGGTCGGGAACACCGGGATCATCTCGGTGTAGGGCTCGACGCCGAGGTAGGTGCGCGCGAACTCCGTGATGTCCGGGAGCTTCGCGTCGATCTGCTCCTTCGGCAGGTGCGTGAGGTCGAGGTAGACGTAGGCCTTGTCGGGGCCGGCGCCGCGCCCCTCGCGCACCTCGTTGGCCATCGCCCTGGCAACCATGTCGCGCGGCGCGAGGTCCTTGATGGTGGGGGCGTAGCGCTCCATGAAGCGCTCGTTCTCACTGTTGCGCAGGATGCCGCCCTCGCCTCGCGCGGCTTCGGACAGGAGTACGCCGAGGCCGGCCAGGCCGGTCGGGTGGAACTGGAAGAACTCCATGTCCTCGAGCGGCAGACCCTTGCGCCACACGATGCCCATGCCGTCGCCGGTGAGCGTGTGGGCGTTGGACGTCGTACGGAAGACCTTGCCGAAGCCGCCGGTCGCGAAGATGACCGCCTTGGCGTTGAAGACGTGGATCTCGCCGGTCGCGAGCTCGTAGGCCACGACGCCGTTGACGCGCGTGCCGCCCGAGCTCTCCACGGTGAGCATGTCCAGCACGTAGAACTCGTTGTAGAACTCCACGCCGTGCTTGATGCACTGCTGGTAGAGCGTCTGCAGGATCATGTGGCCGGTGCGGTC
>NZ_CAMPGZ010000110.1 GCF_946885725.1 uncultured Nocardioides sp.
CGTGAGGCCGCCCCGGTGGCCGACGCGAAGGGCCCGAAGAAGTCGCGTGAGGCCGCCCCGGTGGCCGACGCCAAGGGTCCCAAGAAGTCGCGTGAGGCCACTCCGGTGACCGACGCGAAGGGTCCGAAGAAGTCCCGCGAGGCCGCGCCCCGGAGCTGATGCCGGGACGCGTGGACCCCGATCTGAATCTCGGGTCCGCAGCTGCAGACGAGGCCCCCACGCTCCGGTGTGGGGGCCTCGTCGCGTCCGGGACGGGTGTTGCCACACTTGTCCCGCAATGGATGACCGCACCGACACCTACAAGACTCTCGATCTCGCCCTGCGCATCGGCGAGATGCTGCTCTCGTCGGGTGCCGGGGCCGCGGACGTGAACGCGACGATGTCGTCGGTCGCGCACGCCTGCGGCATCCGCAACGTCGAGGTCGACGTCACGTTCACCAACCTCACGCTCAGCCACCAGCCCGGTCCCGACGAGCCCGCACTCGTGCAGGTGCGGCACGTGCGGCACCGCGACATCGACTACGAGGACCTCACCGTCGTCGACCACCTGGTGCGCGACCTGATCCGCGGCGACATCGACCGCGACGAGGCGCGCGCCCGGCTGGCCAAGGTGGTCTCCTCCGGGCACCGGCTGCCGCGCTGGGCGGTGACACTCGGGTACGGCGTGATGGGCGCCGGCGTCGCGATGCTGCTCGGCGGCAACCTGACGGTGATCGCCATCGCGACGGTGGCGGCGACGTCGATCGACCTGCTCACCCGGATGATGTCCCGCCGGCGGCTGCCGTTCTTCTACCAGCAGGTGGCCGGCGGCCTGTTCGCCACGCTGCTCGCGGTCGCGACCGCGGCGGCGGGTCTCGACGTGGACCCGTCGCTCGTGGTCTCGGCCAGCATCGTCATGCTGCTCGCCGGCATCGGCTTCATGGGCGCGATCCAGGACGCCCTCACCGGCTTCCCGCTCACTGCCGGGGCGCGCATCCTCGAGGCCATCCTGGCCACGGCCGGCATCATCGCCGGCGTCAGCGGCGGCCTGACCGTGGGCCGGATGCTGGGCGTCAACCTGGGTCGGCTCGACCCGGGCGTGGCCACGCTGACCCAGGCCACGCTGGTGATCATCGGTGCCGCGATCTGTGCCGGCGCCTTCGCGTTCGCCTGCTACGCGCCGCTGCGGTCGCTGCTCCCGATCGCGGTCATCGCCGGTGTCGCGACGCTGGTGTTCCAGCTCGGTGACACGCACGGCCTGGGCCGGGCGTGGTCGGCGGCGATGGCGGCGATCCTCATCGGCGTGGTGTCCTACTCGGTCGCGGGGCGGATCCGGGTACCACCGCTCGTCGTGGTCGTGCCGGCCATCGTCCCGATGCTGCCCGGTCTGTCGATCTACCGCGGGTTGTCGCTGCTCGCCGAGGGCGGCAACGGCCTGCTGTCGCTGATCACTGCCGCCGGCATCGCCATCGCGCTCGCCTCGGGAGTCTTCCTGGGTGAGTACCTCGCGCAGCCGCTGCGCCGGGAGGCCCGGCGGCTCGAGCAGCGGCTGTCCGGGCCGCGCCTGGTCGGGCCGGTCCGTGCGCGGGCGGTCAGGAAGAAGCGGCAGCAGCAGCCAGCCGACTGAGCCAGCCCCGGCCGAGCTCGGGGTCGAACGCGCCTGTGCCCGCGCGGACGGCGGTGTGCACGCGGTCCAGCGACGCGGTGGCGAGGGCGACCACCTCGACCGGGTAGCCGTAGCGCACCCGGTGGTCGGCGAACTCGTCCTCGTCATCGACCCAGACCCGGCCGCTGCGTCCGCGCACCACGTCGAGGTCCAGGTCGACCGCGGTCAGCACCTCGACGGTGCGGTCACCGGTCCCGTCAGCGGTCCCGTCAGCGATCCACTGGGGCACGGTCGTGATGTCGACGTACAGCTCGACGGGATCGGCCGGACCCTCGTGATGCCGGTCGTAGAAGGTCGCGACGAACGGCTCGTCCCGCGGCACCAGCGTGACGAACGCCGAGTCCGCCACGAACTCCGCGCCAGGGCGAGCGAGATGAGTGCCCGCAGGCGCGCCGACCCAGTGGCCGTACGCGTCGCTGCCGAGCCGGCGTGCGTCGAACTCCCAGTGCGGCCGGTCGCCCCACTTGCGGAACACCATCCGCACCGGAGCGCCTGCCGTCATGCGGCTCAGGGTGCCATGCGACGGGCTGCCCGGGCGACGACGCGCTGGTAGCGCGGGCCGACGACCCGGACGAAGGCGTCGAGCAGCTTGGCGTCCGCGCCGACCACGACGCGGGGCTTGCCGGCCAGCACGCCCTCGACGATCACGTGCGCCGCGCGCTCGGGAGTCATCCGGGCCAGGCGCGTGTCGAAGTGCTTCGCGACCTCGGCCTGGTCGTGGGAGCGGGTCACCCGCGCGCTGCGGGCGATGCCGGTGCGGATGCCGCCGGGGTGCACGCAGGTCACGCCGACCGGGTGGCCGGCGATCAGCATCTCCGTGCGCAGCGCCTCGGTGAAGCCGCGGACGGCGAACTTCGCCGCGTTGTACGCCGTCTGCCCCGGCATGCCCATCAGGCCGAACAGGCTCGAGACGTTGACGACGTGGCCGTCGCCGGAGGCGATGAGGTGAGGGAGGAACTCCTTGGTGCCGTGCACGACGCCCCAGAAGTCGACGTCCATCACCCACTCGAAGTCGGCGTAGTCGACCTCCTCGAAGTCGCCGTGCAGCGCGACGCCGGCGTTGTTGACCACGACGTTCACGCGCCCGTGCTCGGCGACCACCGCGGCGGCGAGGTCGCGGACCGCGGCACGGTCGCGCACGTCGACCTTGTCGGCGCGCGGGTCCTGTCCGGTCAGCTCGCGGACGAGCCGGGCGGTCTCGACCAGGCCGACCTCGTCCCAGTCGCTGACCGCGAGGATGCCGCCGCGCCGGGCTACGTCCAGGGCGAGCGCCCGGCCGATACCCGAGCCGGCGCCGGTGACGACGACGACCTTGCCGTCGAGGGTCTTCACGATGCGGTCCTCTCGGCCACCGGCTGCGGCGCCTCGGTGGCGGTGGTGGTCTGGTAGCGCTCGACGTCGAACCGGGCGAGCTGCCGCTTGAGCGTGATCGTGGTGCGTGGCCACAGCGTGGTGTTGCGGCCCTCGGAGTCGAGGTACCAGCTGGCGCATCCGCCGGTGTTCCACACCGTCTTGCTCAGCCGCCGCTGCAGCGCGGCGTTCCAGTGCCGCTGCACGTCGGGCCGCGGCTGCACGGTGGCCAGCCGCTCCTGGTCCATCCGGCGCAGCGCGTCGAGGATGTAGGCGATCTGGCACTCGATCACGAACACCATGCTCGAGTGGCCGAGGCCGGTGTTGGGTCCGACGATCTGGAACAGGTTGGGGAAGCCGTGGAACGTCGTGCCCTTGTAGGCCTGCATCCCCTCGCGCGCCCACACGTCGGCGAGCGACCGGCCGACGGCGCCGACGACGTGCTGAGCGATCGGCGGCTCGGTGGTGTGGAACCCGGTCGCGACGATGATCGCGTCGACCTCGCGCTCGACGCCGTCGGCGGTGACGACCGCGTGACCGCTGACCTTGGCGATCGGGTCGGTGACCAGGTCGACGTGGTCCTGTGCCAGCGCGGGGTAGTAGTCGTTGGAGATCAGGATCCGCTTGCAGCCGATCTCGAAGTGCGGCGTGAGCTTCTCGCGCAGCTCGGGGTCCTTGATCGCCTTGTGCAGGTTGGCCATCGCCGCCTTGCGCGCCGGCGCGGCCAGGCTCGGCTTCCAGGTGAACGCCGGCACGAACAGCTCACGCGCGAGGTAGATGGCGCCACGGTGCAGCCGCTGCAGACCGGGCAGCAGGCGGAACGCCGTCCGCTCGACCTTCGTGTAGGCGCGGTCGCGGCGGGGGATCACCCACGGCGCGGTGCGCTGGTAGACGTCGAGATGGGCGACCTTCGGCGCGATCTCCGGGATCACCTGGATCGCGGATGCGCCGGTGCCGATCACCGCGACGCGCTTGCCGGTCAGGTCGACGTCGTGGTTCCAGCGGGCGGTGTGGAACACCTCGCCCGCGAAGCCGTCGAGCCCCTCGATGTCGGGCATCTTCGGCTCGGAGAGACCGCCGGACGCAGCCACCAGGACGTCCGCGGTGACGGCGCCGGCGGTCGTCGTCACCCGCCAGTGCTTCGCGTCCGCGTCCCAGCGCGCGTCCTGCACCGTCGTACCGAAGCGGAAGCGGTCGAGCACCCCGGCGTCCTCGGCGACCCGGCGCAGGTAGGCCTGGATCTCCGGCTGCGGGGAGAACGACCGCGACCAGTCCGGGTTGAGCGCGAAGGAGAAGGAGTAGAGCTGGCTCGGCACGTCGCAGGCGGCACCGGGGTAGGTGTTGTCGCGCCAGGTGCCGCCGACCTCGTGGCCCTTGTCGACGACGAGGAAGTCCGTCCGTCCGGCCTGCTGCAGTCGCACGGCCATCCCGAGACCACCGAAGCCGGCGCCGATGACGAGCAGGCGCACGTGCGACGGAAGGGGTGCGGTTGTCATGTGCTCCAACGTACCGACGGTATTGAACAAACGTCAATAGCGCTGTTGAAAGTCGTTCAGTAGGATGCCGGGCATGACGACGCGGGTGCGGATGACCCCGGACGAGCGCCGCGAGCAGCTTCTCGCGCACGGCGTCCGGCTGCTGTCGACGCACTCGCTCGACGAGCTCTCGATCGACATGCTCGCCGAGGAGGCGGGCATCTCGCGCGGGCTGCTGTACCACTACTTCGGCAACAAGCAGGACTTCCACCGCGCGGTCGTGCGCAAGGCGGCCGACGACCTGATCGCGGTGACCGCGCCGCCGGCCGAGGGCGAGCCGCTGGAGCGGCTGGCCGCGTCGCTGGAGGCGTACGTCGACTACGTGGTCGCCAACTACGAGGGCTACTCCTCGCTGGTGCGCGGCTCGGCGGGTGGCAACGAGGACCTGCGCCGCATCTACGAGGAGGCGCGCGGCGCGCTGACCGACCGGATCTTCGTCGCCGCCGGCGCGGCGGGTGATGCGGCGGGTGATATCGGGGAGGTCGACCCGGTGCTCGGTGTCCGGCTCGTCGACACCCCGGCGACGCGGCTGATGGTGCGGGGCTGGTCGGCGATGGTCGAGGACGTCGTGCTGGCCTGGGTGCGCGACCCTGGCGGCGTGGCCAAGTCCGACCTGCTGCTCATGCTCGCCGCCGCGCTGCCGGGCGCGCTGTCCGGCGTACCGACGCACGACTGACGACAGCTTCGGTCACGAAGAAACGGCTGGAGCTCCCGGCCCGGTGAGGACGGGAGCTCCAGCCGTTGTCTTGCAGTGTGCTCGTCGGCTCTCGGCCGATAAGCGTGTCGTACGTCAGGTGAAGATGCTGACGCCGCCCGGGCCGACCAGGAGGCCGAGCACGATGAGCACGATGCCCATCAGCACGCCCCCGCGAACCAGGGTGATGATGCCGTAGATCACGAGAGCGACGGCGATGAGCCAGAGGATGAATGTCATGGTGTTCTCCCTTCCGGACTGTGTGTGCCCGGACGCCTCATCGCCCAAACGTGACAACGATTCGTCTGCGACTTACGGGGTGATTTGCGGAGGCGAGTCGCAGACGAATCGTTACGGAAGCGCGCTCGGTCAGGCCTGCGGGGCGATGGTGAACTGGACGCCGCCGCCGTCGTCGACCTGGGCGTCGAGGATCTTGTCGTCGAGGGTCTCGGCGGCGATCTCCTCGAGGAAGACGCGAGCACCGGCCTCCTCGACGACCTGGTCGCCGGGCTGCGGAGCCTCGCTCGGGATGACGTGCAGGGCCGGGGAGTCCGGCGCGTCCTGGCTGATGCGGAGCCCGCCTTGGTCGGCCCCGGTCTGGTCGAGCAGAGTCTTCACGACAGTGCTGGCGTTCTCGGTCAGGGTGAGCACAGGTGCTACTCCTTCGTTGATCGCTTCGCGTGCGTTGAACCGCCCACCCTCCCGAACCCACCGGTGAGAATCAAACGAAGCGTGCGCGCGGGCAACCGATTCACGCGCCGTTGGCGACAAACGCTCACGAAACGGTCGCGACATTACGGTTTGATGACGGATTCGTCGTGAAATGACCCGTCGAGAGCATGGAATCGCTCATCCGCGCGGACCATACTCCGGCCATGTCCCCGGCCGCGCAGGCCCCGCGGACCTCTCGTCAGGAGGCCGCCACTCCCGCCGCGAGTGCGGCGGTGAGCCTGCGTGGGCTGCGCAAGGTCTTCGGTTCGGTGACCGCCGTGGACGGCATCGACCTCGACATCGCCGACGGCGAGTTCTTCGCGATGCTCGGCCCGTCCGGCTCCGGCAAGACGACCGTGCTGCGGATGATCGCCGGCTTCGAGCCGCCCACCGAGGGCCGGGTGCTGCTCGGTGACGAGGACGTCACCGACCTGCCGCCGTTCCGGCGCGACGTCAACACCGTGTTCCAGGACTACGCGCTGTTCCCGCACATGAGCGTGCTGCAGAACGTCGAGTACGGGCTGCGGGTCAAGAAGGTGCCGGCGAGCCAGCGCCGGCCGCGCGCCGAGGCTGCCCTCGAGACCGTCCGGCTCGCGTCGTACGGCGGACGCCGGCCACACGAGCTCTCGGGCGGCCAGCGGCAGCGGGTCGCACTGGCCCGGGCGCTGGTGAACCGGCCGCGCGTGCTGCTGCTCGACGAGCCACTGGGCGCGCTGGACCTCAAGCTCCGCCGCGAGATGCAGATCGAGCTCAAGGCGCTGCAGCGCGACGTCGGCATCACCTTCGTGTTCGTGACCCACGACCAGGAGGAGGCGCTGACGATGAGCGACCGGATCGCGGTCTTCAACGAGGGCCGCATCGAGCAGGTCGCCTCGCCGGTGGAGCTCTACGAGCGGCCGGAGTCGGCGTTCGTCGCCGGCTTCGTCGGGACGTCCAACCTGCTCACCGGCGCCACGGCCAGGCGGGCGGTCGGCCACGACGGCCCGGTCAGCGTGCGTCCGGAGAAGATCCGGCTGCACCACCTCGACGACATGGACGTGCGAGAGGCCGGGGGACAGCTTGACGTCGACGGCGCGTGTGCGCTGGAGGGGGTCGTCACCGAGGTGGTGTACCTCGGTGCGGCCACGCACTCGGTCGTCGACGTCGGGGACGGAGTGCACCTGACCGTCCAGCAGCAGAACGAGGAGAGCTCCATCGACCACGCACTCGCCCGTCGTGGCGAGCGGGTCGTCCTGACGTGGCGGCGCGAGCACGTCGTCCGGCTCGACGGCGGGGGGCCTCCGACCGGAGACGGCTCGGGACACAACGCAGAGGAGTGATCATGAAGCGCACATCCACCCGGGCCCGCGCCACGCGCGCGGCCGTGGCGGCCGTCTTCGCGCTGGCGGTCGCCGGTTGCGGCGGCGACACCTCGGGCGACAGCAGCGACGGAGAAGGAAGCGGGACCGACACCGCCTCCGGCTTCGAGGCCCCCGACGTACCGATGGCCCAGAAGCTCGGTCCCGGCGAGGGCGAGCTCAGCATCCTCGCCTGGCCCTACTACGCGGAGGACGGCTCCAACGACCCCAACGCGGACTGGGTGACGCCGTTCGAGAAGGAGACCGGTTGCGAGACGTCCGTCAAGGTCTTCAGCACGTCGGACGAGGCGTTCAACCTGATGAAGACCGGCGACTACGACGTCGTCTCGGCGTCGGGCGACCTGTCGCTGCGGCTGATCGCCAGCGGCGCGGCGGCACCGGTCAACACCGACCTGATCCCCAACTACGCGGACGTCTACGACTTCCTCAAGAACCGCGACTGGAACTCGGTCAACGACCAGAGCTACGGCGTGCCGCACGGGTACGGCGCCAACCTGCTGATGTGGCGCACCGACATCGTCAAGCCCGCGCCGACGAGCTGGAGCTCGGTCTTCGAGGCGGACACGCCGTACGCCGGCAAGGTCACCGCCTACGACTCGCCGATCTACATCGCCGACGCAGCGCTGTACCTGATGAACACCCAGCCCGACCTCGGGATCGAGAACCCCTACGCGCTGGACCAGGAGCAGCTCGACGCGGCCGTCGAGGTGCTCAAGACGCAGCGCGAGAACATCGGGGAGTACTGGGGCGACTTCCTCAAGCACATCCAGTCGTTCACC
This sequence comes from uncultured Nocardioides sp., assembly GCF_946885725.1. Next base: position 8,073 of record NZ_CAMPGZ010000110.1, read on the forward strand.
ACCGGTGACTCGGTCATCGGGACCACCTGGCAGGCGAACGTGAACGCGCTGGAGGCGGACAAGGTGCCGGTGAAGGCGATCCTGCCCGACGAGGGCTCGACCGGCTGGTCGGACACCTGGATGGTGAGCTCGAAGTCCGAGCACCCCAACTGCGCGTACATGTGGCTGAACCACATCATCAGCCCGGAGGGCAACGCGGCCGTCGCGGAGTACTTCGGTGAGTCGCCGGCCAACCCCAAGTCGTGCGACCTCACCGCGGACAAGAACTTCTGCGAGACCTACCACGCCGGGGACGCGTCGTACGCCGAGAAGATCTGGTACTGGACCACGCCGATCGAGCAGTGCCTGGACGGCCGCACCGACGTGCAGTGCACCGACTACGGTGACTGGACCCAGGCCTGGACCGAGGTGAAGGGCTAGCCGAGGTCGAGGGGCGACGCCCGTGTCGAACGTCCTGCACCGGCGCCCGGGGCTCCGGCTGGGTCTGCTGCTCACGCCACCGATGCTGTGGCTGGGAGTGGCCTACCTCGGAGCCCTGGGGGCGCTGTTCATCACCTCCCTGTGGGGGCAGAACGCCTTCACGGGCGAGGTGGAGCGCGAGTGGACGCTCGACAACTTCCGCACGATGCTCGAGGTCGACGTCTACCGCGTCATCACCGCGCGGACGCTCGGCATCGCGGTTCTCGTCACGGTCGTCGACGCGCTGCTGGCCATGCCGATCGCGCTCTTCATGGCCAAGGTCGCCTCGCCGCGGCTGAAGGGGATCCTGCTGGTCGCGGTGCTCACCCCGCTGTGGGCGAGCTACCTGGTGAAGGCGTACGCCTGGCGCGGCATGCTCTCGGAGAACGGCCTGGTGTCCTGGCTGGCGCGGCCGTTCGGGCTGGACACCCCGGGGTACGGCGTGGTGGCGACGACGCTGACCCTGGCGTACCTGTGGCTGCCGTACATGGTGCTGCCGATCTTCGCGGCCCTGGAGCGGCTGCCCGACTCGCTGCTCGAGGCGTCCGCGGACCTCGGGGCGCGGTCGGTCGACACGTTGCGCCGAGTGGTGCTTCCGGTGGTCTTCCCGGGGCTGGTGGCCGGGTCGATCTTCACGTTCTCGCTGTCGCTCGGCGACTACATCACCGTACGGATCGTCGGCGGCGCGAGCCAGATGCTCGGCAACGTGGTCTACGACAACGTGGGGGTGGCCAACAACCTGCCGTTCGCCGCGGCGATGGCCACGGTGCCGGTCGTGATCATCCTGACCTACCTCGCCTTGGTCCGGCGTACCGGAGCGTTGGAGAACCTATGACGATCTCCGTCGGCCTGCGCCGCGTCCTCGGCGTCCTCACCGCCGTGGCGCTGACCATCATCTACGTGCCGCTGGCCGTCGTGCTGCTCAACTCGTTCAACACCAGCCGCACGTTCGCCTGGCCGCCGCCGGACCTGACCCTGCGCTGGTGGCAGGCCGCGTCGAGGAGCAGTGGCGCGTTCGACGCCCTCTGGGTCAGTCTGCGGGTGGCCGCGCTCGCGACGATCCTCGCGCTGGTGCTCGGCACGATGGCCGCGCTCGCCCTGCAGCGGCGGCGGTTCTTCGGCCGCGAGGTCGTGTCCCTGCTGATCATCCTGCCCATCGCGCTGCCCGGCATCGTGACGGGTATCGCGCTCAACAACGCGTTCCGGACCATCTTCGGCTGGGAGCTCGGCTTCCTGACGCTGGTCGTCGCGCACGCGACCTTCTGCATCGTCACGGTCTTCAACAACGTGCAGGCGCGGTTGCGGCGGCTGGGCGGCAACCTCGAGGAGGCGTCGGCCGACCTCGGCGCCGGGACGTTCACGACGTTCCGGCTGGTCACCTTCCCGATGCTGCGCTCCGCGCTGCTGGCCGGCGCGCTGCTGGCGTTCGGGCTGTCCTTCGACGAGATCATCGTGACCACGTTCACCGCGGGCGGCGAGGTGAAGACCCTGCCGATCTGGATCCTGGAGAACATGTTCCGGCCCAACCAGGCACCGGTCGTCAACGTCGTCGCCGCCGTGCTGGTGCTGCTGTCGGCGATCCCGATCTGGCTCGCGACGCGGCTCTCCGGCGCCGCCGGCGCCGCGCCCATGACCGGAGGTCGATGACGGGCAAACCCGTTGCGGCCGCTCCGTAGACTCGACGGGTCATGTCGCAGGCCAGCACGCGGGACGCCCGCAACCCTCGCCCGAGGAGCCGGCGTCGCGGCCGGCCCCCGCAGCGACGGCACCGCTTCACCGCGGAGCAGATCGAAGCGCGCAAGGCGTCTGTCCCGACGATCCGGTATCCCGACGAGCTCCCCGTCAGCCAGCGGCGCGACGACATCGCCGAGGCGATCCGCGACCACCAGGTCGTGATCGTGGCCGGCGAGACCGGTTCCGGCAAGACCACGCAGCTGCCGAAGATCTGCCTCGAGCTCGGTCGCGGCGTGCACGGCATGATCGGGCACACCCAGCCTCGCCGGATCGCCGCCCGCAGCGTCGCCGAGCGGATCGCCGAGGAGGTCGGCACCGAGCTCGGTGAGGTCGTCGGCTACCAGGTGCGGTTCACCGACCGGTCCAGCAAGGACACGCTGGTCAAGCTGATGACCGACGGCATCCTGCTCGCCGAGCTGCAGCACGACCGGATGCTCTCGGCGTACGACACGCTGATCATCGACGAGGCGCACGAGCGCTCGCTCAACATCGACTTCATCCTCGGCTACCTCAAGCAGCTGCTGCCGAAACGTCCCGACCTCAAGGTCGTGATCACCTCCGCGACCATCGACCCGGAGCGGTTCGCCCAGCACTTCGCGGAGCCCGACGGCACGCCGGCGCCGATCGTCGAGGTCTCCGGACGGACCTACCCGGTCGAGATCCGCTACCGGCCGCTCATGGAGGAGACCGACGGCGACGACGCCGACGACGAGGGCGAGGTGCTGGTCCGCGACCAGACCGAGGCGATCGTCGACGCCGTCCAGGAGCTGATGAAGGAGGGGCCGGGCGACATCCTGGTGTTCCTCCCCGGCGAGCGGGAGATCCGCGACACCGCCGACGTCCTGGAGAAGGCCGGCCTCGACCGGCTCGACCACCCGAGGAACGTCGAGGTGGTGCCGCTCTTCGCGCGGCTCAGCGCCGCCGAGCAGCACAAGGTGTTCGCGCCACACACCGGCCGCCGGATCGTGCTGGCCACCAACGTGGCTGAGACCTCGCTGACCGTTCCGGGCATCCGGTACGTCGTCGACAGCGGCTACGCGCGGATCTCGCGCTACTCCTACCGCACCAAGGTGCAGCGGCTGCCGATCGAGCCGATCAGCCAGGCGTCGGCCAACCAGCGGTCCGGTCGCTGCGGCCGCGTCGAGGCCGGTATCGCGATCCGGCTGTACTCCGAGGAGGACTTCGCGGCGCGGCCGGAGTTCACCGACCCGGAGATCCTGCGCACCAACCTGGCGTCGGTGATCCTGCAGATGACTGCGCTCGGGCTGGGCGACGTGGGCCGGTTCCCGTTCGTCGACCCGCCCGACCAGCGCAACGTCAAGGCCGGCGTGCAGCTGCTGGAGGAGCTCGGCGCGCTCCAGGTCGGTGCCGAGTCCGGGGGGCGACGACTCACGTCGCTCGGCCGCCGGCTGGTCACGCTGCCGCTCGACCCGCGGCTGGCGCGGATGGTCATCGAGGCCGACAAGCGCGGCTGCCTGCGCGAGGTGCTGGTCATCACCGCGGCGCTGTCGATCCAGGACCCGCGCGAGCGGCCCGTCGAGCACCGTGCGCACGCCGACCAGCTGCACGCGCGGTTCAAGGACGAGACGTCGGACTTCCTCACGTTCCTCAACCTGTGGCGCTACGTGCGCACCCAGCAGCGGGAGCTGTCGTCGTCGGCGTTCCGGCGGATGTGCCGCGCCGAGCACCTCAACTACCTGCGCATCCGCGAGTGGCAGGACCTCGAGTCCCAGCTGCGCCAGGTCGCCAAGCAGCTGAAGCTCGACGTGGGCAAGCCGGCCGACGAGCCGGACGCCGACGGCATCCACCAGTCGTTGCTGTCCGGGCTGCTCTCGCACATCGGCCTGCGCGACCCCGACAAGCGCGACTACCTCGGTGCCCGCAACGCGCGGTTCTCGATCTTCCCGGGCAGCGCGCTCTACCGGAAGCAGCCGCAGTTCGTGATGGCCGCCGAGCTGGTGGAGACGTCGCGGCTCTACGCCCGGGTCAACGCCGCGATCAAGCCCGAGTGGGCCGAGGAGCTCGGGAAGGACCTGGTGAAGCGGACCTACTCCGAGCCGCACTGGAGCAAGAAGCGCGCCGCGGTGATGGCCTACGAGCGCGTCACGTTGTACGGCGTACCGCTGGTCGCCGACCGGCTCGTGTCCTACGGCAAGGTCGATCGCGCGCTGGCGCGGGAGCTGTTCATCCGGCATGCGCTCGTCTACGGCGAGTGGTCGACTCGGCACAAGTTCTTCGAGCGCAACCGCGCGCTGCTCGAGGAGGCCGAGGAGCTCGAGCACCGCGCGAGGCGTCGCGACATCGTCGTCGACGAGCACACGCTGTTCGACTTCTACGACGCGCGGGTCGGCGAGGAGGTCGTCTCCGGCGCGCACTTCGACTCGTGGTGGAAGCGGGCGCGGCAGAAGAACCCCGACCTGCTCACGTTCGACCCCGCGATGCTCGTGCACGACTCCGCGGCGGAGGTCACCGCGCGCGACTACCCCGACACCTGGCGCGAGGGAGACCTCGAGCTGCCGCTGAGCTACCAGTTCGAGCCGGGAGCCGCGGCCGACGGCGTCACCGTGCACATCCCGGTAGCGGTGCTCAACCAGGTCGAGCCGGACGGGTTCACCTGGCAGGTGCCCGGCTTGCGGGAGGAGCTGGTGACCGCGCTGATCCGCTCGCTGCCCAAGCAGCTGCGCGTCAACTTCGTGCCGGCGCCCAACGTCGCCAAGGAGTTCCTGGCCGCGGCGTCGCCGGGCGAGGAGGCGCTGATCCCCGCACTCGGCCGGTTCCTGCGCGGCCGCTCGGGCGTGCACGTCCCCGAGGACGCCTGGGACTGGTCGAAGGTGCCCGACCACCTGCGGCCGACGTTCCGCGTCGTCGACGAGAACGGCCGCGTCGTGGCCGAGGGCAAGGACCTGGAGAAGCTCAAGGAGCCGCTGCGCCCGAAGTTCCAGGAGGCGATGGCGGACGCCGCCGCCTCGTCCGGGCTCGACGTCACCGGCCAGACCTCGTGGACGTTCGGCACCATCGAGCGGACCTTCCAGCAGACCCGCGCCGGCCACGACGTGCGCGGCTTCCCCGGCCTCGTCGACGAGGGCGCGAGCGTCGGGCTGCGCGTCTTCGGTTCCGCGCCGGAGCGCGACGCGTCCCACCTGCGCGGCCTGCGCCGGCTGCTGATGCTCGAGCTGCCGTCGCCGGCACGCGCCATCGCCGACTCGCTCGACAACACCGCCAAGCTCGGCCTCGCCGGCTCGCCGTACCCCTCGGTGGCGGACCTCCTCGACGACTGCGTCGCGGCCGCGGTCGACGACCTCGTCGAGCGGCACGGGGGAGCGGTGTGGGACGAGGCGTCGTACGACGCCCTCAAGGCGCGCGTCGCCGCCGACCTGCCCGACACCACCCGCGTCGTGCTGCACGACGTGGTGAAGGTGCTGGCGGCGTGGCGCGAGGTGGACAAGGCGCTGAGCGGCAAGGCCGACATGACGATGCTGCCCGCGCTCGCCGACATGAAGGCGCAGGTCGGGCGGCTGGTGTTCCGCGGCTTCATCGGCGAGGCCGGCACGACGTGGCTGCGGCACTACCCGCGCTACCTCGCCGCCGTCGCCCAGCGCCGCGAGC
>NZ_CAMPGZ010000111.1 GCF_946885725.1 uncultured Nocardioides sp.
GAGGGCAAGACGCGCCGACTCGGCGAGATTGGGTGTCAGCACCCATTCAGAGACGCCACTCGCCACCTAAGACTTGAGACATGAGGTCGAGCCGATGCACTGAGCCGACGGTCCGCGAGAGTTGGACCGCCTGGGGGCGTGCTCATGGGGTGGGCTGATCTCGAGCTGGCGATCTCGGTCGGGATGCTGTGCGCCGCGACCGGGTTCGCGATCGGGCTGGCCATCGGCCGCGGGAGGCAGCCGCGGTGGCAGGAGAAGGGCAGCTTCGTCCACAAGGTCTCCATCGGATTCGCCACGCTCGACCGGCTCGACGCGCAGATGCTGCGCTTCGAGGTCGAGCCCGGATCCCGGCTCCGCGGCGTCGAGGTCGACGAGCTCCGGCTGCCCAACGGGTCGGCGGTCTCGCTGATCACCCGCGGGAAGAACGTGTTCGTGCCGGACGGCCACACGGTGCTGCGCACCGGTGACCAGGTGCTGGTCGTGGCGGCACGCGACCAGGTCGGCGCGGTGGAGGAACGGCTGCTCTCGGTGAGCCGCTTCGGCCGGCTCGGCCGTTGGTACGAAGGCCTCGAGCCCACGACGTCCGCCCAACGCTTCGGAGTCATGAAGAGAACCGCGTGATCCAGACGTCCGCCGCTCTCTCCATCTTCATCGTCAGCTACGCCCTCATCGCGACCGAACGCGTCCACCGCGTCGCGGCCGCGCTCGGTGGCGTTGCGGCGATGATGGTCATCGGGCTCGTCAACGTCGAGACCGCGTTCTACAACGTCGAGACCGGGATCGACTGGAACGTCATCTTCCTGCTGTTCGGGATGATGGTCATCGTCGGCGTGCTCAAGCAGACCGGCATCTTCGAGTTCCTCGCGCTGTGGGCGGCGCGCAGGTCCGGCGGCGAGCCCTACAAGCTGCTGGTCCTGCTCGTCCTGGTGTCGGCGGCGGTCGCGCCGATCCTCGACAACGTCACCTGCGTGCTGCTCGTCGCGCCCGTGACGCTGTCGGTGTGCCGTCAGCTCGAGCTGTCGCCGGCGCCGTACCTCATCGCGCTCGTCCTGGCCTCCAACATCGGCGGCATGTCGACGCTGATCGGCGACCCTCCGAACATCATCATCGGCAGCCGCGCGGGACTGAGCTTCGACGACTTCCTCATCCACTCGCTCCCGTTGACCGTGCTGCTGCTGGGGGGCTTCCTGCTGCTGGCGCGCGTGATGTTCCGCAAGCACTTCTCGACGACCGTCGACGTGCGGAGCCGGATCGGCGACATCCACCCGCGCGAGGCGATCACCAACATGCGGCTGCTGGTGCGGTGTCTCATCGTGCTGGCGCTGGTGATGATCGCGTTCAGCCTGCACACCGTGCTGCACCTGGACGCGTCGATGGTCGCGATGCTCGGCGCCGGGGCGACGGTGCTGGTGTCGCGCACGACCCCCGAGGAGTTCCTCGAGGAGGTCGAGTGGGCGACGCTCGCGTTCTTCATGGCCCTGTTCGTGCTCGTCGGCTCACTGGTCAAGGTCGGCGTCATCGGCGACATCGGCGAGTTCGCGGCGAACTGGATGGGCGACCGCGAGCTGCTCGGAGCCACCGTGCTGCTGTTCGGGTCGGGCGTCCTCGGTGCGTTCGTCGACAACATCCCCTACACGACGGCGATGGTGCCGATCGTCGAGGAGATGGTCGCGGCCACGCCCTCCTCGGGCGCCGACAGCCCGCTGTGGTGGGCGCTGGTCTTCGGCGCCGACCTCGGCGGCAACGCCACCGCCGTCGCGGCGGGCGCCAACGTGGTCGTGCTCGGCATCGCGATGAAGGCGGGCGAGCGGATCAGCTTCTGGGAGTTCACGAAGTACGGCGTCATCACGACCGTCGCGACGCTGCTGGCGGCGTGGGTGTACGTCTACCTGCGCTACTTCGTCCTGGTCTGAGCGGCTCGTCCGCCCTTGTCCCCCGCCGACGTGCGAGCGGCGATGTCCTGTGCGGCCACGACAGCCTTCTTGCCGAGCTCGTCGAACCGGTCGTCGGTGACGCGCTCCCCCGGCCCCCACACGCTGAGCACTGCCACCGGCCGGCCGAGGACGTCGAGGACCGGAGCGGACACGCCCCAGGCGGTGTTCTCGAACTCGCCGCGGCAGATCGAGAAGCCGCGCTCACGTGTGCGTGCGAGCTCGTCCTTCAAGGCCGTCATCGAGGTGATCGTCGTGCCGGTGTAGCGAGGCAGCCGGCCGCCGCGTGGCAGCCGCAGCAGTGTGCGTAGCTGTGCGGGATCGGAGAAGGCGAGCAGCGCCTTTCCGGTCGAAGTGGCATGCATCGGCACGTTCCGGCCCTGCCACCACGCGGACACGACGGCGCCGGCCGTCGCCTCCGCGACGTAGGTCAGCTCGCCGTCGCGCAGCGTCGCGAGCGCCGCGGTTTCGCCGGTCTCGAAGGCGAGGCGCTGCAGGACGGCGCGCGACGCACCGGCCAGCGAGTCGCCCGCCTGGCCGGCGAGGTCGAACAGCCCGAAGCCCAGGGAGTACCAGCCCGTCCCGCGGTCCAGGCTGACCAGCCGCTGGTCCTCGAGCGTGGCCAGGATCCGCCACGTGGTCGTGCGGTTCAGCCCGACCGCCTCGGCGATTCCGGCCGCCGACGCAGCGGGACCGGAGGCGGCCGCCACCGCACGGAGGATCGCCGCCGCACGCTCCACCGACTGCACCCGCCGCGCGCCCGTCGGCGCGGAGTCAGGTCCACGGGAGGAGGCCCGTTGCGCATGGCGAGAGGTCATCCGACCCCTCCTGTCTTGGGCATTGACGATGAGCGGGGAGACTCCTATGTTCCCAATATCACGCCCGCGTGTTCGCATCATGCAACAAGGGAGTCACGAAGTGAACCAACTCCGAAACGGCACGCCGGGTATCTCCCGCCGCCAGTTGCTCAAGTACTCCGGTCTCAGCGCTGCCGCGGTGGCGGGCGGCGGCCTCCTCAGCGCCTGTGGCGGCGACAGCGAGGGCGACGGTGACGGAGGAGGAGGGGGCGGCGCGCAGCGCTCCGGCGGCGTCCTCATCCACGGCGCCACCGGAGGTGGCAGCAAGGACACCCTCGACCCGCACCAGCCGGTCACCAACCCCGACATCGCCCGGGTGAGCAACCTCTTCGAGCCGCTGCTGTTCTGGAACAGCAACTACGAGCTCGAGCCCGCGGTCGCCGAGTCCGTCGAGCCGTCCTCCGACGGCACGAAGTGGACCGTGAAGATCCGCCCGGACGTCACGTTCCACAACGGCAAGACCGTGACCGCCGAGGACGCCTGGTTCAGCATCCAGCGCGTCGCCGATCCCAAGAAGCCGCTGTCGGCCGGCGGTCAGCTCTCGCAGATCATCGACTTCCAGTCGACCAAGGTCGTCGACGACACCACGCTCGAGATCGTGCTCAAGACGCCGTACGCGATCCTCGACACGCTGCTCGCGGAGTACACCCTCGGCATCATCCCGACGGACTTCGATCTCGCGAACCCGGTCGGCACCGGCGCCTTCAAGTACCAGTCGTTCGAGCCCGGCAAGAGCAGCACCTTCACGAAGTACGCCGACTACTGGGGCGACCCGGCGTTCGTCGACGAGCTGCAGATCCAGGACTTCAACGACGACAACGCCAAGGTCAACGCTCTTCAGGCCGGCCAGATCCAGACAGTCGACAACCTGCCCTACAACCTGATCGAGACGATCAAGGGCGCGGGCGGCGGCGTACTGATCTCCGACACCGGCGCCTGGGTGCCGTTCACGATGCGCGTCGACGTCAAGCCGTTCTCCGACAACCGGGTGCGGCAGGCGTTCCGCCTGATCGTCGACCGGCAGGCGATGATCGACCAGGCCCTGAGCGGATACGGCATCCTCGGCAACGACCTCTACGCGCCGTTCGACGAGGCGTACGCGAGCGACCTGCCTCAGCGTGAGCAGGACATCGACCAGGCCAAGGCGCTGCTCAAGGAGGCCGGCCAGGAGGGGCTGCAGGTCGAGCTGTTCACCGGCGACGACATCAGCTCTGTCGCGCCGGCCGCGGCGAACCTGTTCGTCGAGCAGGCCAAGCTCGCCGGAGTCGACGTGAAGGTCACGAAGAAGACGCCGTTCTACGACGACGACTACCTGTCCTACCCGTTCGCGCAGGACTTCTGGAACACCCGCAACTACATCGCCCAGGCCTCGGTCGGCACGTTCCCGCCCGAGCTCGGCGGCACCTACAACGAGACGCACTGGGACAACGAGGAGCACCGCAACCTGGTCAACACCGCAGCGGCGACCCTCGACCCCGAGAAGCGCAACGAGCTGCTGCACGACGCGCAGGAGATCGAGTACAACGAAGGCGGCCTGATCATCTGGGGCTTCCGCCAGCAGGTCGACGGCTACGCCTCCAACGTCCAGGGACTCGAGCCGAGCAAGTACCTCCCGCTCGGGTCCTACAAGTTCAACAAGGTGTCGGTGTGACATGACTCAGGTCGCGACGCTCCCGGATCCGCTCGAGGAGGTCGCACCCCCACGTCGCCGGTCCGGTGGAGCCGCGTGGGCGATCTGGCTGCTGCGGCGGATCGGGCTGGCGGTCCTCACGCTCTGGCTGGTCTCGGTCCTGGTCTTCGTCGCCACCGCGGCGCTCGGCGACCCGGTGCGCGCGATCCTCGGCCGCGACTACAACTCCAACCCCGGTCGGGTGGCCCAGCTCGAGGAGCAGCTGAACGCCGACGCCGGCCTGGTGCAGCGCTACCTCGACTGGCTCGGCGGGCTGTTCAGCGGAGACCTCGGGACCTCTCTGGCCAACCAGCAGTCGGTCTGGCAGCAGATCGCCCCCAACGTCGTGAACACGCTGGTGCTGGTGCTGCTCGCCGCCGCGGTGATGATCCCGCTGGCCTTCGGCATCGCGATGATCTCCGCGCACTACCGCCGGAAGCGTCCCGACACCGTCATCCAGACGATCCTGCTGGCCCTGGCCGGCGTGCCGGAGTTCATCATCGGCATCCTGCTCGTCGCGCTGTTCTCGACGACGGTGTTCCACATCTTCCCGGCCGTGACGATCTCGTCGCAGACCGGTGACCCGTGGGACAACCCGAAGGGCATGGTGCTGCCGGTCGCGACGCTGGTGCTGGCGGTCACCCCCTACGTCTCGCGCATCGTGCGGGCCACCCTGCTCGAGGTGCTCGACAGCGACTACGTCGAGCTCGCGCGGCTCAAGGGCGTCCCCGAGCGGGTGGTGATGCGCAAGCACGCGCTGCTCAACGCGATCGTGCCGGGTATCCAGGTCATCGCGCTCCAGCTGGCCTGGCTGGCCGGCGGTGTGGTGCTGGTCGAGACTCTGTTCGCCTACCCCGGTGTCGGCCGGCAGCTGGTCGACTCGGTCCGCAACCACGACGTGCCGATGGTCCAGGCGCTGAGCATGATCATCGCCGCTGTCTACGTCGTGGTGAACCTCGTCGCCGACGTGCTGTCCATCCTGCTCACTCCTCGCGCAAGGACGGCGATCTCCTCATGACTGCCACCGCCAGCACACCCGCCAGTGCACCCGCGCCTGCACCGACCAGCCCTGCCTCGTTCCTCCGGCGGGCGATGCGGCAGAAGCGGTTCGCGTTCGGCTTCACGGTCACCGTGGCGATCGTGCTGTTCGCGATCTTCGCGCCGTTCTTCGCGCCGTACGGCGAGAACGAGACGGCCGGGCCGCCGTACTCCCCTGAGGGCGTCCTGGGCACCGACTACCTGGGGCAGGACGTGCTGAGCCGCGTGATGTACGGCGGCGTGGGCGTCCTGGTCATCTCCGTACTGGCCACCATCCTCGGCATGGTGCTCGGAGTCGCCATCGGCGTGGTTGCGGCGTACGCCGGCGGCTGGTGGGACGAGGTGATCATGCGGCTCAACGACGTGCTGCTCGCGTTCCCGCAGATCCTGCTCGCCCTAGTCGTGCTCACGGCGCTGCAGAACCCCGCCCCGTGGGTGATCGTCCTGCTGGTCGGTGCCTCTCACGCGCCGCGCGTCGCGCGGGTGGCCCGCGGCGTCGCCCTCGGCATCGTCTCGCGCGACTTCGTCGTCGCCGCCGAGGCGCTGGGCGAGAAGCGCTCCCGCGTGATCCTGGCCGAGGTGCTGCCGAACATGACCGGCCCGCTGCTCGCCGAGGCCGGCCTGCGCCTGACGTACTCCATCGGCCTGGTCGCCGCCCTCGGCTTCCTCGGCTTCGCCGCCGACCCGGGCGCGGCCAACTGGGGCCAGATGCTGAACGAGAACCAGCTGGGCCTGGCCACCCAGCCCTGGTCGGTGATGGCACCCGTGCTGATCATCGCGATCTTCACCATCGCCACCAACCTGATGGCCGACGGCCTGGCGCAGCTGGCGCAGCGCGGCGAGTGAGACCGAGAGAGGGGCACCGATGACCACCATCTCACCCGACGCCACCGGCGCGCCGACCCGGTCCGGCGGACTCGTCATCGAGGACCTCGGTGTCAAGCTCACCGGGCGCGAAGTCGACGTCGTCGACGACATCGACCTGGTCCTGCGTCCCGGCGAGGTTGTCGGGCTCGTCGGCGAGTCCGGCTCCGGGAAGACCACCGTCGGTACGTCGCTGCTCGGCTACTCCCGGGCCGGCGCGATCATCTCGTCCGGCAAGGTGCTGCTCGAGGACCGCGACGTCCTCAGCCTGGACTGGCGCGAGGTCCGCCAGCTGCGCGGTGAGGAGATCGCCTACGTGCCGCAAGACCCCGCATCTGCTCTGAACCCGAGCATCCGCATCGGCAAGCAGCTCGTCGAGCTCCAGGAGCTCCGCAGCATCGGCACGCCCGAGTCGCGGCTCGAGGCCGCCCGTGCGGGGCTGGCCGAGGTGGGCCTCCCCAACGACGGCGAGTTCCTCAAGCGCTACGCCCACCAGCTCTCCGGTGGACAGGTGCAGCGTGTCGCCCTGGCCATGGCGTTCCTGCCCAAGCCGAAGGTGCTCGTCCTCGACGAGCCGACCACGGGCCTCGACGTCACCACGCAGAAGATGGTTCTCGACACGATGGCCGAGCTCTGCCGCACCCACCGGGTCAGCGCGCTCTACGTCACGCACGACCTGGCGGTCGTTGCCAACATCGCCGACCGGGTGGCCGTGATGTACGCCGGACAGATCGTCGAGCTCGGCCCGAAGGACCAGATCTTCGCCACACCCGCGCACCCCTACACCCGTGCGCTGCTCGACTCCATCCCGCACCTCAGCCAGGCCCGCGCGCTCACCGGCATCCCGGGACGGACCCCTGCGCCCGGGGCGCGTCCCGAAGGCTGCCGGTTCAACGACCGCTGCGCGTACGCCGTCGACCGCTGCCGTGCCGCCGTACCCGAGCTGCGCGCCGTCGCGCCCGACCACGAGGTGCGCTGCATCCGCGTCGAGGAGATCGGCACCTGGGACATCAACCTCGGCACCGTGCCCGACGCCGACCCCGACAAGCCGCGCGACGTGATCCTGTCCGTGCAGGGGCTCAACATCTTCTACGGCCGCAAGGACGTCGTGCACGACGTGAGCTTCGACGTCGCCAAGGGCGAGGTGGTCGCGCTCGTCGGCGAGTCCGGCAGCGGCAAGACCACGATCTCCCGCTCCGTCGGCGGCCTCCACAAGGACTGGACCGGGACGATCCAGTTCGAGGGCCGCGCGCTCGCCCACAGCGCCCGTCAGCGCAGCGCCGAGGACCGCCGGCGGTTGCAGTACATCTTCCAGAACCCCTACCTGTCGCTGAACCCGCGACTGACCATCGAGCAGATCATCCGGCGGCCGATGGAGCTGTTCGGGCTGGCCAAGGGCAAGGAGGCCACTGACCGCGTCGTCGAGCTGATGGAGCAGGTGGCGCTCGGCTCGGGGATGCTCTACTACCAGGCCAGCAGGCTCTCCGGCGGCGAGCGGCAGCGAGTCGCGATCGCCCGCGCGCTGGCCGCCGAGCCCGACGTGATGATCTGCGACGAGATCACGTCGGCGCTCGACGTCTCCGTGCAGGGCTCGATCGTCGCGCTGCTCGAGGGGCTCCGGAAGGAGCGCGGCATCAGCATGCTGTTCGTCACCCACAACCTCGCGCTGGTCCGCTCGATCGCGGCCCGCGTCGAGATCCTGCAGAACGGCCGGGTCGTCGAGGCCGGCGCGGTGGCGACGGTCATGGACAGTCCGCGCGAGGACTACACGCGGACGCTTCTGTCGAACAGCCCGCGCATCGACTGAGCGGCGCCCCGAGCAAGACCGAGCAGTACTGAGGAGGAGCCCGCACCGTGAACCGCAACGTCATGATCACCTGCGCGCTGACCGGCGCCGGCGACACCGTCGCTCGGTCGGAGCTCGTGCCGGTGACCCCCGAGCAGATCGCCGAGTCCGGCATCGAGGCCGCCCGCGCCGGCGCCACGATCGTGCACGTCCACGTGCGCGACCCGGAGACCGGCGTCGGCTCGCGGGACGTGGCGCTCTACCGCGAGGTCGTCGAGCGCATCCGCGCCTCCGACGTCGACGTCATCATCAACACCACCGCCGGCATGGGCGGCGACCTCGTGCTCGACCCGCACGACCCGACGACGTTCCTCGAGGGCACCGATCTGGTCAGCGGCGTCGACCGGCTCCCCCACGTCGAGGAGCTGCTGCCGGACATCTGCACGCTCGACTGCGGCAGCCTCAACTTCGGCGAGGGCAGCACGGTCTACATCAGCACGCCCGACATGCTCCGCGAGGGCGCCAAGAGGATCCAGGAGCTCGGCGTCCGTTGCGAGATGGAGATCTTCGACACCGGGCACCTGTGGTTCGCCAAGAAGCTGGTCGAAGAGGGGCTGATCGACCAGCCGGCGATGTACCAGCTGTGCATGGGCATTCCGTACGGCGCCCCGGCCGACCCGCTGACCCTCATGGCCATGGTCTCGCAGCTTCCCGAGGGCGCGGTGTGGGCGTCGTTCGCGCTCGGCCCGATGCAGATGCCGTGGGTGGCGCAGTCGGTGCTGCTCGGTGGTCACGTGCGCGTCGGGCTCGAGGACAACCTCTACCTGAGCAAGGGGGTCAAGGCGACCAACGCCCAGCTGGTCGAGCGGGCGAAGACGATCGTCGAGAGCATGGGCGCGCACGTCGCCACGCCGGACGAGGGGCGAGAGATTCTCGCGCTCAAACCACGATGAACGCACCGCACGACGTTCTTCGTCCCCCCCGCTTCGCTCCTCCGCCGAACAACGCCGCGGGGGCGCCGCAGTGAACCGCCCCGGGCCGGCCGAGGTCCGGACCGTCACCTGCGTCGGCGCCGGCGTGATCGGCGGCGGTTGGGCGGCGTACTTCCTCGCGCGTGGCTACCGGGTCGTCGCCTGGGACCCGGCGGCCGACGCCGAGTCCCGGCTGCGTCACCTGGTCGACCGGGCCTGGCCGGCGCTCACCGAGCTCGGCCTGGCGCCCGGCGCGAGCCCCGACAACCTCGTCTACGAGGCCGACCTGGCGACCGCCTGCGGGCAGGCCGACTTCGTGCAGGAGAGCGCCCCCGAAGATCTCGATCTCAAGCGCACGCTGCTCGCCGAGATCGACGCGGTCACGCCCGAGGACGTGGTGATCTCGTCGTCGACGTCCGGCTACGGCATGAGCGAGATGCAGGACAAGTGCGACCGGCCCGAGCGCACCGTCGTCGGGCACCCGTTCAACCCGCCGTACCTCATCCCCCTCGTCGAGGTCGTCGGCGGCGCGGCCACCTCACCCGAGGTCGTCGACTGGACCTCGGACTTCTTCCGGCAGGCCGGTAAGTCGGTGATCACCCTGGACCGCGAGGTGCCCGGCTTCATCGCCAACCGGCTGCAGGAGGCGCTGTGGCGCGAGGCGCTGCACATGGTCGCCGCGGGCGAGGCGACGGTGGAGCAGATCGACCAGTCGATCACCGACGGACCCGGGCTGCGCTGGCCGGTGCAGGGCCCGATGCTCACCTTCCACCTCGCCGGCGGCCAGGGCGGGATGGCGCACATGCTCGACCACTTCGGCCCGTCGCTGCAGTCACCGTGGACCCGGCTGCAGGCCGCCGAGCTGACCCCCGAGCTGCGCGACGCCGTCGTCGCCGGCTGCGAGCGCGAGGCCGGCTCTCGCACCATCGACGACCTGGTCGCCGAGCGCGACCGCGGCGTGATCGCCGTGCTGCGCGCGCTGGGCAGGGCATGAGCGCTGCGCCCCTCGTCTGGCGCGAGCCCGTGCAGGACGCCTGGATCGACTACAACGGCCACCTCTCCGAGGCCTACTACGTGCTCGTGCTGGGCCATGCCACCGACGCGGTGATGCACGCGGTCGGGCTCGGGCCCGACTACCGGGAGGCCAACGACGCCTCGCTCTACACCGTCGAGGCGCACATCCGGTACCTCGACGAGGTCTCCGCCGGCGCCGACCTCGAGGTCCGTTCGTCGGTCATCGGCGTGTCCCCCAAGCTGCTGTGGATCTGGCACGAGCTGTGGGCCGACGACCGGCTGCGCGCCACCGAGGAGATCCTCGGCGTGCACGTTCGCGGCGGCGCCTCGGCGCCGTTCCCGAGCGACATCGCAGCACGCGCCCGCGACCTGTGCGTCGAGCCGCCGGCCGAGGCCGGCCGCAGCATCCGGCTCCCCGCATCCACGACGACAACCACCACGACCGCCCCCACAGGAGGCTGACCCCGTGACCGACGCGACCGACCGCACCCGTCTGCCGCTGGACGTCGACACCACCGCGCGCCCGATCCGCCCGGTCCAGCCCGAGCCCGGCTCCCCCAACGTGGTCATCGTGCTCATCGACGACATGGGCTTCGGCGCGTCGTCGGCGTACGGCGGACCCTGCGAGATGCCGACCGCGCAGCGGCTCGCCGGTGAGGGCCTGCGCTACAGCCGGTTCCACGTCACGCCGCTGTGCTCCCCCACCCGGCAGGCGCTGATGACCGGCCGCAACCACCACTCCGTCGGCATGGGCGTCACCAGCGAGATGTCGACGCCGCTGCCCGGCTACCACGGCTACCGGCCGGCGAGCGCGGCGACGATCGCGCAGATCCTGAGCGGCAACGGCTACTGCACCGCGGCCGTCGGCAAGTGGCACCAGACCCCGCCGGTCGAGGTGAGCCCGTCGGGTCCGTTCCCGCGCTGGCCGATGGGCGAGGGCTTCGACTTCTTCTACGGCTTCATGGGCGCGGAGATGAACCACTGGTACCCGCAGCTCTACCAGGGCCGCTACCCCGTCGAGCCGGACCGTTTGCCCGAGGACGGCTACCACCTGACGGAGGACCTCGTCGACAACGCGATCGCGTGGGTAGAGAACCAGCAGGCGATCACCCCCGACCGGCCGTTCTTCACCTACCTCGCGCTCGGCGCGACGCACGCGCCGTTCCACGTCGCGCCGGAGTGGCGGGACAAGTACGCCGGCCGCTTCGACGACGGCTGGGACGTGCAGCGCGAGCGCACGCTGACGCGGCAGAAGGAGCTCGGCATCGTGCCGGAGACGACCGAGCTCGCGCCGTGGGCCGAGGGCGTGCCGCACTGGGACGAGCTCGACGAGACCGAGCGCCGCGTGGCGGCGCGCTTCATGGAGACCTACGCCGGTTTCGCCGAGCACGCCGACGTGCAGATCGGCCGCTTCGTCGACGCGCTCGAGCAGATGGGCGTCCTCGACGACACGCTGTTCTTCTACCTGCTCGGCGACAACGGAGCGTCCGGCGAGGGCGGCCCGCGCGGCACGTTCCGCGAGCACCTGGTCGGCCACGGCATCCAGGACGACACCGCCGACATGGCCGCCCGCCTCGACACGCTCGGCGACCCCACGACGTACGCCATCTACCCCGTCGGCTGGGCGCTGGCGATGAACACGCCGTACCCCTGGACCAAGCAGGTCGCCCACCTCGGCGGCACCCGCGACGGGATGATCGTGCGCTGGGGCAACGGCATTCCCGCGCGCGGCGAGATCCGGCACCAGTGGCACCACGTCATCGACGTCCTGCCGACGATCCTCGAGGCGACCGGCATCCCCGAGCCCGAGTCGTACGGCGGGGTGGAACAGCAGCCGATCGAGGGCACGAGCCTGCGCTACACGTTCGAGGAGCCGGAGGCGCCCGACCGGCACACCACGCAGTACTTCGAGATGATCGGCAACCGCGGCGTCTTCCACGAAGGCTGGACCGCGGTGACCCGGCACGGCGTGCCGTGGGAGATGGTCGACACCCCCGACCGGCCGTTCGACGAGGACGTCTGGGAGCTCTACGACCACAGCGAGGACTGGAGCCAGGCCCGCGACCTCGCCGACCAGCACCCCGACAAGCTCAAGGCACTGCAGGAGGTCTTCGAGCGCGAGGCGGAGAAGCACCACGTCTTCCCCCTCGACGACCGGGTCACCGAGCGCGAGAACCCCGACGTCGCCGGCCGGATCGACCTGCACCAGGGCCGTCCCACGCTGTCCTTCGGGCCTCGGGTCGGCCGGCTCACCGAGGAGGCCGCGCCCAACGTCAAGAACCGCTCCCACGTGATCACCGCCGACCTCGAGGTCGTCACCGGCACCAATGGTGTGGTGGTGGCGCAGGGCGGACGGTTCGGCGGCTGGTCGCTCTACATGCTCGAAAGCGTCCCGAGCTACGCCTACAACTTCGCCGGCCGCGACCTCACGGTCGTACGGGGGTCGGAGCCGATGGAGCCGGGGCGGCACGACCTCGTGGTGCGGTTCGACTACGACGGCGGCCCGCCGGGCAGCGGCGCCGACGTGACGCTGGAGGTGGACGGCCGGCCGGTCGGCTCCGGACGGATCCCGGTGACGACGGCGTACTACTTCTCCTTCGACGAGACGTTCAACGTCGGCGTCGACCGCGGCACCCCGGTGGTCGACGACTACCTCCCGGTGCGCAACAGGTTCGAGGGGCTGATCCACAGCGTGTGCTTCGACCTCGCGGACGTCGCCGATCCCGGCACGCCCGAGGAGCGCGACCGGGTGGTCCACGTCCACCAGTGATCCAGTGACCCGTCGGGGCCATGTCGCACGACCCGGCGGCGCCCTACCGTGACCTCCGAGGTGATGCGGTGGAGCGGTCGTCGCGCCTGCGGATCAACCTGCTCGGCGAGCTGACCGCGACGTACGACGGTCGGCCGCTCGACCTGGGCGGGCGACGCCAGCGTGCCGTGCTGGCGCGGCTGCTCGTCGCCGGCGGCGACACGGTCCCGGCCGAGACCCTCGCGGACGCCGTGTGGGGCGACCGGGTCCCGAGCGACGCGAACGGCGCCCTGCAGTCCTACGTCTCCCACCTGCGGCGCGGGCTGCAGCCGGACGTGCCGGCCCGGGCGCGCACGGAGGTGCTGGTGCGCCAGGGACCGGGTTACGCGCTGCGCCAGCCGGACGACGGTGTGGACGCCTGGTGGTTCGAGCGGCTGCTCCGCCAGGCCGAGGACCAGCGCGCCGCGGACGCCGTGCCCCTGCTGAACGAGGCGCTCGCGCTGTGGCGCGGACCGGCGCTGGTGGAGTACGCCGACGAGGAGTGGGCCGAAAGCGAGGTCACCCGGCTGACCGAGCTGCGCGAGGTCACGCGGGAGCGGCTGCTGACCGCACGGCTCGAGCTCGAGGACGCCGCGCTGCTCGTGCCGGAGCTGGAGAGCCTGGTGGCGGAGCAGCCGTTGCGCGAGGGCCGCTGGCGGCTGCTCGCGACCGCGCTGTACCGCGCGCACCGGCAGGCGGACGCCCTCGCCGCGCTGCGTCGCGCCCGCGAGACGCTCGCCGAGGAGCTCGGCGTGGACCCCGGACCGGCACTCCGCCGGCTCGAGGCCGAGGTGCTCGCCCAGTCGCCGACGCTCGAGACCCCGCAACGTGCAACGAAGCCCGCCCAGCCCGCCCCACAGTCCACCTCGAAGGCGTACGCGGACCC
>NZ_CAMPGZ010000112.1 GCF_946885725.1 uncultured Nocardioides sp.
GCGCCGGCCAGATCGTGGCCGTCATGGGCCTCAAGGACACCAAGACCGGTCACACCCTGTGCGACCCGGCCAACCCGGTGATCCTGGAGTCGATGACCTTCCCGGCCCCCGTGATCGAGGTGGCCATCGAGCCCAAGACCAAGGGCGACCAGGAGAAGCTCAGCACCGCGATCCAGCGGCTCTCCGACGAGGACCCGACCTTCACGGTGAAGGCCGACGAGGAGACCGGGCAGACGATCATCGCCGGCATGGGCGAGCTCCACCTGGAGATCCTCGTGGACCGGATGAAGCGCGAGTTCCGCGTCGAGGCCACCGTCGGCAAGCCGCAGGTCGCCTACCGCGAGACGATCCGCCGCAAGGTGGAGAAGCACTCCTACACCCACAAGAAGCAGACCGGTGGTTCGGGTCAGTTCGCGAAGGTGGTCATCACCATCGAGCCGAGCATCGACCCGGAGACCGGGCAGGGTGCGGGCTACGAGTTCGTGAACAACGTGACCGGTGGTCGCGTGCCGAAGGAGTACATCCCCTCCGTCGACCAGGGCGCCCAGGAGGCCATGGAGTTCGGCGTGCTCGCCGGCTACCCCATGGTCGACGTCAAGGTGACGCTCGAGGACGGTGCCTACCACGAGGTCGACTCGTCCGAGCTCGCCTTCAAGATCGCCGGTAACCAGGCGTTCAAGGAGGCCGCGCGGCTGGCCAAGCCGGTCCTGCTCGAGCCGATGTTCAAGGTCGAGGTGACGACCCCCGAGAACTTCCTCGGCGACGTCATCGGCGACATCAACTCGCGCCGTGGTCAGGTGCAGTCCATGTTCGAGAGGTCGGGCGACCGCGTCGTCGAGGCCCTCGTTCCTCTCTCCGAGATGTTCGGGTACGTTGGCGATCTGAGGTCGAAGACCTCCGGTCAGGCGTCGTACTCGATGGAGTTCGACTCGTACGCCGAGGTTCCGCAGAACGTCGCCGACGAGATCATCAAGAAGGTCCGCGGCGAGTAGTTCCCAGTCGTCGGGCGCGCGTCACACCCATCAGCAACGAGTCAGTTAAACCAAGCTAGGAGGAGCCCCAAGTGGCTAAGGCGAAGTTCGAGCGGACTAAGCCGCACGTCAACATCGGCACCATCGGTCACATCGACCACGGCAAGACGACGTTGACCGCAGCGATCACCAAGGTGCTGCACGACAAGTACCCGGAGCTGAACCCGTTCACGCCGTTCGACGAGATCGACAAGGCCCCTGAGGAGCGCCAGCGCGGTATCACGATCTCGATCGCGCACGTCGAGTACCAGACCGAGGCGCGGCACTACGCCCACGTCGACTGCCCCGGTCACGCCGACTACATCAAGAACATGATCACCGGCGCGGCCCAGATGGACGGCGCGATCCTCGTGGTCGCCGCCACCGACGGCCCGATGCCGCAGACCCGTGAGCACGTGCTGCTCGCGCGTCAGGTCGGCGTGCCGGCGATCGTGGTCGCGCTCAACAAGTGCGACATGGTCGACGACGAGGAGCTCATCGAGCTCGTCGAGATGGAGGTGCGCGAGCTCCTCTCCGAGTACGAGTTCCCGGGCGACGACATCCCGGTCGTGCGCGTGGCTGCCTTCCCGGCGCTGAACGGCGACGAGAAGTGGGGCCAGTCCGTCCTCGAGCTGATGAACGCCGTCGACGAGTACATCCCGCAGCCGGAGCGCGACATCGACAAGCCGTTCCTGATGCCGGTCGAGGACGTCTTCACCATCACCGGTCGCGGCACGGTCATCACCGGCCGTATCGAGCGCGGTGTCGTGAGGGTCAACGAGGAGGTCGAGATCATCGGCATCCGTGACAAGTCGCAGAAGACGACCGTCACCGGTGTCGAGATGTTCCGCAAGCTCCTCGACGAGGGCCAGGCGGGCGAGAACGTCGGTCTGCTCCTCCGCGGCACCAAGCGCGAGGACGTCGAGCGCGGCATGGTCGTCATCAAGCCGGGCACCACGACTCCGCACACGGAGTTCGAGGCCTCGGTCTACATCCTCTCGAAGGAGGAGGGCGGCCGTCACACGCCGTTCTTCAACAACTACCGTCCGCAGTTCTACTTCCGTACGACGGACGTGACGGGCGTCGTGACCCTTCCCGAGGGCACCGAGATGGTCATGCCGGGCGACAACACCGACATGACGGTCCAGCTCATCCAGCCCATCGCGATGGAGGAGGGTCTCCGCTTCGCGATTCGTGAGGGTGGCCGCACCGTCGGTGCGGGCCGCGTCACCAAGATCCTGAAGTGATCTGACGAAGGGCCCCCCGCGCCGATTGGCGCGGGGGGCCCTTCTCTTTGTGCAGACGAGGAACAAGACATGAGCGTGAGACCAGCCCGGCCGCACCAGAAGCTCACCGCGGACGGCCGCCGCATGCGCGAGGTGCTGACCTACTCCCGCCGCGGCGCGCGCCTGACCCCGTCGCGCCAGCGCGCCTGGGACGCCTACGCCGAGCGGTTCTGGATCCCCGACGACGCCGTCGACGAGCCCGGCTTCCGGCTCGCCGACCGCTTCGGCCGCGAGGCGCCGCTGGTGGTCGAGATCGGACCGGGCATCGGCGAGGCGACCGTCGCGCTCGCCGCGACTCGTCCGCACGTGAACGTGCTGGCCGTCGAGGTCTGGCGCCCCGGCGTCGCCGACATCCTCGGCCGCGTCGGCGAGGCCGGCCTCGACAACGTGCGTGTGCTCGGTGTCGACGCGGTGTGGACGCTGGAGAACCTCGTCGCCCCCGACTCGCTGGCCGGGCTCTGGACGTTCTTCCCCGACCCCTGGCCGAAGAAGAAGCACCACAAGCGCCGCCTGGTGAACCCCGTCTTCGCCCACCTCGCCGCGACCCGCCTGGCCCCGGGTGCGGAGTGGCGGCTCGCGACGGACTGGGCGGAGTACGCCGAGGTGATGCAGGAGGTGCTCGACGCCGAGCCGCTGCTCGAGGGCGGCGAGGTGTCGCGCTGGGACGAGCGGCCGGTCACGAAGTTCGAGCGCAAGGGCCTGGCTGCCGGCCGGACCATCCACGACTTCTGCTACCGGCGCCGCTGAGTCGCTGCTCCGCTGCTCCGGCTCTGAGGCGGTTGTCCACAGAGCAGCCCACGCGTTCCTTGCGGATCCCACGTGAAGTTTCGGCCCGGTTGCGACGGGATCCCAGCAGCCGGTGGTAAACCGACGGCCCTACCCCGACACCTGCGCGCTCTCGAGCCCCTCGAAGTCCTCGGGCGTGTACTTCCGCGGCTCGACCAGCACCATCCAGTTGCCGCTGGTGTCGCGCATCAGGGCCTCGACGCCGTACGGGCGCTCCTCGGGCTCCTGCAGGAACTCGACGCCCCTGGCCTTGAGGTCCCCGTAGGTCGCCCGGCAGTCGTCGACGTTCATGCCGACGCCGGGGAGGCCGCCCTCGTCCTGGGCGCGGCGCATGGCGGCGACCAGCTCCTCGGAGAGCGGCGGGCCGGGGTGGTCAGGTGCAGCTTCAGCTCGGGCTGCTTCGGGTGGACGACCGTGCACCAGCGGAAGTCGTCACCGAGCTTCACGTCCTCGCCGGGCTCGAAGCCCAGGACGTCGGTGTAGAAGGCGACGGACTCGTCGATGTCCTTCACCCAGAGCTGATGATGGAGACGTTGCTCATGCCGGCCACCGCCGCGAGGTCGTCGAGCACCAGCGGCTCGGCGTCGTGCCGGTCGGCGTGGTCGCGGGCGCGGCGCAGCCAGACCAGGCTGTCGGCGGGGACGCGCTGCTGGGGCCGGCTCACGCCTCCATCGTGCCGGAGCGCACCGACGGCCGGAGCACGGCGCGGATCGCCGGGCGGCTCGCGCCCCACAGCCCGGCCAGCGCCATGCCGGCGCCGAAGAGCGCGGCCGTCGTCGTGACCGAGGTGGTTGCGGCCAGCCAGCCGAAGAACGGAGTCGCCAGTGGCAGGAGCGTGTAGTCGGACAGCATCGTCATCGACGACACCCGGCCGAGCTGGTCCTCCCGGATCACGCGCTGGAAGCAGGCGGACAGGATGACCGACGCCCACCCGGCGGTCAGCCCGATGACGACCGCGCCACCGACGACGGCGGGGAGCCAGTCGACGCCGAGCGCGACGATCGCGGCGCCCTGGAGCACCAGGGATGCGAAGCCGGAGACGGCCGGACGGCGCGGCCGCACCCGCATCGCGGCCAGTGCGCCGAAAGCCGCACCTACGCCCACGCAGGCGTTGGCGGCACCGACGACGCCGGCTCCCCACCCCGACGTGTCTGCGCGCAGCGCCACGCCGAGCGACAGTGCGGGACCGACGAACACGTTGAGGCCCGAGAGTGTGACGACGAACGTGCGCACGGTCGCGTCGCTCCGGACATAGGAGACGCCGGTGCGGATGGCGCGTACGACGGGCTCGGCGGCGTTGCGCGCGAGCGGGAACCGCGGCCGCAGCGCGACGGCGACCACGACGCTGATCACCACGAAGCCGACGGCGTCGACGACCATGGCCGTCACCAGCCCCTGCGTCGCCGCGATCCAGCCGCCGAGGGCGGAGCCGGCGAACACCGCCGCCCGCCGTACCACCTGGAAGAGGCCGCCCAGCGTGGCCAGGTCCTCGGCGTGCACCATCTGCCGCGGCATCGTCGAGCCGGCCGGCAGGTAGAACGCGTCGGCCGCGCCGAACACGCAGGCGACGACGACCAGCAACGGCACCGGCGCGACATCGGCCTGCCAGAGCGCGGCGCCGACGAGCAGCGTCAGCACACGTACGGCGTTGGCGGTGACCATGACAACACGGGTGTCGAGCCGGTCCGCGACCGAGCCACCCACGAGCAGGAGCACGGCCTGCGGCACCATCCCGACCGCCACGACGATCCCGGCGACGGCGGGGGAGGCGACGGTGACCGCCGCCCAGGCGAGACCGACCAGCCAGATGCTGTCGCCGGCGAACGCGAAGAACGACGCGGCCGCCCACACCCACACGACCCGGTCACGGGTGGGCGGTGGGAGCCGGCGCTCGGTGCTCTCCAGCACCGGCGCGGTCACCGGGAGCCGCCCTCGAACGTCGGCACCACGTGGGCGAAGGCGATCACGTGCCGCCGCGCGGCGTCGGGGTGGGCCTCCCGGTCGGCGTGCACCTCCTGCGCCCACGTGCGGAGCAGGTCGTTGATCCGCGCGTGCAGGTCCGCGACCTGCTCGGCCGTCGCGGCGGTGGCGGTGTCGCTCGAGCCCGCGGCCCGTCGCCACTGCTCCGGCAGCTCGTGCCGCCGGGTGCGCCAGGCGCGCACCGCGTTGACGTGCCTGTCGTCGTTGGCCTTCTCGGCCAGGTTCACCACCTCGCGCGCCCGGCTGCCCTCGGGGTAGTCGAGCGCGTCGAACGACACGCTGCTGCGGGCGGTTCGCCACCAGCTCGCGCGGGTGTCGCGGGCGAGCTCGGGCGCCGGCTCGACGAAGCCGCCCCGGTGCAAGGGCTTGAGGTGGTGGCTGACGCTGCCCGGCGCGATGCCCAGCCGCTCGGCGAGCATCCCGACGGACGCCGGCCCGTCGACCGACAGCGACTCGAGGATGCGCTGCCGGGTCGGGTGGTAGAAGGCGATCAGCTGCTCGATGAGCTCCGGTCCCTGGGGAGAGGGAGCGGAGTCAGCGTGCCGGCGCTCGGCGGTACGGCGGGTCATGCCGGGGACGCTAGGAGACCGGCGGAAGTCTCACAAGCGCTCTTGTATAAGTTCGAGAGTAGGAGTGGTCTCGACAGGCTCGACCACCCGTTGCAGCTATGCGGCGTCGTCGAGGTCGAGCCCGGCCTGGTACAGCAGCCACTCCACCCGGCGCCGCTCCTCGTCCAGCTCCGGACCGGGCGGCAGCACCTCGAGCAGGTGCTCGATTCCCAGCGCCCGGCAGCCCTCGGCGAGCACCTTGTCGTAGGCCCAGCGGGTGCTCTCGTACTTCACGAACGTCAACCCGCGGCGCGGGTGGTGGAAGCGTCGGCCGAGGCGACGGGCATCGCGGGCGATCAGCTCGATCGGTCGGGACGTCGTGGTGAGGACCGTGCGACGCGGCACCAGGTCGGCGGCGCGTCGGCCGAGGTCGGTGCCGGTGCGCATGGCCCAGTGCCGGGCACGGCGGTTGAGCGCCGTACAGAATCCGGCGATCACGAGGAGCATCACGGCCCACTCCACGGCCACACACCAAAGATAGGCCGGGCCCCGGACCTGGTCACCGGCTCGGCGAGGCCCCCGACGTCGCCGCGCGCCGGGCGGCGCGCACCGCGCGGAACGCCCAGAACTTGTTGGACACGAACGAGACCGGCGTGATCACCAGGACCGCGATGAGGTTCGCCCAGATCAACCGCGAGCGCAGAGTGGAGCTGTCGTCGAGCACGGACGCGGGCAGCGCGACCGGCGACTCGGGGTGGATCAGCAGCGTCACGATCAGCAGGTTCAGCCCCAGCGCCAGCAGGCCGACGGACAGGAACGGCAGGTACTCCGAGAGCCACGGCCGCGCGTGCACCGCGCTGCGGAACGCCCACGTGCGGTTGAGCTGGAAGTTCCAGAGGTTGGCGACCAGGAACGCGATCGCCGTGTAGAGGTGGTACCAGCGCACGTTGTAGTCAGTGACCGGCAGGTCGATGAAAATCCGTGTGTACGACGGACCGAGCAGCTCGACCAGGCGCAGCGTCACGAGGTTGACCACCACGCCGGTCGCACCGACCAGGGCGAACCGACCCAGCAGCACCCAGTTGTGGCCGTGCCGGTCGACCATCACACGGCGCCACCAGCTCATGGGACGAGGCTACTGACCGAGCAGGGCGGCAACCGCGCCGGCGAACACCTCGGTGTGCAGGTCGACGTCGGCCTCCGTGTGGTGGGGCGAGAACAGCGCCATGTTGTGGAACGGCGTGAGCAGGATGCCGCGGTTCAGCGCCCACAGGTGCATGAACGCCTCGAGCTCCTCGTCGACGGCGGCGGCCGCGGCGGCTCCGTCGCGGGGCGGCGGGCAGAACCAGTACTCCGCGCGTGCCCCGAGCCGCTGCACGTGCCAGGGCAGGCCGTGCTCGGCGATCACGCCGGCCACGCCGTCGGCCCAGCGCTGCGCCAGCGGGATCGCCACCGCGAAGTCCTCGTCGCGCAGCGCGACCGACAGCGTCCGCCGTACCGCCGCGAGCGCGAGGGCGTTGCCGGTGAGCGTGCCGCCGACACCGGCCACGTCGATGTCGTGGGAACGCATCTGCGGGTCGAGCCGGTCCGCGACCTCCTGGCTGACGCCGTACGCCGCCGCGGGGACGCCGCCACCGATCGGCTTTCCGACCACGACGATGTCCGGGTCGAGGTCCCACGCCCGGGTGGCGCCGCCGGGACCGGCGCAGAGTGTGTGCGTCTCGTCGATCACCAGGAGTGTCCCGGCCTCGCGGGTGAGCCGGCGGACCTCGTCGAGGTAGCCGTCCTCGGGCAGCACGATGCCGATGTTGGTGAGCGCCGGCTCCATCAGCACGCACGCCACGTCGCCGTGGGCGAGCGCCGCGGCGAGCGCGTCGGCGTCGTTGAACGGCACCACGCGGGTCGTGAGGGCGACGTCGACCTGCGGCCCGAGCGCACCCGGCCGCGGCACCACCTTGTCGCCGTCGAGCACGGCCAGCGTCTCGTCGACCGTGCCGTGGTAGCACCAGTCCATCACCGCGATCTTGGATCGCCCCGTCAGGTGTCGGGCGAACCGCAGCACGAACCGGTTGGCGTCGGTCGCCGACATCGCCATCTGCCAGCGCGCGAGACCGAACCGGCGGCGCAGCTCCTCGGCAACCCACGGCGCGTCGGTGCTCGGCAGCATCGTCGTGATGCCCTTGCTCGCCCGCTCCGTGATCGCCTCGGTCACCTCCGGCAGGGCGTGGCCGGTCATCGCGCCGGTGTCGCCCAGGCAGAGGTCGACGTACTCCCGGCCGTCGACGTCGGTGAACCGCGCGCCGGACGCGGTCTCGAAGAAGACCGGGAACCGTCCTGGCCAGCGCGTCATCCACGGCATCGGTACGCCGGCCAGCAGCGCGTCGTTCGCCTCGGCGGCGAGCGCGGCGGACCGCGGGCGGTCGGCGACGAAGCGGTCCTCCTCCGCGGCGTGCAGCTGCCGCAGGCGGTCACGATCGATCATGCGCTCAATCTAGGGACGTCCGGCCTTGCGCGTGGTCAAGTCGGCCGAACCACGCCCGTCTCGTAGGCCAGCACGACCGCCTGGGCCCGGTCGCGCAGCTGCAGCTTGGCGAGCACGCGGCCGACGTGTGTCTTCACGGTCTGCTCGGCGACCACGAGGTGCTCGGCGATCTCGGCGTTGGACATCCCGCGGGCGATCAGCTCCAGCACCTCACGCTCACGCACGGTCAGCGACTCGAGCTCGCGGGAGGCGCGAGGCGCCGGGCGACGGTTGCGGGTGACCTCCTCGATGAACCGGCGCGTGATCGACGGGGCCAGCAGCGCCTCGCCGGCAGCCACCACCCGGACGGCGCGGGTCAGCTCGGCGGCCGGAGCGTCCTTGAGCATGAAGCCGCTCGCACCGATCCGCAGCGCCTCGTAGACGTAGTCGTCGACGTCGAACGTGGTGAGCATCAGCAGGCGCGGTTCGGGGTCGATCCGGCGGCGCATGATCTCGGCGGCCGCCTCCAGCCCGTTCATCACCGGCATCCGGATGTCGAGCAGCACGACGTCAGGCCGGGTGTCGACGACGCCCGCGACCGCGGCCTTGCCGTCGGCCGCGTCGCCCACGACCTTGAGGTCGGGCTCGACGTCGAGGAGCGCACGGAACCCCTGGCGGACCATCGCCTGGTCGTCGGCGATGAAGACGGTGACCGTCACGAGCGTCCCGCTCCCGCGGCCGGCACGGGGGAGGCGGTCGTCGGCAGCCACGCGCGTACGACGAACTCCTCGCCGTCTGGTCCGGTCTCGACCCGGCCGCCGACCGACCGCGCCCGGTCGGCCATGCCGATCAGTCCGGTGCCGTGACCGGGGGAGTCCGGCCCTTCGAGGTCGCCGAGCCGGCTGCGGACCTCGACCCGGACCTCGTCAGTGACTTCCACTCGCACGCGCACCATGCTGCCCGGTGCGTGCCGGGAGGCGTTGGCGAGTGCCTCCTGCAGGATCCGGTAGACGACCAGACCGACCGCATCGCCGACCGTCGCCGGGTCGCCGTACAGCTCCCAGGTGAGGTCGACGCCCGCGTCCCGGGTCTGGGCGAGCAGCGCCTCGACGTCCTGCAGCCCCTGCTGGGGTGCGTTCGCCACCCCGGTCGACTCGCTTCGCAGCACGCCGAGCATCCCGCGCACCTCGTTGAGGGCCTCCCGGGCCTGCTCCGAGATCGAGAGGAACTCCTGGGCGACCGGGGCGGGCAGGTCGCCGAGCCGGGCCGGTGCGCTCTGCGCCTGCACCACGACGAGGGACATCCGGTGCGCCACCACGTCGTGCAGGTCGCGGGCGATCCTGGAGCGCTCCTCCAGCACCGCGCGCCGGGCCCGCTCGAGGTCGCTGACCTCCTGCTCGCGGGCCAGCTGACGGCGCGAGAGCACGAGCCACCGCACCAGCAGCGCGAAGACGGTGGCCGCGGTCAGGCTCACCGCCAGGCCGGGCTGCGCATCGCCCGGCATGACCGCGGCGACGACGAGCATGGTGCCGAACCACGCCACCGCGACCAGCCGCAGCCGCTCCACCACGGCCACCCCGAGCAGGGTCATGTACAGCACCAGGATCTGCGGGACCGTCCAGGGCATCTCGTGGCCCGGCTGCGGGTCGAACAAGGTCCAGAAGACTTGGCCGACCACGACCGCCGCGACCCAGCCGAGGAACGGGAACCTGCGTGCGACGGCCAGAGGGAGAACCGTCGCCAGGGCGACCAGAGGCGCCATTCCGTCGGGGACCTGGTGGGTGAGGAGCACCGTCGGCCAGCTGACGACGAACAGGATGGCGCCCACGACTCCGACCATGACGTCCCAGCCGGGCCGGGTGCGGGCCCGCCGCACCACGGCGCGGATCGCGCCGGAGACCTTCCGGAGCGCGCGGCGGGGTCGGGCGAACATGCCGTCAGCGTAGGCTCGCGCGCCCCCGCGGGACGTCATACCTGAGAGCCAACCGGCGCTCACCCGTGGGTGTGACAGGGCCGGCTCAGACCCGCGGAAGAGCCAGGCCAAGAGCCCCCCACGAGTGGATCCGGCTCACCGTTCCGCGTTCCTAGCGTCCGCGCCATGTTCGCACCACGACCCCGTCGGATGGTCCTGCCGGCCGCCGCCGTACTCCTGCTCTCCGGTCTCCTGCTCGGCGTTCTCGCGCTGCCCGCGAGCTCCGCGTCGTCCCACACGGAGGACCGCGACGTCGCGCGGGCCGTCCGCGCGCTGTCGTCGGACGACGTCGCCGTCGCCGCCGCAGCGGTGCCGGAGACGTTCGAGAGGACCATGGGCTACGAGCCCGTGGCGCGCAGCGGGCTGTTGGTCCGGCCCGACGGCTCGTGCTCGTCGCCGGTGCCGCTGCCGTCCCGCTTCATCCCCTTCTGCGCGCGGCACGATCTCGGCTACGACCTGCTCCGGTACGCCGCCGCGCGGGGCCGGCCACTGGGTCCGTGGGCGCGAGTGCGGATCGACGCCGACCTGGCGGACGGGCTGCGCAGCGCCTGCGCGGACGCCGCCGCGGGCTGCCTGCTGGCGGCCGAGACGGCCACGGTCGCGGTCCGGGCCAACTCGGTGCGGCAGGGCGACGGCGTGCCGGCCCAGGAGACGGTCGCCAGCGTCGGCGCGCTCGCCCTCGGGGGAGGCGGGCTGCTCGCCGCACTGGTGCTGCCGGCTCCCGCGCTCGCCGCCGCCACACGTTCACCCCGTTTCGCCCGAGCGCTGCGTGAGGCTGCGCTGCGTCTCCCGGCGCCGGCGCTGCTGCTGGTGCCCGCGGCGGCCGTCACTGCCGCCCTCGTGCCGGCGGTCCTGGCGCGCCCGGCCTGGCTGCAGGGGCTCTGGACGGGCCTGCTCGTCGCGGGCGTGCTGCCGCTCGCCCGTGGGCTGGCGCGGCGGTCCCGCCGTCAAGCCGGGCCACGCGTTCGGACGGCGGCCCTGCTCGTGAGCCTGGCCGTCCCGGCGACGCTGGCCGTCGCGCAGTCCGCCACCGGGCATCCGGTGCTGGACCCGGCCCGTTCCCCTGGCCCGGCGGGCGGCTGGCTGCTGGTCGTGCTCGTGGCCCTCGTCCTGGCCGGCGTGCTGACTCTCCTCCAGCAGCTGGCCGTGCGCACATGGCGACGCATCGCGGCGCCCGCGATGGGACGTCCCCGGCTGTACGCCGGCGCCCTCGTCGCGCTGCTGGTCCTGCCGCTGACCGGTGACCTGGTCGGCGCCGGTGCGCGCGCCGCGTTGACCTCCGACCTGGCCGCCGGCGCCTTCGAGACGGTCGGCATGGACACTGCTGAGGAGAACGTGCTCAGCCGGCCGTCTCCGTTCGGCGCCGTGCGGGAGTACGTCGGGATCCACGAGGCAGCGAGGCCGGTCGACCGGAGCGAGCTCGCGGTCGAACGGCTCGAGGCGAGCGGCGGGTTCGAGCGCGGGAACCTGGTGGTCGCGTTCCCCACCGGCTCCGGCTGGGTGGACCCGGTCGGCGTGCGCGCGGTCGAGCGACGCTTCGACGGAGACGTCGCGACCGTGGCGGTGCAGTCCACCTATCTGCCCAGCTGGGCCGCGCTGATGGTGGCGCGCGGCGACAACGAGGCCGGCGCCCGCGCGCTGGTGAACGCCGTCGCCGACCGGCTCGCCGACATCCCGGCGGGGGAGCGTCCCCGGCTCTACCTGCTCGGCCAGAGCCTCGGCGTGCTCGCGGCGACCGCGATCCCGACCGACTCCGCCGCCGCGCGGATGGTCTGCGGCGCGACCTGGGCCGGCCCGCCCGGTGGCGAGACGCCCGACCTGCCCGGTTCGGTCGTGCTCGTCAACGACGACGACCCGGTCGTCAGCTGGGACCGCTCCCTGCTGTGGCACCGCACCCCGTCGTACCCGGCCCCGGTGTGGCTGCCGGGACTGAGCTACCTGGCCACCTCGGTCGACGCGATCGGGGCGCTCGGAACGCCCACCGGGCACGGCCACGTGTACGGTCCGGAGCAGGGCCGGCTGCTGCCGGAGTGCCCGGCACAGCCCCGGTTTCGAGACGCTCGGGAGCGGTCCTCGCGGGCTCGGACCGCGGCTCGCTCCTCAACCTGGCGGCCCCGACACGAGTTCGCTGGCTCACTCTTGGGCCGCCAATTTGATAAGGCACCGCGACCTCTGACAAGATAGTCCGGTTGCTCCGGCGGGGTCGCCGGGGCGCAGCGCACTTTGACTCCTGAATCGGTCCACCTGGATTGCCTGTGAGCTTGCGTGCGTCTGCGCCGCACCAGGAGACCCTTTCAGGCCCGGCCCCGTGCCGGGTAGCCACCCCAACGACACATCGAGATCGGTCTCGAGTTGCGCCTGATTCGCGCGACACGCCCGACCTCGGGGGTCGGAGGGCAAGGCGGCCAGGGCAGCGTGACCGGCCGGGACCGCCCGGGACGGCCACGGAACGTGGCGGTACGACGAGCCCGGCGGGCTCAGGACTAGTAAAGGACGACGAGGAGCTATGGCGGGACAGAAGATCCGCATCCGGCTCAAGGCCTACGACCACGAGGTGATCGACACCTCGGCCCGCAAGATCGTTGACACGGTCACGCGCACGGGCGCCAAGGTCGCAGGTCCTGTGCCGCTGCCCACGGAGAAGAACGTCTACTGCGTCATCCGTTCGCCGCACAAGTACAAGGACAGCCGCGAGCACTTCGAGATGCGCACCCACAAGCGTCTCATCGACATCATCGACCCCACGCCGAAGACGGTGGACTCGCTCATGCGTCTCGACCTCCCGGCCGGTGTCGACATCGAGATCAAGCTCTGAGTCGCGACGAGGCCTGATATCCAATGAGCACTCTTGAACGCAACGTCCGCGGGCTGCTGGGCACCAAGCTCGGCATGACCCAGACCTGGGACGAGAACAACCGCATCGTGCCCGTGACCGTGATCGCGGCCGGCACCAATGTGGTCACGCAGGTCCGCCAGCCCGAGACCGACGGCTACAACGCCGTCCAGATCGGCTTCGGCGAGATCGACGGCCGCAAGGTCAACAAGCCGCAGGCCGGGCACTTCGCCAAGGCCGGCACCACGCCCCGTCGTCACGTGGTGGAGATCCGCACCGCCGACGCCTCGTCGTACACCGTCGGCCAGGAGCTGTCCCCCGAGCTGTTCGCCGCGGGCGACGAGGTCGACGTGACCGGCACCAGCAAGGGCAAGGGCTTCGCCGGCACCATGAAGCGTCACGGCTTCGCCGGTGTGGGCGCCTCCCACGGTGCGCACCGCAACCACCGCAAGCCGGGCTCCATCGGCGCCTGCGCGACCCCGGGTCGCGTCTTCAAGGGCGTCCGCATGGCCGGCCGGATGGGCGGCGACACCGTCACCACCCAGAACGTCTCGGTGCACGCCGTCGACGTCGAGAAGGGCCTGATCCTGCTCAAGGGCGCCGTTCCCGGCCCCAAGGGCGGTCTCGTGGTCATCCGTTCCGCCGCCAAGTCGACCGTCAAGGAGGGCTGACCATGGCTTCCAACGTCAAGACCGTCGACGTCGACCTGCCCGCCGAGATCTTCGACGTCCAGGTGAACATCCCGCTGATCCACCAGGTCGTCGTGGCCCAGCAGGCCGCTGCCCGCCAGGGCACCCACGACACCAAGAGCCGTGGCGAGGTCCGCGGTGGTGGCCGCAAGCCCTACAAGCAGAAGGGCACCGGTCGCGCCCGTCAGGGCTCGACCCGCGCGCCGCAGTTCGCCG
>NZ_CAMPGZ010000113.1 GCF_946885725.1 uncultured Nocardioides sp.
GGCGAGCACGCGCTGGAGGTGTTCGGCCCGGAGTGGCGGCTGCTGCTGGCCGAGGCGCTGTCCTACCGCGCGACGGGGGAGCGGATCGGGATCCTGCCGGACGAGGAGCTGTCGGCGAAGACCGTCGCCTTCGCGACCCTGGTCCTCGACGCGGCCCTCGCGATCGAGCCCTAGCGGGTTTGGGGAGGATAGGGCCATGACCTACGAAGCCGCCGCCGACCGCTACGACTCGATGGAGTACCGCTTCACCGGCGCGAGCGGGCTCAAGCTGCCGGCGATCTCGCTCGGCCTGTGGCAGAACTTCGGCACCGACCGGCCCGAGGAGACCCAGCGCGCGGTGATCCGACGTGCCTTCGACCGCGGCGTGACCCACTTCGACCTGGCCAACAACTACGGCCCGCCCTACGGTCAGGCCGAGATCAACTTCGGCAAGTACCTCGCCGACGACCTCAAGCCGTACCGCGACGAGCTGATCATCTCCACCAAGGCCGGCTACGACATGTGGCCGGGGCCCTACGGCCAGGGTGGCGGCTCGCGGAAGTACGTGCTCGCCTCCCTCGACCAGTCGCTCAAGCGCATGGGGCTGGAGTACGTCGACATCTTCTACAGCCACAGGTACGACCCGGACACCCCGATCGCCGAGACGATGATGGCGCTGGACTACGCCGTGCGCTCGGGCAAGGCGCTGTACGCCGGGATCTCGTCGTACAGCCCGTCGAAGACGCACGAGGCCGCCACCATCGCCCGCGAGCTCGGCACGCCGCTGCTCATCCACCAGCCGTCGTACTCCATGCTGAACCGCTGGATCGAGAAGGGCCTCCTCGACGAGTGCGAGGAGCAGGGCATGGGCGTCATCGTGTTCACGGCGCTGGCGCAGGGGCTGCTCACCGACCGCTACCTGAAGGGCGTGCCGAGCGACTCCCGGGCCGCGCGCAGCGACAGCACGCTGCCGCAGGACCACCTCGACGACGCGGTCCTGGGCCACGTCCGGCGGCTCAACGAGATCGCCCAGGCGCGGGGGCAGAAGCTCGCCCAGCTGGCCCTGCAGTGGGCGCTGCGCGACCGGCGGGTCACTTCGGCCGTCATCGGCGCCTCGTCGGTCGAGCAGCTCGACACCAACCTCGACGCGCTGAGCTTCCCGCCGCTGACCGACGAGGAGCTCGCAGCCATCGACCAGGACGCGGTCGATGCCGGGATCAACCTCTGGGCGGGCGTCACCGAGGACTGAGGCGCACGGCACGTTCGTGGGCTCTGGCCGGACCGCGGCATCTGGGCCATGATCGGCAAATGAGGTACGTCTACGACTTCTCCGAGGGCAGCAAGGACCAGAAGGACCTCCTGGGCGGCAAGGGCGCCAACCTGGCCGAGATGACCAACCTCGGGCTGCCCGTCCCGCCGGGGTTCACGATCACCACCGACGCGTGCCGCGCCTACCTGGCCGAGGGCACCATGCCGGAGGGGCTGGAGGAGGAGGTCAGCGAGCACCTCGCGGCGCTCGAGGAGCGGATGGGCAAGAAGCTCGGCGACCCCGACGACCCGCTGCTGGTGTCGGTGCGCTCGGGCGCGAAGTTCTCGATGCCCGGGATGATGGAGACGGTCCTCAACGTCGGCCTCAACGACCGCAGCGTGCTGGGCCTGGCGGCCAAGGCGGGCGGCGACGAGCGGTTCGCCTACGACTCCTACCGCCGGCTGCTGCAGATGTTCGGCTCGACCGTGCTGCACATCGAGGCCTCGGCGTTCCACGACGCGCTCGACGAGCTCAAGGCCGACCGCGGCGCCAAGAACGACGTCGAGCTGACCGTCGACGACCTCCGCGGGCTGGTCGAGACCTACAAGGGCATCGTCAAGGAGCACGCCGGCCGCGACTTCCCGCAGGATCCGCGCGAGCAGCTCGACATGGCGGTGCGGGCGGTCTTCGACTCCTGGAACACCGAGCGCGCGGTGCTGTACCGCCGCCAGGAGCGCATCCCCGGCGACCTCGGCACGGCGGTCAACGTCTGCTCGATGGTGTTCGGCAACGGCGGCGACGACTCCGGCACCGGCGTCGCGTTCACCCGCGACCCGGCCTCGGGCGCGCAGGGCATCTACGGCGACTACCTGCAGAACGCCCAGGGTGAGGACGTCGTCGCGGGCATCCGCAACACGGTCCCGCTCGCCGAGCTCGAGCGGATCGACAAGGGCGCCTACGACGAGCTGCTGCGGATCATGCAGACGCTCGAGGAGCACTACAAGGACCTCTGCGACATCGAGTTCACCGTCGAGCACGGCAAGCTCTGGATGCTGCAGACCCGGGTCGGCAAGCGCACCGCGGAGGCGGCGTTCCGGATCGCCTGCCAGTTCCTCGACCAGGGCCTGATCGACGCCGACGAGGCCGTACGCCGGGTGACCGGAGCGCAGCTCGCGCAGCTGATGTTCCCGCGCTTCGACGACAAGGCCGAGCGGCACCTGATCGCCAAGGGCATGAACGCTTCGCCCGGCGCGGCCGTCGGGAAGGTGGTCTTCGACTCGCCCACGGCGGTGGAGTGGGCCGACCGCGGCGAGAGCGTGATCCTGGTCCGGCGGGAGACCAACCCCGACGACCTGCGTGGCATGGTCGCGGCACGCGGCATCCTGACCAGCCGGGGCGGCAAGACCTCGCACGCGGCCGTCGTCGCCCGCGGCATGGGCCGCACGTGCGTCTGCGGTGCCGACTCGCTCGACGTCGACGTCAAGGGCAAGAAGATGACCACCAGCGACGGCACCGCCGTCGCCGAGGGCGACGTGATCTCGATCGACGGCACGACCGGCGAGGTCTTCCTGGGCGAGGTCCCGGTCGTCGACTCACTGGTCGTGCGCCACTTCGAGGGCGACGAGTCCCACGACGACGAGCTGGTCAAGGCCGTCGCCCGGCTGATGAACCACGCCGACTCCCGCCGCCGGCTCGGGGTCCGCGCCAACGCCGACACCCCCGAGGACGCCTCCCGGGCGCGGCGGTTCGGCGCTCAGGGCATCGGGCTGTGCCGCACCGAGCACATGTTCCTCGGCGACCGGAAGTCTCTGGTCGAGGACCTGATCGTCGCGGAGTCCCACGAGGAGCAGGAGGCCGCGCTGGCCAAGCTGCTGCCGATGCAGCGCGACGACTTCGTCGGCATCCTCGAGGCGATGGACGGTCTGCCGGTCACGATCCGGCTGATCGACCCGCCGCTGCACGAGTTCCTGCCCGACTACACCGACCTCGCCGTGCAGGTGGCGCTCGAGGACGAGCGCGGCAACCGCGACAGCAAGCACCACAAGCTGCTCGACGCGGTGAAGCGGCTGCACGAGCAGAACCCGATGCTCGGCCTGCGCGGCGTCCGCCTCGGCATCGCCATCCCCGGCCTCTTCTCGATGCAGGCCCGCGCGATCCTCGAGGCCGCCTCGGCGCTGATCAAGGAGGGCAAGGACCCGCAGCCGGAGATCATGATCCCGCTCGTCGCGGCGGTGCAGGAGCTCGAGCTGGTCAAGGCCGACATCATCGAGGTGGCGAGCCAGGTCGAGGACGAGACCGGCGTGAAGCTCAAGTTCAAGGTCGGCACCATGATCGAGCTGCCGCGTGCGGTGATGACCGCCGGGTCGATCGCCGAGCAGGCGGAGTTCTTCTCGTTCGGCACCAACGACCTGACCCAGATGACCTGGGGCTTCTCGCGCGACGACGTCGAGGCGTCGTTCTTCAGCACCTACCTGGAGAAGGGCGTGTTCGGCGTCTCGCCGTTCGAGTCGCTCGACATCGAGGGCGTCGGCGCACTCGTGCGCACGGCGGTGGAGGCCGGCCGGGCCTCGAGGCCCGACATCCACCTCGGCGTCTGCGGCGAGCATGGCGGCGACCCGGACTCGATCCACTTCTTCGACGAGGTGGGTCTCGACTACGTGTCCTGCTCGCCGTTCCGGGTGCCGGTGGCGCGGCTGGAGGCCGGTCGCTCCGCGGCAGCCGGGGCGGTGTCCGACTCGGCGTGAGCCGGGCGGCGGTTACAGGAACTCGAGCGGGTCGAACTCGTCGATCGGGATGATCCGCACCCGCGGCAGCGGGGCGGTGAACGCGTCCGCGTCGTACTCCAGGTCGACGAGCTCGAGCCCGCGGCTGCCGAGCGCGGTGAGCGTGCTGTTGCGGAACTCGGTGAACCCGACGACCGCGACGCGGCGCCGCCCGTCGAGCAGCCGCTCGATGCCCTCGGTGAAGTCGCCGTCGTTGCTGACCAGCATCACGTCGCCGGCACGGTCCTCCAGCGCCTCCATCGTGCGTTGGATGGCGATGTCGACGACCTTCTCGCCCGGAGCGCCGGTGAGCGGCACCGGCCGGTAGCCGATCGACAGCAGCGCCTGCACGAAGCTCATCGGCAGCTCGTTGGTCGCCGCCAGGAAGAACAGCCCGGTCGGCTCCTGGCCCCACCGGTCGCGGGCGAAGTCGAGCAGCTTGTCCCAGCGCGGCCGCTCCTCCGGGCGAGGACGGCGCCCGAGGATGGACGCGCCGAGCGTCGCGTCGATGTTCTCGCCGTCGACGAGCAGGTACGTCGTACCTGCCCTGGCCGCACCGCCTGCACCGTCCGCCATGCCGCGACCCTAGCCCGCGGGGCCACCGCACGGCGCCATCGACGGGCTAGAGGCTCGAGAGCGACGCGTAGACCTGGTTGACCGCGAGCGCGAGGAACGCGACGCCGACCACGCCGAGCGCGATGTTGCCGCGCAGCTTGTTGCGCCACTCCGCCGGCGTCCGGTCGGTGTTGAGCAGCCAGAACAGCGTCAGCGCGAGGAACGGCATGAACAGCGCCCCGAGCACGCCGTACGCCAGGATCAGGTAGACCGGCTCGCCCATGAAGATCAGCGCGATCGGCGGGATCGAGAGCCAGAGGATGTAGGCCTTGTACCACTTGCCGCCGGAGCGGGCGTCGGGGTGCTGGGCGTCCTTGCCGGTCGCGTGCGCCATGAAGTCGGCGAACATCAGGCTGACGCCGTTCCACACACCGACGAGCGACGACATCGCGGCAGCCCAGAAGCCGACGAGGAAGATCTTGCCGGCGGCGGCGCCGTAGCGGTCGTCCAGCACGTTGGCGAGGTCGAGCATGCCCTCGTCGCCGGTGGAGACCGCGATCTGCGCGGAGTAGAGCAGCTCGGCGCCGACGATGAGTGTCGCGACCACGAACAGGCCGGTCACGGCGTAGGCGACGGAGTTGTCGATGCGCATGACGCGCATGAACGGCGGGGTGTCCCAGCCCTTCTCGCGCAGCCAGTAGCCGTACGCCGCCAGCGTGATCGTCCCGCCGACGCCGCCGGCGAGGCTGAGCACGTAGAGCACGCCGCCGTCCGGGACCATGGGCACGAGGCCGACGAGCAGCTCGGGGATGTTCGGGACCGTGAGGATCGCGGCGCCGACCATCGAGACGAACATCAGCAGCACCATGATGCTGAGGACCTTCTCGAAGAAGCCGTAGCGGCCGGTCCACACGAGCGCGAGCCCGATGAAGCCGGAGATGATGCCCCAGGCCTTCACGCCCAGCAGCGGGAACAGCGCGTAGAGCGCGAGGCCGGTGCCGGCCATCGCGGCGGCGCCGTACACGAAGCCCCAGATGACGATGTAGGGGCCGAAGTACCAGGTCGTCCACTTGCCGAGGCTGGACCAGCCCTCGAAGATCGTGCGGCCGGTGGCGAGGCTGTAGCGGCCCGCGCCCTCGACCAGGATGATCTTCATGACGCAGCCGAGGATCGCGCACCACAGGAGCGCGTAGCCGTACTTCGAGCCGGCGACCATCGTCGCGACCAGGTCGGCCGCGCCGACGCCGGTGGCGGCCACGACGAGCCCCGGTCCGATCAACCTCCAGCGCGGCGCGCTGGTCTCCTGCTGCTGTGCTGTCGTCTGGCTGGACATGACTGACCTCCGTCGGTCCCCGAGAGTGTGTCCGCGCGGCACGTTACCGAAACGGGCATGTGGGAGCGGGAGCGGTCCGCGGAGTAAACCCGGTCGCGCCCGGCTCGCCGGCAGGGGAGAATCCCCGCCGTGGGTCACGTGGACGTCGCCGGGGTGCGCTTCGAGCTGCCTGACGGCAGGGTGCTGCTCGACGACGTGTCGTTCCGGGTCGGTGAGGGCGCGAAGGTCGCGCTCGTCGGCGCCAACGGCGCGGGCAAGACCACGCTGCTGCGGATCATCACCGGCGAGCTCACGCCGCACGCCGGCGCGGTGTCCCGCTCCGGCGGGCTCGGCGTGATGCGGCAGATGGTCACGCACGGCAACGAGGGCAAGACCGTCGCCGACCTGCTGCTGTCGGTGTCACCGCCGCGGGTGCGCCAGGCGGCGGAGGCCGTCGAGGCGTGCGAGCTCGCGCTGATGGAGACCGACGACGAGAAGACCCAGATGCGGTACGCCGCCGCGCTGGCCGAGTGGGCCGATGCCGGCGGCTACGACATCGAGGTGGTCTGGGACGTCTGCACGACGGCGGCGCTCGGCATCCCTTACGACCGGGCGAAGTACCGCGAGCTGACGACGCTGTCCGGCGGCGAGCAGAAGCGGCTGGTGCTGGAGTTCCTGCTGCGCGGTCCGGACGAGGTGCTGCTGCTCGACGAGCCGGACAACTTCCTCGACGTGCCCGGCAAGACCTGGCTCGAGGACCGGATCAACGAGTCCCCGAAGACGATCCTCTACATCAGCCACGACCGCGAGCTGCTCGCCAACACCGCGACGCGGGTGGTGACGGTCGAGCTTGGGGCCGCCGGCAACTCGGTCTGGACGCACCCCGGCGGGTTCGCGTCGTACCACGAGGCCCGGCGGGCCCGCTTCGAGCGCTTCGAGGAGCTGCGCAAGCGCTGGGACGAGGAGCACGCCAAGCTGCGCGCGCAGATGCTGATGTACAAGCAGAAGGCGGCCTACAACTCCGACATGGCCTCGCGCTACCAGGCGGCACAGACGCGGCTGCGGAAGTTCGAGGAGGCCGGCCCGCCGACCGCCCAGCCGCGCGAGCAGCAGGTCAAGATGCGGCTCAAGGGCGGCCGCACCGGCAAGCGCGCGGTGGTCTGCGAGAACCTCGAGCTGACCGGGCTGATGAAGCCGTTCGACCTGGAGGTCTGGTACGGCGAGCGCGTGGCGGTGCTCGGCTCGAACGGATCCGGCAAGTCGCACTTCCTGCGCCTGCTGGCGGCCGGCGGCACCGACCCCGACGTCGAGCACCGGCCCATCGGCGACGTACCGATCAAGCCGGTCGACCACACCGGCCGCGCCCGGCTCGGCGCGCGGGTCCGTCCGGGCTGGTTCGTGCAGACCCACGAGCACCCCGAGCTGGTCGGCCGCACGCTGCTGGAGATCCTGCACCGCGGCGACGAGCACCGCGACGGGATGCCGCGGGAGCAAGCCTCGCGGGCGCTGGACCGCTACGAGCTCGCGCACGCGGCCGAGCAGCGGTTCGAGTCGCTGTCCGGCGGGCAGCAGGCGCGGTTCCAGATCCTGCTGCTCGAGCTCAGCGGCGCCACGCTGCTGCTGCTCGACGAGCCGACCGACAACCTCGACGTGGAGTCGGCCGAGGCCCTGGAGGAGGGGCTCGAGGCGTTCGAGGGCACGGTCATCGCCGTGACCCACGACCGCTGGTTCGCCCGCGGCTTCGACCGGTTCCTCGTGTACGGCGCCGACGGCTCGGTCTACGAGTCCGACGGTCCCGTGTGGGACGAGGGCCGGGTGCAGCGGGCCCGTTAGGCAGGCCCCCCGCTCGGGACGACCCGCACGCGCTCGCAGCCGACCAGCACGTCCAGCGGGTCGGCCGCCACGGCGAAGTAGACGACCCGGTCCCGGCCCGGGCCGCAGCGGACTGTGTCGGCGACCCCGTCGTCGGCCAGCCTGACCTGGTCGTCGCCCGGCCCGGCGTGCACGACGTCCGAGCCCCGGGTGATCCCGATGCTGTCGGCACCGGGGCCGCCGTAGATGCGGTCGTCGTCGGCGGGCCCCTCGCTGTCGAACGAGGTCGGCACCCAGTCGGTCAGGGAGTCGTTGCCCCGGCCGCCGCGCAGCACATCGTCGCCGGCCGCCCCGAACGCCGTGTCCTGCCCCCGACCGGCCACGATCCGGTCGGCTCCGCCTCCGCCCGAGACGAAGTCCCGGCCCTCGCGGGTGATGACCACGTCGTCGCCCCCGCGGGCGAGCACGTCGTCGTTGCGCGGCGTACCGACGATCCGGTCGTCGTCGCTCGTACCTCTGATGGTGGCGGCCGACGCGCCCGGTGCCCCGGCGATCACGAGGACCACCAGGGCGCTGAGCGTCGCGGGCGCTCGCAACCGAGTCGCTCGCACGACGTCGAGTCTACGGACGGTCGGCGGCCGGTTGGGACTTCCCGAGCATGCCCGGACGGACCGGGGCGCGCTGGGCAGGGATCTTCGGCCGCACGGTGACGACCGTGCCCTTCTGGCTGGGCTCGGTGGCCTTGATCGGCATCTTGACCTCGGGGGCCTCGGCGGCCCCGGTGGTCGTGGCGGCCTCGGCGGCCCGGAGGGCGGCGAGGCGGCGGGCGGCGCGGCGGCGCCGGCGCAGCCGGTCGTGGCGCTGCGGCGACACCTGCATCGACACCCACGTCGCGAGCGGATGGGGAGTGATCGGTGACATGCAGCAGGAGGAGCGAGCCTCCTGCGCGCTGATACCCGGCCTACGCCGGCTGGTCTGGTCGGCTGCGCCGGTCGGCCGGCCTGGTCAGATCGGCAGGCCGCGGGCGCGGAGGTCCTCGCGGAGGTGGCCGGTGTCGGTGAAGTGGATCGCGTCCAGCCCGGCCTCGGCCGCCGCGGCGACGTTCTTCGGGCCGTCGTCCACGAACACGCACTCCTCGAGCGGGCGGCCGACGCGCTCGCGCAGCACCTCGAAGATCGCGGGGTCGGGCTTGGCGACGCCCACCTCGCCGGAGACGACGATGTCGCCGAACAGCGCGAGGAAGTCGTAGCGCTCCCGGGCCAGCGGGAACGTCTCGGCCGACCAGTTGGTGAGCGCGTAGACCGGCACCCGCGCGGCGTGCAGCTCGCGCAGGATCGCCACGGTGTCGTCGAGCGGCCCGAGGAGCGAGTGCGCGAAGTGCGGGCGGTACCCGCGGACGTGGTCGGCCCAGTGCGGGTGGGACGCGACGGCCTTCGCCTCCGCCTCGGCGAACGGCCGGCCCGCGTCCTGCTCGTGGTTCCAGGCGCCGAAGTCG
This sequence comes from uncultured Nocardioides sp., assembly GCF_946885725.1. The sequence continues at coordinate 9,165 of NZ_CAMPGZ010000113.1, forward strand.
AAGTCCTCGGCCGCGAGGAAGCGCTCGGCCTCCTCGACGCCCACCGCCGCGGCGATGGCCGCCCTGGGGTCCCACCGGATGAGCACGTTCCCGAGATCGAACACGACCACGGGCACCGTCACCGTCGCGTCACGACCTTCTCGCAGCCGATCACCTTCACGCCGCGGTGCGAGCCGTGGAACGTCAGCCGGTCTCGGCCCTCGGCGCAGTGGATCTCCATGCCGCGCTTCGCCCGGCGCACGATCACGTGGTCGCGGTTGCGGCCGGCGTCGATGAAGTCGTTGCCGCCCGCGTGGATGACGTCGGAGCCCTCGTTGGCCGAGAGGTGGTCGCGGCCCGCGCCGCCGCGGAGCACGTCGTTGCCGGGTCCGCCGTACAGCGCGTCCCGCCCGGACCCGCCGTACAGACGGTCGTGACCCGGCATGCCGTGGAGCAGGTCGGCGCCCGCCTTGCCGCGGAGCACGTCGGACGAGTCCTTGCCGTCGAGGTGGTCGTTGCCGCTGGTGCCCCGCACGCCACCGGCCGCAGCCGGAGCGGTCGCGACCATCAAGGTGGCGGCGACCAGTCCGAGCACGCGGCCGGTACGGCGGGGGAGTCCCGAGCTCACTGCTTCCAGCGCTCGGCGGCCGGCACGTAGGTCAGGCCGCGGTCGCCGGTGTAGATCTGCTTCGGACGAGCGATCTTCTGCTCCTTGTCCTGCACGAGCTCCAGCCACTGCGCGAGCCAGCCGGGGGTGCGGCCGATCGCGAACAGGACGGTGAACATCTCGGGCGGGAACTGGAACGCCTCGTAGATCAGGCCGCTGTAGAAGTCGACGTTGGGGTAGAGCTTGCGGGAGACGAAGTACTCGTCCTCCAGTGCGATCTTCTCCAGCTCCTGGGCGATCTGCAGCAGCGGGTTGACGCCGGTCACCTCGAACACGTCGTCGCACGCCTTCTTGATGATCTTGGCGCGCGGGTCGTAGTTCTTGTAGACGCGGTGACCGAAGCCCATCAGCCGCTCGTTGCCGTTCTTGACGCCCTCGATGAACGCCGGGACGTTCTCGATCGAGCCGATGCGACGCAGCATCCGCAGCACCGCCTCGTTGGCGCCGCCGTGCAGCGGGCCGTAGAGCGCCGCGACGCCGGCCGCCACCGCGGAGTAGGGGTCGACCTGGCTCGAGCCCACCGAGCGGACGGCGTTGGTGGAGCAGTTCTGCTCGTGGTCGGCGTGCAGGATGAACAGCACGTCGAGCGCGCGGACGAGCCGCTCGTCGGCCTCGAACTTCTTCTCGCTCATCTTGAAGAGCATCGCGAGGAAGTTCTCGGTGTAGCTGAGCTCGTTGTCGGGGTAGACGTAGGGCTTGCCCTGCGCGTTGCGGAACGCCCAGGCGCCGAGCGTCGGCATCTTGGCGATCATCCGCACGATCTGCATGTGCCGGTTGTCGGCGTCGGCGATGTTGCGCGACTCGGGGTAGAACGTCGAGAGCGCGCCGACGGAGGCCATCAGGATCCCCATCGGGTGGGCGTCGTAGCGGAAGCCCTCCATGAAGCCCTTGACGTTCTCGTGCACGAACGTGTGGTAGGTGATCTCGTGCTCCCACGCGTCGTACTCCTGCTTCGACGGCAGGTGGCCGTGGATGAGCAGGTAGGCGACCTCGAGGAAGTTGGAGTGCTCGGCGAGCTGCTCGATGGGGTAGCCGCGGTACTCCAGGATCCCCTTCTCGCCGTCGATGTAGGTCACCGACGACCGGCAGGACGCGGTGTTGACGAATCCGGGGTCGTAGACCGCGAGACCGGGGGTCTCGTCGTCGGGACGGATCTTGCCGATGTCGGCCGCCCGGATGGTGCCGTCGACGATGGGTACGTCGTACTCCTGGCCGGTCCGGTTGTCCCGGACCGTGAGGCTCTGGCCGCCGGACGCGCTCGCGGCACCCGAACCGGTGCCGGAGGCGGTCGCCGTGCTGTCGGTCACGAGGGCTCCTCGCTTCTCGAAAGACCCGGCCGCAGGGCGCTCACAGGGGGTGCGCCTGCCGGGTGACTGGTCGGTCGATCGGGTCCCGATCGACGTGCGAATACACAGAAACTTCGCTGCTAACTTATGCCCGGGGTCCGTGAAAGGTGAAACGAGGGGTCCGCAGTGTGGTGGCCCGGGTCACGCCTCCGCGCCGGTTCCGAGACGCGTCGCTCCCGCCTTCCAGGCTCCGCGCAGGCCGACGCTCCTCAACCTGTCGGCCTGGTGTCCCCCGTCGCGAGCTCGGGGGGAGAGCCTCCATTTTGACCTGGACATCCGGCCGCCGGTATTCTCGACGGTCGCGGCTACTCCCGTGCCCATCCCTGGTGCTCACCGGGGCCCCGGCACGTGCGGGCGGCGGGATCTTCCGAGTTGCGGAGGACCGCACCGCTGCCGGCCGCGGCAGACCAGACGAACCGATCTCGATCGATAGGCAATGACCGTGCGTACGTACAGCCCGAAGCCCGCGGACATCCAGCGCCAGTGGCATGTCATCGACGCCACCGACGTGGTGCTCGGACGCCTCGCCGTCCAGACCGCGACGCTGCTTCGCGGCAAGCACAAGCCGACGTTCGCCCCGCACGTCGACGGCGGCGACTTCGTCATCATCGTCAACGCCGACAAGGTCTCGCTGTCCGGCGACAAGAAGAACACCAAGCTGGCCTACCGCCACTCGGGCTACCCGGGCGGCCTCTCGGCCACGCCGTTCGGCGAGCTGCTCGAGAAGGACCCGCGCCGGGCGATCGAGAAGGCGGTCTGGGGCATGCTCCCCAAGAACCGTCTCGGCCGTCAGATGCTGAAGAAGCTCAAGGTCTACGCGGGCCCCAACCACCCGCACCAGGCCCAGAAGGCCCAGCCGTTCGAGATCACCCAGGTCTCGCAGTAATTCCGCGCACCAGCGCAACCACGAGAACCCCGAGGACGAGAATTCACCGTGACTGACACCACCACCGAGGTCGAGGAGACCTACGAGGTCGACGAGCAGGGCGTGGCCTACAGCTCGGAGAGCGCTCCGAGCGAGGACGCTCCGGCCCGCCCGGCGACCATCGCCCCGGCGCAGGCCACCGGCCGCCGCAAGGAGGCCGTCGCCCGCGTCCGTCTCGTCCCCGGCACCGGCCAGTGGACCGTCAACGGCCGCACGCTCGACTCCTACTTCCCGAACAAGCTGCACCAGCAGGTCGTCAACGAGCCCTTCGTGACGACCGACCTGGTCGGCCGCTTCGACGTGATCGCCCGCATCCACGGCGGCGGCATCACCGGCCAGGCCGGCGCGTTGCGCCTGGGCGTGGCCCGTGCGCTGAACGCCGTCGACGTCGAGGCCAACCGCCCGTCGCTGAAGAAGGCCGGCCTGCTGACCCGCGACCCGCGCGTCATCGAGCGCAAGAAGGCCGGGCTCAAGAAGGCCCGCAAGGCGCCTCAGTACTCGAAGCGCTGATCCGGTCCCCGTCGTCTCGATATGGGTCGCATCTTCGGGACCGACGGGGTCCGCGGCGTCGCCAACGGTGACCTGACCGCCGAGCTCGCGCTCGACCTGTCGGTTGCCGCCGCACACGTCCTCGCCGAGGCCGGTGCCTTCCGTCACGCGGACGGGCACCGGCCTCGTGCCGTGGTCGGCCGTGACACCCGGATCTCCGGTCAGTTCCTCGAGGCAGCCGTCGTCGCCGGCCTCGCCAGCGCGGGCGTCGACGTCCTCCTGCTCGGCGTGTTGCCGACGCCCGGCGTCGCCTACCTCACCGCCTCGCTCGACGCCGACCTCGGCGTGATGATCTCGGCGAGCCACAACCCGATGCCCGACAACGGCATCAAGTTCCTCGCCCGCGGAGGAGTGAAGCTCGACGACGCGATCGAGGTCGCGATCGAGGAGCGGCTCCGCGAGCCCTGGGACCGGCCCACCGGGGCCGCCGTCGGCCGCGTCGAGCCGTACACCGCCGCGGTCGACGACTACGCCCGGCACCTCGTCTCCACGCTCGACGGTCCGCTCACCCGGCCGGACGGCCGCCCGATCAAGGTCGTGCTCGACTGCGCCCACGGCGCGGCGTCGCGGGTCGGCCCGCTGGCGCTGACCGACGCCGGCGCCCAGGTGGTCGCGATCAACGACCGGCCCGACGGCCTCAACATCAACCACGAGTGCGGCTCGACCCACCTCGACAAGGTGCAGGCGGCGGTGCGGCAGCACGGCGCCGACGTGGGGTTCGCCCTCGACGGTGACGCCGACCGCTGCCTCGCGGTCGACCACACCGGCACGATCGTCGACGGCGACCAGCTGCTCGCCGTGCTCGCGCTGGCGATGCGCGACGCCGGCACGCTCGTCAACGACACCGTCGTCGCGACCGTGATGAGCAACCTCGGCTTCGTCAACGCGATGAAGGCCAACGGCATCGGGGTGCGGCAGACCAAGGTCGGCGACCGCTACGTCCTCGAGGCGATGAACGCGGTCGGCTACACCCTCGGCGGCGAGCAGTCCGGCCACGTCATCATGCGGCACCACGCCACCACCGGCGACGGCATCCTCACCGCGCTGCACGTCCTCGCCCGGATGGCAAAGAC
>NZ_CAMPGZ010000114.1 GCF_946885725.1 uncultured Nocardioides sp.
TCACGCATCACAACGACCTGGGCCGGCGCAAGATTCCCGGCCTGTGAGGAATGGGACGAAATCGGCCGCGGGCTCGGCCCGGTGGACCCCGCTGACTCGGCGCGTCTCGCCCTTGCCGGACCGCCGACCCGGCTCGAACCTCCCGCTCGACGCCGCCGAGTCGGCTCGTCTTGCCCTCCGCCGTACCAACTTCCGGGCTTGGTCGGTCACTTCCGGGGCGATGCATCGGCCCAGCATCGACGGAGAAGCACCTTCGGCTGGTACTGCGACAACCCAGCCAGCCCGTTTTCCACAGAGCTCCCCACGCGTTCCTGGCAGATCCCACGTGAAGTTTCGGCCCGGTCGCGACGGGATCCCAGCAGCAGGTGGTAACCCGACAGGCCGGCCGGTCAGCCGATGGTGACGCTGACCGGGTTGGAGGCGCGGCCGGAGGAGGTGTCGATCACGCGGAAGCGCTGCTTGCCGGTGCGACTGGTGAGCACGTAGGTCTCGAAGGTGCCGCCGCGGACGGTCGCCGTCACCGGGAAGTCCGTCCAGCCGCCCTCGAAGCGCTGGACCTGGAGGGTGCGGCCCTCACCGGTGGCGAAGACCCCGGTCAGGTTGATCCGCTCACCCGGCGCGACCTTGGCGGGGTAGCCCTGGAGGGTGATCGGGCGGGGCTTCTTGGTCGGAGTCGGCTCCTCGGTGGGGGTGGGGTCCTCGCTCGGGCTCTCCGCGGCCGACGACTTCGGCGGGTCGGGGTAGGCCTCGGGGCTGGTGCTCGGCTCGCCGGAGGGGATGTAGAGGCTCGGCTCGCGGGTCGGACCGTCGGCCGTCTGGCCGATCCCCGACATTTTGGCCGCGCCGAACGCGATCACGCCGACGACCAGGCCCACCAGCAGGGAGACGGCCACGAGGGCACCGATGCCCATCAGCAGCGTGCGGCTCCAGGGAGCCTCGTCGTCCAGCCGTCGTGCCATGCCCCCGATCCTCCCCCACGCGCCAAGACGGTCTCTAACCGGCCGGTGTGCCCTGCCCTGTCTCCGACGAGGTCCCAGTATCACCCGCAGGACCCCTGCCCGTGGGGGCGTTCTCGGGGAAGTGACACGCCACCCAGTGCCGCGGCGCGAGCTCGGCGAGCGGCGGCGCCTCGGTCTTGCAGATGTCCTGGGCCTTCCAGCAGCGGGTGTGGAAGCGGCACGCCGGCGGCGGGTTGATCGGTGAGGGCACATCGCCCTGCAGCCGGATCCGCTCGCGCTCGTGCCGCCGCTTGGTGTCCGGGATGGGTACGGCGGACATCAGCGCGACCGTGTAGGGGTGCATCGGCCGCTCGTACAGCGGGTCGCGGTCGGCCAGCTCGACGATCTTGCCGAGGTACATCACCGCCACCCGGTCCGAGACGTGCCGGACGACCGAGAGGTCGTGGGCGATCATCACGTAGGTCAGGTTCAGCTCGTCCTGCAGGTCCTCGAGCAGGTTCACCACCTGCGCCTGGATCGACACGTCCAGCGCCGAGACGGGCTCGTCGGCGACGATCAGCCGCGGCTTCAGCGCCAGCGTGCGCGCGATGCCGATCCGCTGCCGCTGGCCGCCGGAGAACTCGTGCGGGTAGCGGTTGTAGTGCTCGGGGTTGAGTCCGACGAGCTCGAGCAGCTCCTGCACGGCCTTCTTGACGCCGCCCTCGGGCTTGACGTTCTGGAGGTGGTACGGCGCGCTGATGATCTTGCCGACGGTGTGCCGCGGGTTCAGCGAGGAGTACGGGTCCTGGAAGATCATCTGGACGTCGCGGCGCAGCGGACGCATCGCCCGCTCGTTGAGGTGCGTGATGTCGCGCCCCTCGAACACGATCTGCCCGGCGGTCGGCTCCTCGAGCCGCGTGACGAGCCGCCCGGTGGTGCTCTTGCCGCAGCCGGACTCGCCGACCAGCGACAGCGTCTCGCCCTCGTGCACGGTGAAGTCGAGGCCGTCGACGGCCTGGACGGCGGCGACCTGGCGCTGCAGCAGGCCCTTGCGGATCGGGAAGTGCTTGACCAGCCCGGTGACGCGGAGCAGCTCCTGCTTCTCCGGCCCGCCCGCGGCCGCCGGCTGCTGGCTGTTGTCGGTGACAGTCATGGGTCGGAGGCCCTTCTACAGCTTCGGCTTGATCTCGTCGCGCCAGATCTCGCGACGCTTGGCGGGAGGCAGGTGGCAGGCCACGAGGTGGCCGGGCCCGGACTCGGTGAGCTCGGGCCGCTCGGTGCGGCTCAGGTCGCCGTTGAGGTCGGCGAAGCCGCAGCGCGGGTTGAACGCGCAGCCCCTCGGCACGTTGATCAGGCTCGGCGGCGACCCCGGGATCGGAAGCAGCCGCGCCGAGCGAGCCCGGTCGATCCGCGGCATCGAGCCGAGCAGGCCCCAGGTGTAGGGGTGCTCCGGCTCGTTGAAGATCTGCTCGGCCGTGCCGTACTCCGCCGCCCGCCCGGCGTACATCACCATGATGTCGTCCGAGAGCTCGGCGACCACGCCGAGGTCGTGGGTGATGATGATGACCGCGGAGTTGAACTCCTTCTGCAGGTCGCGGATCAGGTCGAGGATCTGCGCCTGCACGGTCACGTCGAGCGCGGTCGTCGGCTCGTCGGCGATCAGCAGCTCGGGGTCGCACGACAGCGCCATCGCGATCATCGCGCGCTGCCGCATGCCGCCGGAGTACTGGTGCGGGTAGGCATCCACCCGCCGGTGTGGCTCGGGGATGCCGACCCGGTCGAGCATCTCGATCGCGTGCTCGCGGGCCTTGGCCTTCGAGACGTCGTTGTGGATCCGGTAGGCCTCGATGATCTGGTTGCCCACCGTGTAGTAGGGATGCATCGCCGACAGCGGGTCCTGGAAGATCATCGCCATCCGCTTGCCGCGCATCTTGCGCACGGTCTCCGGCGACGACCCGACGATGTCCGTGCCGTCGACGAGGATCTGACCGGAGATCTGGGCGGTGCCCTCCTTGTGCAGGCCCATGATCGACATGCTCGTCACGGACTTGCCGGAGCCGGACTCGCCCACGATGCCGAGGGTCTTGCCGCGCTCGACGCGGAAGGACAGGCCGTCGACGGACTTGACCAGGCCGTCGTCGGTCGGGAAGTGCACGCGCAGGTCGCGTACGTCGAGGAACGGCTCGCTGCCGTGGGTGGGCCCGGGGGCCGGCCCGCTCAGCGTGGAGGTGTGCGAGTCGGTCATCGGGTCCTCACCCTCGGGTCGACGACGGCGTACAGGATGTCGACGATCAGGTTGGCCACCACGACGAAGCAGGCAGCCAGCAGGGTTACGCCGAGGATCTTGGGCAGGTCGTTGGCGAAGATGCCCTGGACGGCGTAGTTGCCCAGGCCGTTCAGCGAGAAGACCCGCTCGGTGAGCACCGCGCCGCCGATGAGCAGGCCGAAGTCGAGGCCGAAGATCGTGACGATCGGCGTCAGCGCCCCGCGCAGTCCGTGCTTGACCACGACGCGCCGCTCCACCAGACCCTTGGCCCGGGCGGTGCGGACGTAGTCCTCGTTCATCGTCTCGAGCATGCCCGCGCGCGTCAGCCGGGCGTACTGCGCGCTGAACAGCAGCGAGAGCGTGATCCAGGGCAGCAGCATGTCGTAGGCCCACTCGGCGGGGTTCTGCGTGAACGGCGTGTAGGAGCCGCCGGGGGCGGTGATGTTGAGCTTGTAGCTGAAGATGCTCAGGGCCATCAGGCCGGTCCAGAAGATCGGCATGGACACTCCGGCCAGCGCGAAGATCATCGCGAAGCGGTCGAAGAAGCTGCCTCGTTTGAGAGCCGAGAGAACGCCGATCGAGACTCCAGTGACCAGCCACAGGATGGAGGCGCCGATGGCCAGCGCGAAGGTGACCGGAGCGCGGTCCATCAGCTCCGGGAACACCGCCTGACGGGTGATGAACGAGTAACCGAAGCACGGCGCCGGACACTCGACCTGCTGGGCGCCCATGTCGTACTCGGCGCCCGCGACGATGCCCTTGGCCCACCGGCCGTACTGCACCCAGATCGGGTCGTAGAACCCGAGCCGCTCGGCGGTCAGCTGCACCGTCTCGACGTCCGCGGTGCGCCCGACGTAGCGGGTCGCCAGGGACTCCGGCGTCGCACCGGCGAACCGGGGCACCAGGTAGAAGATCGAGAAGGTGATGACGCTGACGACGAACAGCAGCACGATCGCCGCCACGATGCGACGGATCAGGTAGGTGACCACACGTTCCTCCGGCCACGGTGCCCGGCCGGGACTCCCCGACCGGGCACCGCCGACTTGCTCGCTGTTACTTCACTCGACTCGGACTCGAGCTCACTGCTCGAGGCCGAGCTCCATGAAGTCGTACATGCCGTACGAGTTGTTGACGAACACGTTGGTCAGGCCCTTGCCCCGGATGAGGACCTTGCCCTCGTAGACACCCGGGTAGATGACGGCCTCCTCCATGACGCGCTTGTCGATCTCGCCCCACATCTGCTCGCGGGTGCCCTGGTCGAGCTCGACCACGGCCTCGTCGAGCATCTTGTCGACCTCGGGGATCCGGACGCTCGTGTTGGACGAGCCACCGGTCTCCCGGATGACCCGGCTGTCGACGATCTGCGACAGGAAGCCGAAGCCGTCGTTCCAGTCCGCGCCCCAGCCGTTGGTGCACAGGCCGAGGTTGTTCTTCACCACGAACGGCGGGAGACCGCAGTTCTCGGAGAAGTACGTCGCGGCCGGGTAGCCCTTGAGGTTCAGCTTGATGCCGACGCGGTCGAGCGCCTGCTGGAACGCCTCGGCGGTCGCCTCTTCCTTCGGGCGGTCCGAACGGAACGCCATGGAGGTCTCGAAGCCGTTGGGCTGGCCGCACTTCTCGAGGTGCTCCTTGGCCTTCTCGAGGTCGCCGTCCTCACCCGCCGGGTAGAGGTCGAAGTCCTGGCGACCCGGGATCTGCGGCGGCAGGATCGTGGTGGCCAGCTCGCCGCCGGCGAACTCGCCGCCGTAGGCGGTCTGGTACGACTTGCGCGACATGGCGTACTGGATCGCGATCCGGCAGTCCTTGTTGTCGAGCGGCTTCACCGTCGGGTTGATCGACGTGTACCAGAGCCGGGCGCTCGACGGGTTGTCGACGTAGGCCTTCTTGGCCGGGTCGCTCAGCACCTGGCTCAGCGCCGCCGGCTGCACGCCGGCGCCGACCAGGTCGACGTGGAGGTCACCGGTCTGCAGCCGCTGGTCGATGTCGTCGGCGTTGACGTTGAGCTGGACGTTGTAGCCGTCCGGCAGCGCCTTGCGGATGTCGTCGGTCGACTGGTCCCACTGGTCGTTGCGGACCAGGTCGAAACCCTTGCCGGGCTCGAGGTTCTCGAACTTGTAGGGACCGGTGGAGACGATCTCGTTGCGGTACTCGGCGCCCGAGTCCTTGTCCTGCGGGACCGGCACCGTCTGGGTCAGCTGGGCCAGGTAGTCGAACCCGGCGAACGGCTGCTTGAGGTGGAAGACGATCGTGTAGTCGTCGGGCGTCTCGATCGCCTGGTCGGTGTTCATGTCACCGGTGCGGTAGACGCCGTCCCAGCCCTTCGGCAGATCGAGGAACTGCTCGAAGTACGCCGGACCGTTCGGGAACGTCTTCTTGTCGGTGGACCGCAGCACGGCGTACTTGACGTCCTGGGCGGTCACCTCGGTGCCGTCCTCGTACTTGATGCCCTGCTTGATCTTGTAGGTCCAGGTCTTGCCGCCGTCGCTCGGCTCGCCCAGGTCCTCGGCGAGGTCGGGGACGAGCTCGTTGCTCGCGTCACCGGGGGCGGGCTTGAACATCAGCAGGGTGCGGCCGTAGAGCCGCGAGAAGTTCCACGAGAAGCCGTAGTAGGTCTCGCCCGGGTCGAGCGTGTCCCAGTCGCTCGAGTGGGCCATCTTGATGATGCCGCCCTTCTGATCGGACGGGTTGAAGACCTCGTCCAGCGCGGCGTTGAACTCGGGGGTCGCCGCGGCGCCTTCGCCGCCGTCCCCTCCGTCGCCGTCACCGGACCCGCCGCCGCACGCACTCAACATGAGCGCCGCGGCCGCAGCGAAGACACCGAGTGCCCTCCAGCGGGTGTTCCTCATCAGTGTTGTGCCCTTCTCTGAGGTGTGGTGTGTCTCTTAGCGGGTTCGAGGATCGAGCGCGTCACGCAGCCCGTCGCCGAACAGGTTGAAGGCCAGGACGGTGGCGAAGATCGCCAGGCCGGGCCAGAGCATGAAGTGCGGGCTGGTGTAGAAGGTCACGGCGTCCGAGAGCATGCCGCCCCAGGTCGGCGTCGGCGGCCGCACGCCGACGCCGAGGAACGACAGCGCCGCCTCGAAGAGAATGTTGGTCGGGATCAGCAGCGTGGCGTAGACCAGGATCGGCGCGACCAAGTTCGGCAGCAGCTCGGTGAAGAGGATGTACGGGCGCCGCGCCCCGAGGCTGCGGGACGCGTCGACGAACTCTCGATGGCGCAGCGACAGCGTCTGGCCGCGGATGATGCGGCCGATGTAGGGCCAGTTGAAGAACCCGATGATGAAGATCAGCAGCACGATCCGCAGGGTGTTGCCGCGCAGGCCGAACGCCGAGTCGGGGAACACACCCGCGAGCGCGATCGCGAAGACCAGCAGCGGGAACGCCAGGAACATGTCCATCAGCCGGCTGATCACGTTGTCGACCCAGCCGCCGAAGAAGCCGGCGACGACACCCATCGTGGTGCCGATGATGACCGACAGCAGGGTGGCGAAGAACGCGATCAGCAGCGAGATCCGGGAGCCGTAGACGACCCGGCTGAAGATGTCGCGGCCGTTGACCGGCTCGACACCCATCAGATGGTCCCAGCTCATGCCGCCGAAGGCGCCGGTGGGCAGCAGCGTGCCGCCGGCGGTGTCGATGAGGTCCTGGTGGAACTCGGTGGGCGGGTCGCCGAGCACCTTGACGATGAGCGGCGCGAAGATCGCCACCAGGATCAGGAAGACCAGGAAGCAGAAGCCGGCGATGGCGACCTTGTCGCGCTTGAGTCGCCGCCAGGCGATCTGCCCGAGCGAGCGTCCCTCGATCTTCTCGCCGGCGGTGAGCGCCGCCTCGTCGGCGGCCACCTCGCCGGCCGGTCCGACCTCCAGGGGCGTGCTCACGCGTGCTGCTCCTTCACATGCCGGACGGGGCGACCAGGGACTCGGTACGCCGACAGCCAAACGTCGTCCCTGGGACACCCGGAGTCAAGGATCAACAGACCCGTGTTGCCGAAACGTGACGCGCGGGTCGCCGCATCGGTACGAACGCCTGGTCAGGAGGCCTTGAAGCGGGTCCGGAGGGCTCAGCGGCGGGCGGTGCGCGGGGTGACGGTCACCCGTGCGCCGTGGCGCGGCACGCTGGTGATGTTGCGGACCTTCGGACGGTCTGCGTCGCCGCCCGGCAGCCCCACGTCGTACGTCGAGAGCACCTCGCGCAGCGCGGCGACGCCCTCCATCAGGGAGAAGCCCGCCCCGATGCAGCGACGCACGCCGCCGCCGAACGGGATCCAGGTGTGCGGCGCGACGTGGCCGGTCGTGAACCGCTCGGGGCGGAACTCCTCGGGGTCGTCGAAGTTGTCCGCGCGGGCGTGGCTGACCAGGATCGACGGTCCGACGTTGACGCCGCGCGGCAGCTCGCGCCCGCCGATGGTCGCGGGCTCCATCAGGTGCCGCAGCACCATCGGGATGACCGGGTGCAACCGCATCGACTCCTTGAGCACGGCCTCGAGGTAGTCGTCGTCGCCGGTGTCGGCCGCCTCACGGGCCTTGTCGAGCTGGACGGGGTCGCGGCCGAGCTCGTAGAGCGTCCAGGCGAGCGCGGTGGCGGTGGTCTCGTGGCCGGCGAGGAGGAGCGTGACGAGCTGGTCACGCAGCTCGGCGTCGGTCAGCGGCTCCTCACCTTCGCCAGCGCCGACCTGGAGCAGGCGCGACAGCACATCGGTGCGCTCGGCCAGGTCGGACGCGGCCCGACGCTCGGCGATCTCGGCGTACAGCACCCGGTCGAGCTCGCGCTGGTTGTCGACCGTGCGCCTCCACGGCCCGAACCTCTGCAGCCACGGGTAGCCCCAGCCGAGGAGGACGACCGGGTTGATGTCGACGGTCCGGTTGACCAGCGGCCGCAGCTCACGCAGCCGGGCGTCGTCGGCGACGCCGAAGACGACGCGGAGGATGACCTCGAGGGTGAGGCGGTTCATCCGGTCCAGCGACCGGAACGTCTCCCCCGGTCGCCAGCTCGCGACCTCCGCGCGGGCGATCTCGGTGACCAGGTCCTGGTAGCCGCGCAGCGCGGCGCCGTTGAACGCCGGCATCAGCAGCCGACGGGCGCGCTTGTGCTCCGTGGAGTCCTGCAGCAGCAGCGAGTGCTCGCCCATGATCGGGCCGAGGATCGCGTTGCCCTTGCCGGCGTGGAAGACCTCCGGGTCGGCGGCGAAGATCTCCTTGGCGTGCTCGGGCCGGGTGAACAGCACCAGCGCGGCGCCGGACGGCATGATCCGGACGGTGAAGGCGTCGCCGTACCTGCGGTGCAGGTAGGGCACGAACTGGTGCCGGAACCGGACCAGCGCGACGCTCTGCAGCAGCGCCGGCCAGCGCGGCCCGGGCGGGAGCAGGTGGCGGTCCACCTTCGGCGCGGCGTCGCCCGTGAAGGGGCGCATCCGCCGGAGCCGCTCGTCGGTCAGCGCTGTCATCCCGAGGTCTCCCGTCGCCGGAACGTGTTCCCGATTTCGCATACTACGGGTATGTGACCGCGGTGGACAGGGCTAGTGCGCCTCGTCCCGCTCGGACGCCGCACGGGCCCGGGCCTCGCGCTCCGCCACGGCGTGCTCGTCCGTGCGGGCGTCGTACGACCAGAAGTCGCGCAGCCAGAGCGCGGTCGCCGTCACCCCGACGACGCAGGCGATGCCGCCGCTGGTGATCGAGGCGCGCACGGACCAGGCGTCCGCGACGAGGCCGGCGCGGACCTGACCGCCGAGCGGGCCGAGCGAGTAGGACAGCATCTCGATGCCGGCGAGGCGGCCGCGCATGTGGTCGGGGATGGTCTGGTTCCAGACGGTCGACCGGAAGATGCCGCTGATCATGTCGGCCGCGCCGGCGATCGCGAGGAACAGCGCGGCCGTCAACAGGCTCGGCATCAGCCCCATCAGGGCGATGGCGACCCCGTAGCAGGTCGCGGCGATCACGATCGCCCGGCCGTGGTGGTGCACGCGGCTGACCCATCCGGAGGTGGCGGTGGCGAGCATCGCTCCGACGGTCTCGGCGGAGTAGAGCAGGCCGAGCAGCTCGGGCTGGCGGAAGATGTCCTGCACCAGCGCCGGGAACAGCACGACCGGCATCGCCAGCAGCATCGCGGCGATGTCGACGAGGTAGGTGCCGAGCAGGTCGCGGCGGCGGGCGGCGTAGAGGACGCCCTCCTTGATCGCGCGCAGGCTGGGCGGCGTCGTCTCCCCGGCGTGCGGGTAGGGCCGCATCAGGAAGAACAGCAGCGTCGCGACGACGAGGCCGATGACGTCGACGACGAAGCACCAGCCGATGCCGACCGAGGCGAGCAGGATGCCGCCGAGAGCCGGGCCGACCAGCAGCCCGATCTGCATGCCGAACGACGACAGCGCGCTGGCCGCGGCGATCTGGTCGTGCGTGACGGTGCGCGGCTCGAGCGCGTCCTTGGACGGGCGCTGCAGCGCGCCGGCACTGGCGAGCAGCGCGCCGACGGCGTAGATCAGCCAGACGTGCGGGTCGTCGAGGAAGGCGTTCCAGGCGAGTACGCCGGTCAGCAGCACCTGTGCGATGGCGCTGCCGATGAGCAGTCGGCGCCGGTCCATGTGGTCGGCGAGCGCTCCGCCGTACAGCCCGAAGATCAGCAGCGGCACCAGCTCGGCGATGCCCAGGGCGCCGACCGCGAAGTTGGAGCCGGTGAGGTCGTAGAGCTGGTAGGGGACGGCGACGTACGACACCATCCCGCCGAGGTAGAAGACCGTCCCCGCGACGAAGAGGAGCCGGAAGTCGCGGTGCCGGCGAAGCGGTGTGGTGTCGAGCCGCATCGCTCTCAGCCGGTCACGCCACGTCACGTTGCGGAAGTGTCGCACCCGGCGGGGTCGGGTGCAGCCGGATTTCGTGGACTGCTCAGGCGATCGACAGCAGGAACGCCGCGATGAAGCCCAGGGTGGTCACGAGTCCGACGAGCCGGCCGGCGTGGTCGACCGCCTCGGGGACCATGGTGTCGGCGAGCATGGTGAGGATCGCGCCGGCCGCGAACGCCTGCGTCATGGCGACGCCGCCCGCACCGACGTCGTCCATCACGGCGTAGCCGAGGGCCGCCGCGATCGTGCCGGCGAGCGTGACGAGGCCCCAGGTGCCGATGATGTGGCGGCCGCTCTGCCCGGCCGCGCGCAGCCCGACCGAGGCCGCCACGGCTTCCGGGACGTTGGAGAGGAACACCGCGGTGACGACCGCGACGCCCACGCCCGCGCCGTCGACGAGGCTCAGCCCGATCGCGGCGGACTCGGGGATGCCGTCGAGCAGGGCGCCGAGGACGAGGGCCGAGGCGGCCGCACCGGGCTGGGCGCCGCCGGGGCACTTCCGGCGGTGCCCGCCGCGGCGGTCGAGCCAGGCATCGCCCGCGTAGAAGACGAAGGCTCCCGCGAGCAGCCCGGCCACGACCGGTGGCGCGCCGGCGGTCTCGTAGGCCTCCGCGGCCAGCTCGAACGCGAGCGCGCTGAACAGCACGCCGGCGCCGAATCCCATCACCAGCCCGACGACCCGGTGCGGCACCTGCCAGAGCACGCCGATCGCCGCGCCGACCAGCAGGGCGGCGCCGCCGACGAACCCCCACCAGGCGGCTTCGAGCACCCCGTCAGTAGAGCGTGGGGCGCGTCAGGGCAGCAACCCGTCGCGGCGGGCGATCGCCGCCGCCTCGGTGCGGCCGGCGGCACCGAGCTTGGCCAGGATGTTGCTCACGTGCACGCTGACGGTCTTGGCGCTGATGAACAGCTGGCGGCCGATCTCGCCGTTGCTGCGGCCCTCGGCGACGAGCGCCAGGATCTCCTTCTCGCGCGCGGTGAGCTCGGAGGTGGGCTCGGACCGTGCCGGGCGGGTGCCGCTGCCGCGCAGCTCGGTCAGCAGCGGCTCGGCGTCGAGCCGCTCGGCCGTCTTGCTGGCGGCGTCGGCCAGCGGGCGCGCCTCGTCGGCCCGCCCGGCGGCGCGCAGGACAGCGGCCAGCCTGGCCTGGGACCGGGTGGTCTCGAAGGCGCTGCCCATCAGGTCGAACGCGTCGACAGCGGACTGCCAGGCGTCGACCAGGTCGTCCTCGGCCGGCGGGTCGACGTCGGCGAGCCAGCGCAGCCGGAGGTGCTCGGCGTGCGCGCGGGCCAGCCAGGCGTTGCCCTCGGGCCCGAACGGGCGCTTGCGCTTCTTGACCCGCTGCTTCGCGCCCTCGACGGCCGCGAGCAGCTCGGGCACGCGCTCGACCAGGGCGGCGCGCTCGGCGGCGGACAGCCTGGCCGCGGCCGAGGCCAGCTGGCCGAGGAGTACCGCGACGAAGCGGATGCGGGCCTGGAAGTGCTCGTTCCACATCGTCGAGAGGACGGCGACCCCCTCGTCGTGGACGGCGAGGGCCGCGTCGAGGTCGCCGGCGTCGCCGTGCGCGTCGATGGCAGCGGGTACGGCGAGGACCGGGATCATGCCGTCCTTCTCCCAGTAGGGCCGGAGCCGGTCGTGCAGGAGGCGACCGTCCGGCTCGCCGCGGCCGGCGGCCACCATCATCCGGACCGAGTCGAGCAGCGCCTCGGCGACGGGCGGGCCGGGCGTGGTGACCCGGTCGAGCGCGGCGAGGGCGTCGTCCCACTCGCCGCGCTGGTACTCAGTGAGTGCCTCGAGGAGCCGGGAGTCGAAGCCGTAGGGCGCCCACGGGCGACCCGAGCGGCGCGCGGCCTCGTCGCCGGCGTGGAACGCGTCGCGGGCGGAGGCGAGGTCGGCCCGCTCGTAGTGCAGGTTGCCGATCAGGCAGAGGCTGCGCATCTCGGTGGCGGGGTCCTTGGTGGCGCGGGCCCGCGCGACGATGCCCTCGAGCGCGCGCAGCGCGGCGTCGGGGTCGCCGACCCGCTGGTCGACGCTGGCCAGCGTGGTGGTGGCGTCGGCGACGACGGTCGGCCTGTCGAGCTTCTGCGCGAGGCCGAGCGCCTCGGAGGCGTAGCGGGCGGCCTCCTCGTCGTGCCCGTGCGAGAGGTGGGCGCGGGCGTGCGCCGCGAGCAGCTTGCCGCGCAGCGGGGTGGGCTCGTCGTCGACGAGGCTCATCGCCTCGGTGGTGGCCTCGAGAGCCTCCTCGTCCTCCTCGGTGAGGAGGGTGGCGGTCGCCCAGGCCATCAGGAGACGCGCCCGGTGGTGGGCGGGCGCGTCCCCCGGGAGGCGGGCCAGCTGGTCGCGCACGAGCTTGCGGGCCCGTTGCGGGTGGCCGGAGGCGATCACGGCGTCGTTGGTGCGCATCACCAGCGAGATCGGGTCGACGTCGTCGGGCACCGCGCGACGCGGGTCGGAGAGCAGCTCGAGGGCGGTCTCGTAGTGGTGGGCGGCCTCGTCGGGTCCGCCGACCGACATCGCGTCGTCGCCAGCCTCGATGCTCGCGCGCAGCGCGGTGTCGAGGTCGTGGGCGGCGCGGGCGTGCCGCGCGAGCTCGGCGGCGGTGCCGGCGACGGCCTGGCTGCCGATCGCGTCGGCGTACGCCGCGTGCAGCCGGACGCGCTCGCCGGGCAGCAGGTCGTCGTAGACCGCCTCGGCCAGGAGCGCGTGGCGGAAGGCGTAGCTGTCGGTGCCGACGCGCACCAGCACGTGGGACTCGACGGCAGCCCGGACGGCCCGCTCGAAAGCGTCGGGGTCGAGGTCGACGACCGCGCTCAGCATCGAGTGGGGGCACCGGCGGCCGGCCACGGACGCCGCGCGCACGACGCGCTTGCCGTCGTCGTCGAGCCGGTCGAGCCGCACCAGCAGGAGATCCGCCAGGTCGTCGGGCAGGCCGCGCGCGCCGAGCTCGGCGGCGACGAGCTCCTCGGCGAAGAACGCGTTGCCCTCGGCGCGCCGCACGATCGTGAGCAGGTCGGCCTGCGAGAGGTCGCCGCCGTGGAGCGTGCGGACGAGACGGCGTACGTCGGCGTCGGCGAGCGGCGGCAGGGTCACCCGGTCGACGCCCGGGACCCGGACCCACTCGGCCACCGAGGTGCGCAGCGGGTGGCGGCGGTGGAGGTCGTCGGAGCGGTAGGAGACGACGACCGCGACCGTGTTGGCGAACGGACGCGAGAAGAGGAAGGAGAGGAGGTCGCGCGTCGAGCGGTCGGCCCAGTGGGCGTCCTCGATCACGACGAGAAGAGGGGTGTCGGCGGCCAGGTCGTCGAGCGCGCCGTGCACGGACTCGAAGAGGTCGGCGCGGTCGAGGCCCTCGCCGGGGGCGGCCGCGGCGCCGGAGAGCATGCGGCGGCCGGGCTGGAGGTGGAGAAGAGCGGGGTGCTGTTCGGTCAGGCGGCGGGCAGCCTCGGCGTCGTCGCGCTCGAGGCGGCCGAAGAGCTCGCTGAACGGGAGGTAGGGCAAGGCGCTGTCGCCGAAGTCGAGACAGTGGCCGACGGCCGTGCGCCAACCGGCGGCCTGGGCACGGGCGATCAGCTCGCCGAGCACACGGGTCTTGCCGACGCCGGCGTCG
>NZ_CAMPGZ010000115.1 GCF_946885725.1 uncultured Nocardioides sp.
GGAGAAGACGCTGGGGAGGGTGGCGGCGGCGGGGACGATGGCGCGTCGCATGGCCGGGGGTCGGGTGGCGAGGAGCAGGCCGCGGGTGAGGCGGTCGTGGCGTCTCGTGATCCGGTGCCACGCCTCTTCGTAGTCGACCAGCCGTCCGGAGACGATGGCGTCGACGGCGGCGCGGGCCTGAGCGAGGCCGACGCCGATGCCTTCGCCGGTGAGCGCGTCGACGTAGCCCGCGGCATCACCTACCAGCAGCACCCGGCCCACGACACGACGCCGGGCGCGTTGCCGCAGAGGTCCGGCGCCGCGGACGTCGCCCAGCGGTGGGTCGCCGAGGTGCTCCCGCAGGCGCGGGAACGTCGCCAGCAGCTCGGGCAGCGGACGGCGCGACGCGCTCAGCACGGCGACCCCGACGCACGAGGGGCCGACCGGCGTCACGTAGGCCTCGCCCAGCGCGGACCAGTGCACCTCGACGTACGACGTCCACGGCGGTACGTCGACGTGGCAGCGCAGGCCGTAGCGCCGCACCGACGAGGTCGGACCGTCCAGCCGCAGCATCCGACGGATCGGGGAGTGCAGGCCGTCGGCGGCGACCAGGTGCCGCGTGGGCTCGTCGTCGACGCTCACGTGATCCGCGCGCATCCCGATCGACCGCACCGGCCGGTGCTCGACCGGGATCCCCGCCGCGTCGACGGCCGCACGCAACGCGGAGTGCAGGGCCGTTCGCCGCACGCCCCGACCGACCCCGTGGCGGAACGGAGCTGACACGGAGCGCGACGGGGAGACGTACCGGATCCCCGCCAGCTCGTGCCCCGGCGGGTCCACGCCGAGCTCCCGCAGCGCCACCAGCGCGCCGGGCATCAGCCCCTCGCCGCAGGCCTTGTCGATCGTGCCCTGTCGCCGCTCGCGCACGGCCACGTCGAGGCCGGCGCGGGCGGCGTACAACGCCGTCGCCAGCCCGACCGGCCCGCCGCCGGCGATCACGAGGTCACGCACGGCACCTCCGCGAGCGCGCGCTCCTCGACCCGGATCCGCACCATCAGCAGCACCGCGTTGGCGACCGTGAACACCACAGCCGTCCACCACGCGGCGTGCACCAGCGGCAGCGCGAAGCCTTCCACGACCACCGCGACGTAGTTGGGGTGCCGCAGCCGGCGGTACGGCCCGGACCGCACCAGCGGCAGCCCGGGCACGACGATCACCCGCGTGTTCCACTGCCGGCCGAGCGTCGCGATGCACCACCAGCGCAGCGCCTGCGAGGCGAGAACGAGGGCGAACATCGTGGCGGCCAGCAGAAGTGGTGCGTCGGGTCGCCGCCACCACGCTTCGACCAGCGCGCCGACGAGCAGCCCGGTGTGCAGCACGACCATCACGACGTAGTGGCCCTGCCCGGTCTCCCGCCCACCCTGCGCGAGGGCCCACCGGGCGTTGCGCGTCGAGACGACGAGCTCGGCGAGCCGCTCCAGCGCGACCAGCGCCACCAGCACGGTGAAGAACGCGAGCGACGTCATGCGACCCCTCGCGCCAGCACGAGCTCGGAGCAGAAGCCGGGCCCCATCGCCATCACCACACCCCACGACCCGGGCACCGGCGGCCGCTCCCGCAGGGTGTCCTCGAGGACGTGCAGCACCGAGGACGACGACAGGTTGCCGATCCGCGAGAGCGAGTCCCAGGTCAGCTGCACCGCCTCGCGCGGCAGGCCGAGCGACTCCTCGATCGCCTCGATCACCTTGGGCCCGCCGGGGTGACAGGCCCACCAGCCGATGTCGTCGATGCCGAGGCCGTGGTCGGCGAGGAACGCGTCGACGTCCTCGCGCAGGTAGCGGTGCACCATGTCCGGCACCGACGCGTCGAGCACGATCCGCAGCCCGGTCGACGCGATGTCCCAGCCCATCGTCCGCTCGGAGTCCGGGTACAGCCGGCTGCGCGAGGCGAGCACCTCGACCCCACCGCCCTCGGGAGGTCCACCCCGCGCCACGACCGCGGCCGCGCCGTCGCCGAACAGCCCGCTGGCCACGAGGTTCGGCACCGAGGTGTCGTCGCGCTGGACGGTCAGTGAGCAGAGCTCGACGGAGACGAGTACGGCGACGTGGTCGGGGTGGCCGAGGAGGTAGTCGTGCAGCCGCGCGATGCCCGCCGCTCCCGCTACGCAGCCGAGGCCGAACAGCGGCACCCGCTTGACGTCCGGCCGCAGTCCGACCGTGGCCGCGATGCGCGCGTCGAGGGATGGCACCGCCAGGCCGGTCACGGTGGTCGACACGACGAGGTCGACGTCGCCGGGCGTGAGGCCCGCGGCCTTGAGCGCGTCGACCAGCGCCTGTGACCCGAGCCGGACGGCGTGCTCGATGAACAGGTCGTTGGCGTGGCCGAAGTCGCCGAGCCCGGCGTACTCCTCCAGCGGCAGCACCAGGTGTCGCGTCCGCACGCCCGCGTTGCCGTGCAGCCGGCGCAGCAGCCCCTCGTCCAGCGCGTTCTGCGCGATCACGGTCGCGAAGGCGTCGGTGATCTCCTCCTGGGCGTAGCGGTGCGGGGGCAGCGCGCCGCGCACGGTCAGGATCTCCATGAGGTCTCCGCTTCGTTCGGGTGCGAGGTCGGGGTCGGCCGTGCCAGCGCGCGGACCAGGCCACCGACGAGCCGCGGGGTGATCGTGCCGTCGCCGAGGCCGATCTCGACGAGGTCGTCGAACACGCCGTTGTTCCGCGCGGCCGCGTCGATCCCGGCCGCGACCACCCGGGGTACGGCGGACAGCCGGGCCGTCAGCGTGGTGTGCCGCTGGTGCCGCGCGAGCAGGCGGCGGACGGTGCGCGTGTAGGCCTCGCCGGCGGCCGAAGGCCGGCCGGCGGCGATCGCGTCGGCCGCAGCGCGCCCGGCCAGCACCCCGGTGGCGACCGCGTAGAAGATGCCCTCGCCGGTCATCGGATTGACCAGGTGCGCGGCGTCGCCGGCGAGGAGCACCCGCCCCGCGGCGTGCCGGCGCGGCAGGCCGGAGAGTGGCAGGTGGGCCGCGCGCCACGCATCACCTCGTGCGACCGTCCCCGGCAGCAGCCGCTCGAGCTCGCCGAGCAGCAGGTCGCGGGTCAGGTCCTCGTCGCCGTCGACGAGCTCGCCGTAGCCGACGTTGGCGAGGCCGTCGCCGCGGTCGAAGCACCAGGCGTACGACGGCATCCGGCGGTCGCCGTACCGGATCACCTGGCGGCCCGCGAACGCCGCCGGTGCCGGTGTATAGCCGCGGATCGCCAGCGCCCGATGCCCCGGCGCAGACCCGAGCAGGTCGCGACGGACCACGCTGTGCGCGCCGTCGGCCCCGACGACGACACGGGCGTCCAGCTCGTCGAGACTCCGCACCCGGCGTCGCTCGCGAACGGCTCCGGCCGCCTCCGCTCGGGCGACGAGGCGCGCGTCGAGCTCGGTGCGCGGCACCACCCACACGGGCCGGGCCAGCGGACCGTCGGCGACGTGGCCGGCGATCGAGATCGTCAGCCGGCGCAGCGGGACGTGGTCGTCGAGCAGGCCGTGCACGCCGACGCCTGTCAGCACGTCGAGCACGTGCGGGGCGATGCCGTCTCCGCACGCCTTGTCGCGCGGGAAGTCCGCGCGGTCGAGCAGCAGCACGCGCAAGCGGGGGTCGCGGTGCAGCGCACCGAGCGCGGTGGCGCTCCCGGCCGGCCCGGCACCGACCACCACCAGGTCCCAGCGGCCTGTCACCGCGCCACCACCAGGACGGCGACATCGACGAGGGCGAGCACGACGACGGCGCGGAACGGCGTGCGCCCGGCGGACCTCAGCGCGACCGCGGCCAGCACAAGAGCGACGGCCACCACGAGCACCCGGCCGAGGGCCGCGAGCGAGGGTGCCTGCCAGGCGAGCAGCAGGGTGGCAGCCGACAACGCAGTCACGGCGAGACGCCGAGAGGCCGCCGCACCCAGACGGTGCGGCAGGCCGACCACGCCGGTGGCGCGGTCGTCGTCGAGGTCGGGCAGGGCGTTGACCAGGTGCGCGCCGACGCCGAGCAGCGCGCCGGCGGCGCTCGTCCACCACACCGGCGAGGCGTCGGCGGCGAGCGCCACGAACGCCGGCAGGCCGCCGAACGCCAGGGCGTAGGGCAGCCACGACCAGACCGTCGCCTTCAACCCCAGGTTGTAGGCCCACGCGCACGCGACGCAGGCCAGGTGCACGGTGCCGGCGAGCACGCCGCACGCGAGCGAGAGGGGTACGACGAGCGCCACCGCGACCGCGCAGGCGACCCGCGCGGTGCGGACGTCGACCGCGCCGGTGGCCAGGGGCTTGTCAGCGCGGCCCACCTGCCGGTCGCGCGCCAGGTCGACGAGGTCGTTGCACCACCCGATCGAGAGCTGCCCGGCGAGCACCGCGGCGACGACGAGCGCGACCGTCGACGGCGGGGCGTCCTCTCCGAACGCGAGCAGCCCGGCCACGACGGAGACCGCGAGGGCGGGACCGGGATGGGTGGCGGTCAGCAGGCCGACGACGCCCCGGGTCGGGGGCACGTGTCCGCTCGCAACTGCCACGCGTCCGTCCTGTCGTCGACGACCCTCCCGACAGTAGCCACCACTTCCGACGTGACGTCAGGCCTGGACGGCCGCCCCCGACTCGATCAGGCCCTCGACGTCCTCGACGCCCCAGGCCGTCAGCGCGGCCCGGGTGTCGCCACCGGCGACGCTCGGACCGTCGCCCAGCTCCCCGGGCGTGCGGGAGAACCGGGGCGCCGGCGCCGGCTGGGTCAGGCCGTCCCGCTCGACCCAGGTGCCGCGCGCCGCTACGTGCGGGTGCCGAGCAGCCTCGGACACCGGCAGCACCGGCGCGACGCACGCGTCGGTCCCGTCGAAGACCCCCGCCCACTCCTCCTGGGTGCGCTCGCGGAACCGTGCGGTCAGCCGCTCGCGCAGCTCGCCCCACCGTTCGATGTCCCACTGGTCCGGGGCGTCGTCGAGCTCGAGCAGCTGGACGAGCTCGGCGAAGAACTGCGGCTCCAGGGCACCGACGGACATGTGCTTGCCGTCCGCGGTCTCGTAGACGTCGTAGAACGGCGCGCCCCCGTCCAGCAGCCCGGCCGCCCGCCGCTCGTGCGCGAGCCCGGCGGCGAGCATCCCGGCCTGCATCGTGCCGAGGTGGGCCACGCCGTCGACGATCGCGGCGTCCACGACCTGGCCTCGACCGGACGTGCGCGCCTCGGTGAGCGCGGCGAGCACGCCGATGACGAGGTACGTCGAGCCGCCGCCGAAGTCGCCGAGCAGGTTCGTCGGGAACTGTGGCCGGTCCGGCGTCTGGCCCAGGCCGTGCAGGATGCCGGAGACCGCGAGGTAGTTCAGGTCGTGCCCGGCCACCTCCGCCCACGGCCCGTCCTGGCCCCAGCCGGTCATCCGGCCGTAGACCAGCCGCGGGTTGCTCGCGAGCAGCTCGTCCGGCCCGAGCCCGAGCCGCTCGGCCGCGCCGGGCCGCATCCCCTCGAGGAACACGTCGGCCTTCTCAGCCAGCGCGCGCACGGTCACGACCGCGTCGGGGTGCTTGAGGTCCAGCGCCACGCTGGGCCGCCCGCGGGTGAGCAGGTCGGTCTCGCGCGGCCCGGCCGACGTCGCCCCGCCCGGCCGTTCCACTCGGATCACGTCGGCGCCGAGGTCGGCGAGCAGCATGGCCGCGTGCGGTCCCGGCCCGATCCCGGCCAGCTCGACGACGCGGACGCCGGCGAGGGGGCCCTTCCCGGCCGTCATCGGGCGCGCCGCGCGACCGTCTCGCGCTTGGTCTCGTTGACCGCGGACTCGTAGGCCGCCACGAGCGCCGCGACCGTGACCGGTTTGAACCGCTCCACGACCTCGCGGATCTGGTCGGGCGTCGCGCCGCCCTCGACGTACGCCGGCCACACCTTGGTCCTGAACAGCTCGGTCAGCTCGTCGGCGATCGCGCGGCCGTGCGCCAGGAAGATGTCCTGGGCGGCCAGCGCCGCGTCGGTCGGCATGCCGAGGTCGAGAAGGCTGACGCCGACGGACAGGTGCGCGACCGCGACCTGGTAGCGGCCCTGCTTGGCCGGGAACACGATGCCCAGCGCGTTGAGCGTGTCGAGGTCCTCGTCGGACAGCGGCCGGCCGGCCCGCCGCACGAGCTCCTTGCGGGTCATCGTCTCGGGCAGCTCGGGCATCCACGGCGCGAGCAGCGTGCGGTGCAGCGCGATCGTCTCCGGCGTCGCGTCGGCCGGGATCTTGGCGACGTACCGCTCGATCGCCGCCAGCGTGAACCCGTGCGCCTGCAGCTCCCGCACCAGCTCGAGCCGGGCCAGGTGGTCGGCCGAGTAGTAACCCGAACGGCCCTTCCGGATCGGCGCCGGCAGCAGGCCGCGCGAGGTGTAGAAGCGGATGTTGCGCACGCTGATCCCGCTGCGGCGGGTCAGCTCCTCGAGCGTCATCAGCTCGGGTTGCTCTTGAGCCTGCTCACCGGTGGTGTGCGGCTGGGACTGCGACATCGGGGGCCTTTCGAGATGCACGTCACAGGGTCGTCGTGGTTGACGACGCTAACAGCAGGAGTGTCACAATCGCAGTACTCGTCCCGTCATCGACCGAGAGGACGCGCGGATGGCGCTCAGCACCGACCGGGGAACCCAGCCGGAGGCGTTCGTGTACGACGCCCTCCGCACGCCGCGCGGCCGCGGCAAGAAGACCGGCTCGCTCTACGAGGTGAAGCCGATCGACCTGGTGGTCGGCCTCCTCGACGAGGTCAAGCGCCGCAACCCCGGGCTCGACCCGCAGCGCGTCGACGACGTGGTGCTCGGCGTCGTGACCCCGGTCGGCGACCAGGGCGGTGACATCGCCAAGGCGGCCGCGCTGGCCGCCGGCTACCCCGAGACGGTCGCCGGCGTGCAGCTCAACCGCTTCTGCGCCTCGGGCCTCGAGGCGGTCAACCAGGCCGCGGCGCGGGTGCGCTCAGGCTTCGAGGACCTGATCCTCGCCGGCGGCGTCGAGTCGATGTCGCGGGTGCCGATGGGCACCGACGGCGGCGCCTGGGCGATGGACCCCGCCACCGCGCTCGCCACGTCGTTCGTGCCGCAGGGCATCGGCGCCGACCTGATCGCGACGATCGAGGGCTACCGCCGCGAGGACGTCGACACGTTCGCGGCCGAGTCGCAGTCGCGGGCCGCCAAGGCTCAGGCCAACGGCTACTTCGACCGCTCGATCGTGCCGGTCAAGGACATCAACGGCCTCACCGTCCTCGACCACGACGAGCTGATCCGGCCAGGCACGACCGTCGAGTCGCTGGCGTCGCTGCCGCCGTCGTTCGCCGGCATCGGCGACCAGGGCGGCTTCGACGCGGTCGCGCTGGAGAAGTACCACTGGGTCGAGAAGATCGACCACGTCCACCACGCCGGCAACTCCTCCGGCATCGTCGACGGCGCCGCGATCGTCGCGATCGGCACCGAGCATGTCGGCCAGGAGCTCGGCCTCACGCCGCGCGCCCGCATCGTCTCCACCGCGGTCTCCGGCGCCGACCCGACGATCATGCTCACCGGTCCCGCGCCCGCGTCCCGCAAGGCGCTGGCCAAGGCGGGGCTGTCGGTCGACGACATCGACCTGTTCGAGATCAACGAGGCGTTCGCCGCGGTCGCGATGCGGTTCATGCGCGACCTGGACCTCCCGCACGACAAGGTCAACGTCAACGGCGGCGCGATCGCGATGGGCCACCCGCTCGGCGCGACCGGCGCGATGATCCTCGGCACGCTCGTCGACGAGCTCGAGCGCCGCGACCTGCGCTACGGCCTCGCCACGCTCTGCGTCGGCGGCGGCATGGGCATCGCGACCATCGTCGAGCGCATCTGACCGACCACCTGAACCTCCGGGTGGTCGAGCCTGTCGAGACCACCTCTCCGAACACGCAGAGGACACTCATGACCGAGACCGCGCAGCAGTCCGCCGTCCGCTACGACAAGGACACCGACGGCATCGTCACCCTGACCCTCGACGACCCGACGCAGAGCGCCAACACGATGAACCGGCTCTACCAGGAGTCGATGGCCGCCGCCGTCGAGCGGCTCGAGGCCGACGTTGCCGAAGGCGGTGTCGCCGGCGTCGTCGTCACCAGCGCGAAGAAGACGTTCTTCGCCGGCGGCGACCTCCGCGAGATGGTCAAGGCCGGGCCCGGGGACGCGGCCGAGATGTTCGCGCTCAGCCAGGAGATCAAGACCCAGCTGCGCCGGCTCGAGACGATCGGCCGCCCTGTGGTGGCGGCGATCAACGGTACGGCGCTCGGCGGCGGTCTCGAGATCGCGCTGGCGTGCCACCACCGGATCGCCGTCGACGCTCCCGGTGTCCAGATCGGTCTTCCCGAGGTGACACTCGGCCTGCTGCCCGGCGGCGGCGGGGTCATCCGCACGGTCCGGATGCTCGGTCTCGCCGACGCGCTGATGAACGTGCTGCTCACCGGCCCGCGCATGAAGCCCGCCGAGGCCAAGGAGAGGGGCCTCGTCGACGCCCTCGTGCACGACCCCGCCGAGCTGCTCCCCGCCGCCAAGGGCTGGGTCAACGCGCACCGCGACGACGAGGAGGCCGCCGTACAGCCGTGGGACCGGCCGGGCTACAAGATGCCCGGCGGCACGCCGTCCTCGCCGAAGCTCGCGGCGTTCCTGCCGGCGTTCCCGGCGAACCTGCGCAAGCAGCTCAAGGGCGCCGACTACCCCGCGCCGAAGGCGATCCTGTGCGCCGCGGTCGAGGGCGCCCAGGTCGACTTCGACACGGCGAGCCGGATCGAGTCGCGCTACATGACGCACCTCGTCACCGGCAAGAACTCCAAGGACATGATCCAGGCGTTCTGGTTCGACCTGCAGGCGATCAACTCCGGGTCGCTGCGCCCCGAGGGCTTCGAGAAGTTCACGCCCACCAAGGTCGCCGTGCTCGGCGCCGGGATGATGGGCGCCGGCATCGCCTACGTCTGCGCCCGCGCCGGCGCGCAGGTGCTGCTGAAGGACGTCGCCCTCGAGAACGCAGAGAAGGGCAAGGCATACTCGCGCAAGGTGCTCGACAAGCAGGTCTCGCGCGGCAAGCTCGGCGAGGTCGAGGCCGGCGAGATCCTCGACCGGATCACCCCGACCGCCGACTACGCCGACCTCGCCGGCTGCGACCTCGTCATCGAGGCGGTGTTCGAGGACCCCAAGCTCAAGGCCGAGGTGTACGCCGAGGTGCAGAAGGTCGTCGCTCCCGACGCGCTGCTGTGCTCCAACACCAGCACGCTGCCGATCACCGGGCTGGCGCAGGGCGTCGACCGCCCCGCCGACTTCGTCGGCCTGCACTTCTTCTCGCCGGTCGACAAGATGCCGCTCGTCGAGATCATCCGCGGCGGCGAGACCTCCGACGCCACCGTCGCGAAGGCGATCGACGTCGTGCAGCTGATCAGGAAGACGCCGATCGTCGTCAACGACTCCCGCGGCTTCTACACCTCGCGGGTCATCGGCACCTACGTCAACGAGGGCCTGGCGATGCTCGCCGAGGGCTACCACCCGACGTCGATCGAGCGGGCCGCGACGCAGGCCGGCTACCCGGTCGGCACGTTGCAGCTCTCCGACGAGCTCAACCTCGAGCTGATGGCCAAGATCCGCAAGGCCACCGCCGACGCGCTCCAGGCCGCGGGCCAGGAGGTGCCGACGCACCCCGCCGACAAGGTCATCGAGACGATGCTCGAGGCCGGTCGGCCCGGACGTCTGCGCGGCGCCGGCTTCTACGACTACGACGAGTCCGGCAAGCGGCTCGGCCTCTGGAAGGGCCTCGCCGACACCTTCCCGGCCGCCGACCGCGAGCCCCGGTTCGACGACCTCGGCGACCTCAAGGACCGGATGCTGTTCATCGAGGCGGTCGAGACCGCCCGCTGCTTCGGGGAGGGCGTGATCGAGTCGGCCGCCGCGGCCAACATCGGCTCGATCATGGGCATCGGCTACCCCGCCAGCACCGGCGGCGCCGTCCAGTTCATGCAGGGCTACCCCGGCGGACTCACCGCGTTCGTCGCCCGCGCCCGTGAGCTGGCGGCGACGTACGGCGGGCGCTTCGAGCCCCCGGCGTACCTCCTCGACCTGGCGGAGAAAGGCGGTCGGTTCCCGGCCTAGCCGAACTCGCGGCGGGTCGCGCCCGACGGGGACGACCCGCCGTCGAGCACGTCGAGGGCCTGCCGCAGCGCGGCCACCCGGCGCGCGAGCGTCTCGACGGCCTCGTCGTCGCCGGCCCGCTCGCGCAGTGTCGTGACCGACTCCTCCACCATCCCGAGCCGGTCGTCGAGCTCGCCGACCACGTCGACGCGGCCCTCGAGACCGCGCTGCAGCAGGGCGGCCTGGGTCGCGAGGCGCCGCCCGGCCAGCCACAGGTCCACGAACACCTGCACCTTCGCGCGCAGCACCCACGGGTCGAACGGCTTCGAGAGGTAGTCGGCCCCGCCGGCCGCGTAGCCCCGGTAGGCGTGCTGCTGCTCCTCGTCGACCGCGGTCAGGAAGATGATCGGCACGTCCTTCGTGCGCACCCGGGCCTTGATCCGCGACGCCGTCTCGAAGCCGTCCATCCCCGGCATCTGCGCGTCGAGCAGGATCAGCGCGTAGTCGTCCTTCAGCAGCGCCCGGAGCGCCTCCTCGCCCGACGAGGCCGTCACCAGGATCTGGTCGAGGGAGCTCAGCACCGCCTCGAGCGCGAGCAGGTTCTGCCGGCGGTCGTCGACGAGGAGGATCCGGGCGCGCTCGGTCATGGCAGCCAGGCACGCAGACGCGAGAGCAGGTGGTCGAGGTCCACCGGCTTGGTGACGTAGTCCGACGCGCCGGCCGCGATGCTGTTCTCCCGGTCGCCGGGCATCGCCTTGGCGGTCAGCGCGATCACCGGTTTGTCGGCGTACGTCGGCATCCGGCGGATCTCCCGCATCGCGGTGTAGCCGTCCATCCCGGGCATCATCACGTCCATCAGCACGAGGTCGACGCCCTCGTCCTGCTCGAGCAGCTGGATCCCGGCCTCGGCGTTCTCGGCGTAGGCGACGTCGATGCCGAACTGCTCGAGGGCGCTGGCCAGCGCGAACACGTTGCGCACGTCGTCGTCGACGATGAGGATCCGCCGGCCGGCGAACGACGAGCTCCCGCCGCGTCGTCCCTCCTCGGCCGGCCGGTCGGGCAGGTCGACGCCCGACCGGTGCAGGAACAGCGCGACGTCCTCGACGAGCTGCGCGTCGGTGGCGTCGTGCTTGACCACCATCGACCGCGCGTACTGGGCCAGCCGCGTCTCGTCCTTGAACGAGACCGGTCCGCCGGTGCTGACGACCACGGGAATCTCCCGCAGCGCCTTGCGCGAGCGCATCCGCCTCAGCACGTCGAACGCCGTACCGCCGGGCAGCTTGAGCTCCACGACGACGCAGTCGTAGCCACGGGCGTCGAGAGCGTCGGCGGCCTCGGCCACGCTGGTTGCGACGTGCAGGTCCACCTCGGGTACGGCGCCGAACAGCGCGACCACGGCCGACGGCTCGTCCACGCCGGCGCCGCTCACCACGAGCAGCGAGCGGGTCTTGCGGGCCAGGTAGTCGGTGAGGTCCTCCAGTGCCGCGCCGAGCCGCTCGGGCGTCACCGGGTGCTCCACGACCCCGATCGCCCCGGCGTGCCGGCCGACGAGGAGGTCGTCGCCGGCGTGCGCCGAGTGCACCGCGACCGTCGGCAGGTGCCGGGTCTCCGGGTCCGCCTTGAGCGCCCGGAGCAGCGACGTGCCGGCGTCGGTCACCAGCTCCATCCCGACCATGAGCGCCGCGGGCTGCAGCGACCTCGCGGCGCGCACCGCCTGGTCGGGCCGCTCGGCCGCGACCACCTTGAAGCCGTGCGCGCGGCCGAGCTCGACGGCCTGCTTCCGCAGCGAGCGGTCGGCCAGTGCCACCAGGAGGACCGCGTCGTCCCGGCCGATGCTGGTGCGGTCGTCCTCCACGTCGTCGGGCTCCGCCGCAGTGGCCGAGGGATCGGCGGCGCTCGTCGCCGGGGAACCGGCGTCGCGGGGTTCGTCGTCGGTCCGGAAGCGCGTAGGGACGTACAACGTGAACGTGCTGCCCCGGCCGGGCTCGCTGTCGACGTGGATCTCGCCACCGATCAGCCGGGCGACTTCGCGGCTGATCGACAGACCGAGTCCGGTGCCGCCGAACTTCCGGCTGATCGTCCCGTCGGCCTGCTGGAACGCCTCGAAGATGACCTTGAGCTGCTCGGGCGGGATGCCGATGCCGGTGTCCGTCACCGCGAAGGCCACGACCTGCTCGGCGTCACGCAGGCCGGGAGTGGTGAACCGCTCCGCGGGCGTGGTGTGAATCTCGAGGGTGACCTGCCCCGACGAGGTGAACTTCACCGCGTTGGACAGCAGGTTGCGCAGCACCTGCTGCAGCCGGTGCTGGTCGGAGCGCAGCGTGCGCGGGACGTCGGGCCCGACGCCGACCGAGAACCGCAGGTCCTTCTCGGCGGTGAGCGGCCGGAAGGTCGCCTCGACGTACTCCACGATCCCGGCGACTGCCACGTCGGCCGGGTGCACGTCCATCTTCCCGGCCTCCACCTTGGACAGGTCGAGGATGTCGTTGATCAGCTGGAGCAGGTCGGTGCCGGCGCTGTGGATGGTGCGGGAGTACTCGACCTGCCGCTGGGTCAGGTTGCCCTCGACGTTGTCGGTCAGCAGCTTCGCCAGGATCAGCAGCGAGTTGAGCGGCGTGCGGAGCTCGTGCGACATGTTGGCCAGGAACTCCGACTTGTAGCGCGACGACACCGCCAGCTGCTCAGCGCGGTCCTCGAGGCCACGCCGGGCGTCCTCGATCTCGAGGTTCTTGATCTCGATCGCGCGGTTCTGCGCCGCGAGCAGCCGCGCCTTCTCCTCGAGCTCTGCATTGGTCTGCTGCAGCTCGACCTGCTGCGTCTGCAGCTCCTCGGACTTGTCCTGCAGCTCCGCGGCGAGCCGTTGCGACTCGACGAGCAGCTCACCGGTGCGGGAGCTGGCGATGATCGCGTTGAGCGATACCCCGATGATCTCCATGAGCTGCTCGAGGAACTGCATGTGCACCTCGGTGAACGGCTCGAACGACGCGAGCTCGACCACGCCGAGCACCTGGTCCTCGAACAGCACCGGCAGCACGACGATGTTCAGCGGGCTGGCCTCGCCGAGCCCCGACGCGATGCGGATGTAGTCCGGCGGCACGTTGGTCACCACGATCGGCGACCGCTGCACCGCGGCCTGGCCGACGAGTCCCTCGCCCGGCGCGAACGTGCTCGGCACGGACTTGCGCGCGCGGTAGCCGTACGACGCGAACCGGCGCAGCTCGCCGCCGCGCTGGACGTCGCTGAGGAAGAACGACCCCTGTCGCGCGCCCACCAGCGGCGTCAGCTCGTTGACGATCAGGGTGGTCACGTCGAGGAGGTCCCGGCCGCCCTGCATGTGACCGGTGAACCGGGCGAGGTTGGTCTTCAGCCAGTCCTGCTCCTCGTTGGTCTT